>JANXLY010000358.1 GCA_025354885.1 Acidobacteriota bacterium | reverse complement strand
CAGTTGGATTTACTCGCGCGGTTGAATCGCGAGCATCTGGCAGCGAGAGGCAAGGATTCGCAGTTGGAGGGTTCCATTGAAGCAATGGAGACGGCGTTCCGAATGCAGACGGAGGCACCGGATGCGTTTGATGTGCGCAAGGAGGATGAGCCGACTCGCGAGCGTTATGGAGACAACGATTTTGGCCGGAGTTGTCTGATGGCGCGCAGGTTAGTGGAGCGGGGAGTGCGGATGGTACAGATTTATTACGGCAACAGTCAGCCATGGGATAACCACGAGGATATTCTGGTGCACCGGAGGCTCGCAGCGAGGACGGATCCGGGGGTGGCTTCGTTGATTGAAGATTTGAAGGCGCGTGGATTGTTTGAGGACACGCTCGTTGTGATTGGCACGGAGTTTGGAAGGACGCCGGCGGTGGAGACGGGATCGATTACCAAGATTCACAATGGGCGAGATCACAACTCATACGGGTTTAGCGTTGTGCTTGCTGGTGGTGGAGTAAAGGGCGGGATCACTTATGGGGCGACGGATGATTTCGGATTTAGAGCTGTTGAGAAGCGCTGCTACAACCATGATCTCAATGCAACGATTTTGCATTTGATGGGGATCGACCACACGAAGCTGACTTACAACTATAGTGGTCGTGATTTCAGGTTGACGGATGTGGCGGGGACGGTTGTGCGGGAAATTTTGGCTTGATGCGGGGAAGGCTCAGGCTAACAGGCTGATCGCCGGATGATGGGTCTTGCCGCTGCAGAAGAGGCGAGCGTCGGCAGTAATTAGCGAGCAATTGTGTTCGATCGCAAGAGCCAGATAGACGGCGTCCCAGTGGGATAACTTATGTTGCAGCGAAAGGCCAAGGGCGAGCGGAAGAAACTGCCTCATGTTGTAGAGAATTCGCGAGGCGCGGAGCATGAGCTGAAATGCCTGTTTGGACTGTTTTTTGGTCAGCTACTTGCGGCGATGCCGCTTTGCCAACAGGCTCGCGAACTCTGCCAGTAAAAGGTCGGGAGCGATCAAAACTATTTCTCCGGCCTGCCAGCGTTCGAGCAATCGCATTGAGATGGCGCGGCCCGGCTCATTCAGAATCCAATTTACGGCTATGCTGCAATCGATGACCATTTTCACGGGCATGTGTTATCGGTTCCGTTCGCGACGAATTATCGGCGTACTGTTGTTCAGCCCTGGAAGTGAGTTGGCGAAGCGATCCAGTTCTTTGCGCAGTGCGCCAAGTTGCCGCCGCCGTTCGACTTCTGCAGCTTCTGCTTCCAGTGCTCGGATGATTTCAGCGTTCAAGCTCCGCCCTTATTCTTTCGCCTCGCGTTTGATCACTTTGTAGATCTCGTCCGGAATTCGCTTGACTGTGATGTCCCTGGAACCATTTTGGAACCACAATTCTTCATTGGCAAGCTTTGACCGAAAAGCTTCCAATTGACGCAGATAAAACGAGTTTGCCGGTCCCTCCAGAATTGGTGTGTAGCGCATGTTTGTATGCTGGAAGCATGCCAAAGATGATTCAAATTAGAGACGTCGCCGATCAGGTACACGGCACACTGAAAGCTCGCGCTGCCAATGAAGGAATGAGTCTGTCCGATTTTATCAAGCGTGAACTCGAGCACGTGGCCAATCGGCCAACGATGAGCGAATGGCTGAAGCGCACTCAAGAGGCGAAACCGATTTCGACGAAACGAAGCGCAGCGCAAATTATTCGGCAATTACGGGACGAACGATGATTGTTCTCGATGCCTCTACGGTTGTAGAACTACTGACAAATGGGCCATCGGCTGCTTCACTCAGGCAGGAGATGGCCGGGAGCGGAGAAGCATTCATCGTCCCGCATTTGATTGACTTAGAGGTGGTGAGCGCTTTTCGCAATATGGTTGCTGGCCAGCGCATTGATTCGCACCGGAGTGAACAGGTACTGACGGGGCTGGTAGCGCTGCCAGCGGAGCGATATTCGCATTTACCTCTACTCGGTAGAATTTGGGAACTGCGGCATAATTTCACGGCTTATGATGCGGCTTACATCTCACTGGCTGAATTGACCAACGCTACTCTCTATACTTGCGACAGCAAATTGCTCAAAGGCCATCGGGCGAAAGTCGTGTTGTTCGGGCGCTAAGTGGCGGAATAGCTCCGGCAAAGTGAACGGAGGTTTTGGAGCTGAAATCGGTGCCTAGAGGGAGAGCGGTTGTGGTCGCTAGCAGAGCCGCTGCAGGAGATCCATCGTGGTCTCCAGCGTCGTATCGGAAGCCTTTGCAGGGAGCGCCTTAAGTTGTCTTAGAAGCGCTGTGGCCAGGGGTTGTGAGATCGAGGTGGAGCAGGCAGTGACAACCTCGGCGAAGGTGGCCAGGCTGGCAACGCCGCTTCGACTTAGCAGGAGTTCCAGCAGTGGGCCGAGGTGGAGCGGGGCTCGCCAAGCTTGTTGTGCCCAGAGTGCGTCTTCGAGCAATACGTCGCTGATCAGCGGCAGCGGCGCTGTGTCAGGGTTGTCGAGGATCCAGTCGGCAATGAATCCCCGGATCTCCTCATTTTCGTCCTCGAAGTTCTCCGACTCTTTGCCGTTCCATTGGAATCGGAAATCGTCACGATCTTCGGGTGTGTAGCTTAGGGCGAACTGCGAAAGCGCCGCAAGGAATTCCTGCTGGCTCACTTTAGCCCCACCAGACCTCGCCTGGTGCCAAGTGGGCTTTGGCGACGTCGGGGTTGATTTCGACACCGTAGCCGGGCTTGTTGGTGATCGTGTGATAGCCGTCCTTGATGATCGGGCCGTCGTGGATTACGAGGTCCTGCCACCAGTCAATGTATTTCGCCAACTCGTGGATGCGGAAGTTTCTCATTGAGGCGGCGGCGTGGCAACTTGCGATTGTTCCGAGAGGGCTCGCCGGGTTGTGGGCAGCAGTCCAGATGTAATAAAGATCGGCGTGGTCGTGAATTCGCTTGGATTCGAGCAGGCCACCAGACTTGGGTATGTCGATATGGACACCGGCGCAGGCCTGCATCTCGATCAGCTTTCTAAAGCCGTGACGACCGTACAGGTTCTCTCCAGTGCAGACTGGAATGTTGATCGAGTTTGAGACGTGGGCCATGACTTCAATGTTCTCTGGCGGAACGGGATCTTCGATCCACATCGGGTTGACAGGCTCAATGGCCCGGGCCATGTTGATTGCATCGCGCCAATCGTATTTCCAGTGGGCCTCAATCGCGAAGTCGATGTCGGGTCCTAATTCTTCGCGCACCCATTCCATGCCCTTGGCGATGCGACGAAGATCTTTGGTTGTGAGTCCGCGGGTGTAGGGGTCGTGGCCTGTTTCCTTGTAGTCGGGATCGGCAGCAGGAGGGATGCCGTCACCCTGGAATTTGAATGCTGTCCAGCCGAACTTCTCGGCACGGGCTGAGGCGATGGTGTCTCGATAGGCAGAGCGTTCCTCAACTGGGGTGATCGTCTGGAGTGTGCGGTAGAAGCGGACCTTGTCTCTGTAACGGCCGCCGAGAAGGTTGATGGCCGGGGTTTCGAGTATACGGCCGGCGAGGTCCCAGAGAGCGATTTCGATACCACTGGCGGCGGTGACTGTGACTCCGCCAATTGCGCCGGCACCGGCGCTCTTCATGAGCATCTTGGTGTAGAGTTTGTCGACATTGAGCGGGTCTTCGCCGATGAGGAGAGGCTTGAGCTGTTTGAGGATGAGATCTTTAACGCCGGGTCCCCAATAAGCTTCGCCAATGCCCGAGATTCCGGCATCGGTTTCGATCTTGACCAGGTTCCAATCCCAGGTGCCGCGGATGATCATGCACTTCACGTCGGTGATCTTGACCTTGTTTTTCAAAGGGGCGGCGAGGGTGTGAAGTGGCAGGGCGGCTGTGGCGAGGGCCGAGCCAATAAAAGTGCGGCGAGAAAGCATAGCCGAAAGTTTATCTGAATTTTTTAGCGGGAAGTTGTTGCCGCCTTTACATAGGGCGGTTTGGCGCTGCTTCCTGTGCGGCATTCGGTTGCGTATCCAGCGTAACAATCGGCATTGTGGAGGCGCTTGTCAGCATTTAGCGCTTTGATCGTGCTGTCTGTGAACCAGCCGCGGCCGTTATCCAGGATGAAACTCTTGTCGGGAAAGCCAACGAAATGGGCCATTTCATGGAGCATAATGAAGGCGCAAAATTCGCTGTCGGTGAGGGCGAAAAAAGCGCGGCGCCCTAGAAAGATGCGATCGCGCGGGATTTTCTTATCGGGATCAATTTCGAACTTGCGAAAGAAACCGTTGGCGAAGGCGAAGGCGATGCGTGGATCGCCGGTGGGGTCTGTGACAAAGGCTCCAGCACCCAGTGCGCCGAAGATGGCGGGCATGAGAAGCGCATCGGCGTACAAGTTGAAGACGCCTAGAATGTCCCGGATGGCCTTGTCACGCAGTGCAGGCTTGAGGGTGTCGAGAGCGAAGTGGCGATCCACGCGGGCGTTAGCAGAGCCGCGACCAAGATCGAGGCCACCGGACGGGGACAACGCGATCATCAGGTTGGCTTGAGCGGCGTGGATGGCTCTCGACACCAGGTCGAGATGAGAGACCATCTTTGCAGCGATGAGAGCTTCGACTGCCGGATCGATTGGAAGAGTTGAAAAGAGGAGCTGATTGATGCGGTTGATCGTCTGTTTGCCGGGTTCGATGAGCCCGTCGGCACCCTTGATCCCAAATTGCTTGAGTTGAAAATCTGTTATTGCCTTGTTGGTTTTGGGGCCAACCTTTCCATCCACCACGAGAGGAATTTTCGGGCCACCCTGGTTGATAGAAATCTTATTGAGGGCCTCCTGAATGGTGCGGACGTCGGGATTGAGATTTCTGGCCTTGGGGCCTTGGCCGACGGGAAGATCGATGCTGATGAGCTGATCGGTGGACGGGAGCGCGCTTGCGAGCTCGTCTTTCTTGCAAAGCCCATCGAGATGCATAATGAGCGGTTGTAGTGTCATGTTGAGCTCTCCTCGGACAGATTCAAACCCTACAGTAGCTCAGTTGGAAGCTTGGGCTAGAGCCGCTTTTGCGAGATCGACTTTGCCTGGAGGAATTGCAGCAGATAATCCGGGCCACCTGCTTTGGAATCTGTGCCGGACATATTAAAGCCGCCGAAAGGATTTGCGCCGACCATCGCGCCGGTGCACTTGCGATTGATGTAGAGATTGCCTACGAAGAACTGGCGGCGAGCGCGTTCGATCTTCTCGGGGTTGGTGGTGTAGGCTGCGCCGGTGAGGCCGTATTCTGAGTCGTTGGCGAGCTCGATGGCGTGGTCGAAATTACGGGCCTTAGTGACGCCAAGAACGGGGCCGAAGATCTCTTCCTGGAAGAGGCGGTCGCTCGAAACGATGTCGGCAATGATGGTCGGCTGGATGAAGTAGCCGTCGCCGGGTAGCTTGCCTCCGCCTGTGATGAGGCGGCCTTCGAGCTTACCGATCTCAATGTAATTCAGAATGGTCTTCTGGGCTTTAGCGCCGATGACGGGGCCCATATAGAATGCGGGGTTGTCTGCGGGGCCCTGGGTGAGTGCCTCGGCCAAGGGCTTGAGCTTGGCGATGAAGACGTCGTAGATTTTTTCATCGACGATTACGCGTGAACAGGCTGAACATTTTTGACCCTGAAAGCCGAAGGCGGCAGCGATGACTCCAGCGGCTGCAGTGTCGAGATCGGGAGCTTCTGAATCGACAATGATGGCGTCTTTGCCGCCCATTTCGGCGACAACACGCTTGATCCATTTCTGGCCGAGCTGCGTCTTGGCTGCGAGTTCGTTGATGCGGAGGCCGACTTCTTTTGAACCAGTAAAAGAGATGAACCGAGTTTTGGGATGGGAGACGATGAGGTCTCCGACTTCAGCGCCAGAACCAGGGAGAAACTGAAAACTCTCGGGTGGAAAGCCGGCATCAAGAAGGACTTCCATGAACTTCGCAGCGATGGTAGGCGTTTCGCTGGAGGGTTTGATAACGACGGTGTTTCCGGTGACGAGCGCAGCGGCGGTCATACCGGCGAGGATAGCGAGCGGGAAATTCCAGGGCGGGATAATCACGCCAACACCGAGCGCGAGATAGATCATGATGCCGTCTTCGCCGGGCATCTGGACTAGTGGGTCTGGAGTTGCGAGGCGCAGCATCTGGCGTGCGTAGTAGTCGCAGAAGTCGATCGCTTCTGCAGTATCGGCTTCGGCCTCGGCCCAGTTCTTGCCGGCTTCGAAAACCATCCAGGCATTGAACTCGCTCTTGCGGCGCTTCAGTATCTCTGCGGCGCGAAAAAGTTTGGCAGCGCGTTCAGCGGGTGAAACGGCGCTCCACGTGGGGAAGTAAGCGAAGGCTTCTTCAACGGCGCGGTTGGCTTGTTCGGGACTTGCCTTTTGATGAGTGCCGATGAGTTCTGAAGGATGAGAGGGATTGAAGCTGGGGAGTTTGTCGGGGCCACTTTTTTCAGGCTTGCCGCCGATCAAGAGGTCGTATTCCAAGCCGAGTTCTGCACGGACCTGAGCAAGGGCCGCCTCCATGGTGGCCTTGTGCTTGGGCAAAGAAAAATCACGATACGCCTCGTTGACGAACGGAGGCAACGATTCGATGTTCATGATTGGAATCCTTATCAGCCGTCTACGAGACTGCGGCCACGCTCGAAGATGCCAGAGGCTTCGTCTGCGAGTTCACGGCCGCGCTCAAAGAGATCGCGACTCTTGGAATAGAGATCGTCTCCTTGTTCGCGTAGGCGCTCGCCACTGCGGCGGGCGGCTTCTTTGATCTGAATGCGGGTTTCTTCGCCGGATTGTGGGGCGAAGAGGAGTCCAACGGTGACGCCAAGGGCGAGACCGGAGAGGAACCAAATTGCGTCGTCTGAAGTTTCACGTGCCATTACTCTCTTATTCTACGGTCTGAAGGAGTGGGATCCAGCCGAGGGTGTCCGGGGAGCGGTAGCGATAGGGGTCTGTGGTGAGTTTTGAGCCGTCGGACCAGACGGTGATCTGCCCCATGCGGTCGGTACGCAGGAGCAGAGTGTGATGGGCGTTGAGGCGTTCGAGCACCAGGGGATGTGGGTGGTTGAAGGAATTCTGGAAGCCCGAACTGGCGATGGCCAGTGCTGGGCGGGTGCGGTCCAGAAAGGCCTTGGAACTGGAAGTGCGGCTGCCGTGGTGAGCAAGTTTGAGGTAATCGAGAGGTGGAAGGAGAGGGTTGTCGAGCAAGCGGGATTCGACGCTCTGATCGATGTCGCCGGTGAGGAGGAAGCGTTTGCTGCCATGTTCGAGGAGCAGTACGAGGGAGGTGGAATTTGACTTTTGGATGAGCTCATCGCGAGGGGGCCAGAGGACCTGAATCCTGAGGGTGCCGAGTTGGGCCTGGTCACCGGCGGCGAGATAGCGGATGAGGGTGCCGCGAGCCTCGGCCTTGGCGCGAAGCCGATCCCACAAGTGACCACTGATGCTGGCACTGACCCAGAGTTCGCGGGGGCGGAAATTGTCGAGTGTAGCGATGAGGCCGCCGATGTGGTCGAGGTCGCCGTGCGAAGCGATGAGCGTGTCGAGGTGAGAGATTTGTCGAGACCAGAGGTAAGGGGAAACTGTAGATTCTCCGGTGTCGAATTTGGTGGAGCGATTGCCGCCAGCATCGAGGAGTGCCAGATGTCCGCCGGGTGTAGCGAGAAAGATCGAGTCGCCCTGGCCGACATCGATGGCAGTAATTTCGAGCAGGCCGGGACGAAGAATGGGACTTTGTGAATAAGGATGCGTGACCAGGTACGCGAAGATTGCGAGCACTGCGGTGATCGGGATTGCACTGAAGCGTGGCAGTTTACGAGCTGCCCACGCCGTGAGCAGAAGTGCCAGTGGGAGAGCGATAAGAATCCAGGATGGAGGATCGGGAATGCGGTCGCCCGGATCCCAGGTGAGGTGCCAGTCGACAACGCTGCGAGAAGTGTAAAGAAGAAATTTGAGTAATGGTGTAAATAGGGGGCCGATGAGGATGGCGGCGAATCCGATGGGCACGGCGAGTGAGAGCAGGAAGACGACGGGCAGATTTGCGGTGAGGCTGGAGAAGCTGAGGCGGTGGAAGAAGAGGATAGTTGGGAGGCAAAGGCCCACAAGGACGACTGCGGAAGTGAGAAAGAGATCGAGCGACCAGATGGAGGTTTTGAGGACGGCTGCGGTGAATTGTGCGATGCGTTTTTCAGGTAGGTAGAGAATGCGGCTGAGCGTATCGACGGCGAGGCGGAGTTCGAGTCGGCGTGAACCGACGGCAGGATTAGTGGTATCGAAGTTCCGTTCCTCGAGGTGATTGAGAGCCTGCGACCAGAGAGCGGTGGTGTGTTCGATGAGGGGAATGCCGAGGGTTGCGAGAGTCAGGACGGCGAGGAAGGAAAGCTGAAAGCTGGCTTCGAAAAGTTGCGCCGGGTCAAAGAGCAGGTAAGCGATGGCGACGGCGGCGAGCAGGTTGAGAATGCGGCCACGGCGGTAGAAATATCTGGCAGCGAGGAAGAGCAGGTAGCCTCCGGCGGCGCGTACGACCGGTGCGGTGAGGTCGCAGATGAGGGCGTAAACGACGGCGAGAATCGCGCAGATCACGTAGGCCTGCATGGCGCGGAACTGGAGCAGTCGGAGTAACCAGAAGACAGCGCCGGCCAGGACGGTGATATGGATGCCGGAGATTACGATGGCGTGGTAAGTTCCGGTGCGGCGATAGTTGTCGGTCCATGAATCTTCGAGCTTGGCGTTGTCCCCGAGGAGTAGAGCGCCCAGCATAGCGTTGAGGTAACGATCGCCTTGGGCAATCCAGTCGATGCGTTTGAGCAGGAGGGCGCGGAACTGATAGATGAGCGCATATGCAGAGTTGCCACAAGGGATGCTGTTTTCAACGATTGCTTCGTTGCGGACAATGCTGGCACTCCAGAAAATTTCACGGTGAGCGAAGTAACGTTCGGCATCGAAGTTGCCGGGGTTGCCGGAATTGTGGACAGCGCGAATGCGAAGTGGGAGCTGGAGTTGTTGCCCATAAGCCCAGGCGGGAGTGGGTTCATCCGGCTTGAGGTAGAGACTGACACGGAGGCGAGCGCCGGGGGCGGCCTTGAAAAGAAAGAAGAGGCGTTCGGCTTCGCGCTGCGGGAGCGAGTCGATACAGCCGTTGAGCATGACCACTTCGCGCGGTTCCACATCGATGATGGGCTTAGGGGCATGGTCGACTTTTGAGGCGCTGGCAATGGCGATCCAGAACAAGATCGCATTGCCGCTGACGAAGGCTGCGATGAGTTGCTTGAGGTGGCGGGCAAGGAACCAGAGGAGGCCGCTTGCGACTGCGCAGGCAAGGGCGAGAGTTGGATCAAAGCCGAGAAAGCGCACAAAAAGAATGCCGCTGATGATCGCGATTAGCGGTGGTACCAGCGGCTCATGTAGTTTTCTGGAAAGGGAATCGGAATTAGATGGTGAGGGAGATTCATCCATCACAGGTAGAGTGTGAAGGGGCGGGGAATGCTCTCAAGGATTTTTAGACTTTTGGTGGGATGCGGCTGCCATGCCAGATGTGGAGGACGTCGATGCGCTGTTGGGCTTAAAAAACTTTGTAATAGATCGAAAAGGGAGAATGAAGCAGCTTACGGATTTGCCCTCGCGCAGCAATGCTTGATCCTAAACGCTGATAAAGCGAGAGAAGGCCAATGTGGTCCACGATTTGCGCAGCCATTGTTTCTGGCGTAGTCGGAAAGTAAAGGTCGGAATAGGCAGCGACTGCAGCCAGATCTTCTAGCGAGGGTTCCGTGAAGCTGATTTTGAAACCCATTGTGCAATAAGTTTCCTTACTTCTTCGATAGGCACAACTCTGCCTTCCTCGGATGCTTTCAGTCCACGGTTGATGGCGGCGAGGACTTCCGGATCGTCATAGGCGGGGATCGGAACTTCTTGCGTCAGATCTAGATACACTTCAGCCATAACTTTACGGTAGCGGAAACCAGAGTTGAATGCTAGGCGGCCATTTCTGCGCGAGTCTTCTTGACGAGGGCGATGTACTGGCGGGCGCGCTCGGTGAAGACTTCGTAGTTCCCGGCCTTGATCGTGGCGGCGTCGATGAGTTCTCCGCCGACGGCTACGGAGCAGGCTCCAGCGCGAAGGAAGTCGGCAGTGGTCTCGAGATTGACGCCGCCGGTGGGGTTCATTTCAATGTGCGGGAAAGGACCTTTAAGGGCCTTGATGTATTTGGGGCCACCGACGTTTCCGCAAGGGAAGACCTTGACGATGTCGGCACCGGCATCCCAGGCGGTTTTGACTTCGGTAGGGGTAAGTGCGCCGGGGAGGATGACCTTGGAGTAACGCTTGGCCATCTCGATGGTGGGGCGGTCTAGACAGGGAGTAACAAAGAACTCTGCACCGGATAGCATGCAGATGCGGCAGGTTTCAGGGTCGAGGACTGTGCCGGCGCCGAGGGTAATCTTGTCGCCGAATTTGGCGGCGATTGCCTCGAGAGCCTTGATCGCACCGGGAACCGTCATTGTGATTTCTGCGACCGTGATGCCGCCTTCGTAGAGGGCTTCAATGGAGCGGATGGCGGCTTCGGCTGTGGCCGTGCGGACTACGGGGACGACGCCGCCGGCTATGAGGTTGGAGAGGATTTGCTGTTTTGTCACTAGAGTTAGTCTAGCGACGTTTGGCTCATCTGAGAACTGCGGATCGTGCTGGGGTTTGCAGCTATGCTCTCGGGGCGGAATTGCCGATGGGCCGCTAGTAACCGGTAGAATTCACATTGTGATGAATCGACGTGCTTTGTTTTTTCTTCCCGGGCTTGCTTTTGCGCAGAGCCCTGTTACTGAGCGCCATTCCGACAATCGTGAGATTGGCAATGGGAGTGTAATTCCTGATGAGTATTACGCCGATCAGCCCTATGTCGTCAAGACAAATGACGGTGCCTGGCTTTGCGTGATCACCACCGGGAGCGGGCATGAGGGTGAGGGTGGGCAGCATGTGATCAGCATGCGCAGTACGGATCGCGGGAAAATCTGGGAGAAGGCTGTCGATGTGGAGTCGGCGAAGGGGCCTGAGGCTTCTTACGCCGTGATGCTCAAGGCACCTTCGGGTCGGGTCTTCGTTTTCTACAACCACAACACCGACAACATCAGAAGGGTGATTGCTGACAAGCCGGCCTATAAGGATGGCTTTGTAACTCGTGTCGATAGCCTTGGACATTTTGTTTTCAAGTACAGCGACGACCATGGGCGGAGTTGGTCGGCGCAACGGTTTGAGATTCCGCAGCGAAATTTTGAGATTGATCGCAAGAATCCCTATGGCGGCAAGATCAAGTTCTTCTGGACGGTGGGGAAGGCCTTCTCTCACAAGGGTGCGGGGTATGTGCCGCTGCATAAGGTGGGCGGCTTTGGTGAGGGCTTCTTTACTTCGAGCGAGGGTGTACTGCTGCGAAGCGGGAATATTCTGACGGAGAAGGACGCGAGCAATATCACGTGGGAGACCTTGCCTGAGGGTGATATCGGGATTCGGACTCCGGCGGGTGGCGGGCCGATCGCGGAAGAGCAGTCTTTTTCAGTGATGAGCGATGCTTCGATCTTCTGCGTGTTTCGAACGATCGATGGATATTCGGCTTGTACCTATAGTCGCGACGATGGGCGGAGTTGGGAACCTTCGCAGTACATGCGCTATGCGAGTGGCCGCTTGATGAAACATCCACGGGCCGCCAATTTCGCCTGGCGCTGCGAGAACGGGAATTACCTCTACTGGTTTCACAACCACGGTGGGCGATTTATTCGCGAGCATCCAAAGCGGCGCACGATTGCCTATGATGATCGCAATCCGGTGTGGCTCTCTGGTGGCGTGGAAGCGGATTCGCCGCAGGGGAAGATCATTCACTGGTCTGAGCCTGAGATTGCTCTCTACGACGATGACCCGATGGTGAGGATGAGCTATCCAGACCTGGTGGAAGAGGGTGGCGACTACTACCTTACCGAGACGCAGAAGGACATCGCTCGTGTTCACAAGATGGACAGGACGCTGCTTGAGGGGCTCTGGAATCAGGGGAGTGCGCGGGGGAGCTCAGCGAATGGTTTGTTGTTGAAGTTGACTGATGCGAAGGCCGGAAGTGTGGCGGCTCCGGAGTTTCCCGTCTTTGTGAAGCGATCGCGCCGAGCGGATTATGGAACTGACCATACTCGCGCCGGGGTTTCGTTTGATCTCTTCTTCAGCCTGGACGATACCTCAGCTGGACAGACGCTGGTTGATAATCCCGATTCCGGTGGCAGGGGTTTTGCGATTCGAACCGCACGTGGCAATAGCCTTGAGATTACGCTTCATGATGGACGAACGCAAAGCCGCTGGTCTTCTGATGAAGGGGTTCTTGTTGCGGGAAAACTGCACCATGCCGTGATTGTTGTGGATGGGGGTCCGAACGTCATCTCGTTTGTGGTGGATGGAAAGTTTAACGATGGACTGGAACAGAAGCAATTTGGGTGGGGCCGATTTCATCCCCAACTGCATTCGATAAACGGGGGCCCAAAGCTTCGTTTGGACCCCCATCTGCTGCGCTTATATATTTATGGACGCGTGCTGCGGACTTCAGAAGCGATAGCTTCTTTCCGCGGCGGATTCGTTACCAGTCGGTGACGGAGCCGTCGAACTTGTCGTAAGTCTCGGGGTTGCGCCAGTCGTGACCGATCTTGTCGGCCATGGCGTTTTCGTCGAGCTCTACTCCAAGACCGGGGAGAGTTGGGAGTTCGAGGTAGCCGTTGGATACCTTGAGGGGGTTCTTGAGGTAGCCTTCGCCCAGAGAGACCTGCTCCTGGATCAGGAAGTTGGGGATGCTCGCAGAGATTTGCAGGCCGGCGGCCAAGGAGATGGGGCCGAGCGGATTGTGCGGGGCGATGGCGGCGTAATATGCTTCAGCCATACCCGCGATAAGACGGACTTCGGTGATTCCTCCGGCGTGGCAGAGATCGGGCTGGAGGATTTGTGCGGCTTTCTTTTCGAGAACTTCACGAAAGCCCCACTTAGTGAAAACACGTTCGCCAGTAGCAATAGGGATGTGAGTGCCACGGGCAATCTCGGCCATGATGTCGTGGTCCTGACAGTTGATCGGCTCTTCGATGAACATCGGATTGTACTGCTCGAGTTTCTTGATGAGGACGCGAGCGAGGGCAGGGCTGACGCGACCGTGGAAGTCGATGCCGATGTCGGCTTTGTCGCCAACGGCTTTGCGAAGTTCGGCGAAGCGCTCGACGATGTAGTCCACTTCGGCCGGTGGCTCCATGTAGCGGTGAAAATTGTTCCGGTTGCTGCCAGAAGCTTCTGTACCGTGGCTACCCATTGGGCCGGTCTTAAATGCGGTGAAGCCTCTGGCCATCTGAGCGCGCATGGCATCGGGCGTGTCCGCGTGAGCATAGACGCGGACCTTGTTGCGGGTGGGGCCACCTAGGAGTTCGTAAACCGGAACCCCAAGCGCTTTGCCCTTGATGTCCCAAAGGGCCTGGTCGATACCGGATAGGGCACTGGTGAGGACAGGACCGCCACGATAAAAGGCGTGCCGATAGATGGCCTGCCAGTGGTGGGCGACCGGGCGCGGATCTTTGCCGATGAGGTAGGGTTCGATTTCCTTTACGGCAGTGGCAACGGTGAGGGCGCGGCCCTCAACTACCGGCTCACCGAGACCGACGATGCCGGCATTGGTGTGGATCTTGAGAAAGAGCCAACGGGGCTTGACGAGAATGGTCTCAACTTTGGTTATTTTGAGATTGTCTTTGGCTCTGACAGGTACGTCCTTGCTTTGAGCGAAGGCGGAGCCGGCAGCCACCATTGAGGCGAAAGCCGTGCGGACAGCGTGGCGGCGAGATAGATCAGACATAGTTTTCCTTTTAAGCGAAGTGGATCCACAGGCCCAGAACTGCAAGCCCAATAGCTACGGTGAATATTGTTTCACTTTTCGTGCCAATCAACGCTCCACCGGGCGTAATTGTCAGGTCAGCGATATCGGAGAGTGATTTGGGGAGTGTGACCTTGCTGACGCCGATCATTAGCAAGACACAGATCCCGAAAACGATGATTGAGTAGTTGAGGAAGCTGAACTCAACGAGAGCGTTCCAGGCACCGAGATCGATCTTCATTGCGTTGTGGAGGATATCGAGCGAGAAGCGTCCTGCGCCGAGGAGGCCGCCGACGATGAGCGTCGTGAACGCGGCTCGTGATGTTGCGCCGCGCCAGAGGATGCCAGTCAGGAAGACTGCCGTGATCGGTGCACCGACATAGGCCTGGACGCTTTGCAGGTATTGATAGACCTCATTGTTGAGGCCGCGGATCAGTGGGATCCAGGCGATTGAAATTGCAACAACAACGCAGGTCGCGATGCGCCCAATGTTGACCAGCTTCTTTTCGCTTGCCTCGGGATGAATCTTTTTGTAGATGTCCATGGTGATGAGGGTTGAGCAGGAATTGAAGACGCTGGAGAGGCTGCTCATCAGGGCGGCAAGCAGGGCCGCAACCATCAGGCCCATGAGCCCAGGCGGCAGGAGTCGCGTCACAAGCAGCGGATAAGCATTGTCACCAGTGACCTCATTTGGCCAAATCGCCTTGGCGCAAAGACCGGGGAGCACAAGGACAAAAAGTGGGAGGATCTTGAGCGCAGCACAGAAGAAGGTGCCCTTGCGGGCATCACTGATACCCCTGGCGCTGAGGGTCTTTTGGACGATCACCTGATCGGTACACCAATACCAGATGCCTAGGATGAGTGTGCCTACCGTGGTACCGATCCAGGGATAGACAGGGTCGTTAACCGGTTTGATCATGTGGAAGAAGTCGGGTGGGAGTGAAGCGCGCAGGCCCTCGAAACCGCCAGCCTTGTCGAGGCCGAGTATGGTAAGGATGGCGGCACCAATCAGAAGGAGTACAGCCTGGAAAACGTCGGTATAGATCACTGCGGCGAGGCCGCCAAAGACGGTGTAGATGCCGGTGGCGATGACGAGGAAGATCGCAGTGGTCATGTAGTCCCAGCCAAATACTTCGCGGATCAGGATGCCGCCGGCGAAGAGTGAGACAGAAATTTTGGTGAAGACATATGCGAGCAGCGAAATGATTGTGAGGTACCAGCGGCACTCGGGGCCAAAGCGGCGCTCGAGAAATTCCGGCATCGTGTAGACCTTGCTCTTCAAGTAGTGGGGGACGAAGAGCCAGCCGAGAATGAACAGACAGAAGCTTGCCGAGAGCTCGTAGCAACCCACGGCAAAGCCAGTGGAGGCGCCGGAACCAGCGAGGCCGATGAAGTGCTCGCTCGAAATGTTGGTCGCAAAAAGCGAGGCTCCAACGGCGAACCAGCCAACGTTGCCGCCAGCGAGGAAGTAATCTTTGGTGTTACGTTCTTTGCGCGAGTGGTAGTACCCGATTGCGAATACTACGAGAAAGTAGACCACGATGATGGATGTGTCGAGCATTGGGGATTAGTCTATAACCATATGACCCGTCGTGAATTGTTGGCTGGAAGTTTGGGCACAGCTGCGCTGTCGCAGCGGCCCGTGAAACCGAATGTAGTGTTCATTCTGGCAGATGATCTGGGGATCGGAGATTTGGGCTGCTATGGGCAGACGCGTATCGCATCGCCCAATATTGATGCGCTTGCGGCGCAGGGGACGCGGTTTAGTTCCGCCTATGCAGGGTCGACTGTTTGCGCGCCTTCGCGGTGTTCGCTCATGACTGGATACCACTGTGGGCACACGCGGATCCGGGGCAATGGGAAGAATGAAGAAGTGTTGCGGAAGGAGGATGTTGTAATCCCGGAACTTCTGAAGGCCGCAGGTTACCGGACTGGAATGTTCGGAAAGTGGGCTCTGGGAAGATTGGGAAAACCTGGTTATCCAACCAAGAAAGGGTGGGACGAATGGTTCGGATTTTTTTCGCAATTGCAGGCGCATCGATACTATCCTGAGGCACTGCTTCACAACGATGAGCTGGTGGAGTTGAATGGAAATAGCGGTACTCGCAAGACGGAGTATGCACCGGATGTGATCCATGAGCAGGCCATGAAGTGGCTGGATCAGCAGAAGGCTGGGTCTCCGTTTTTCATGTACTACACGTCGGTGATTCCACATGCGAACAATGAATTGGGGCGGGATACCGGGAATGGACAGGAAGTGCCGGAAGATGCGCCGTATGGGGCCAAACCCTGGCCGCAAGTGGAGAAGAATTTCGCAGCGATGGTGAGCCGCCTGGACCGGCACGTGGCGGCGATCATGGCAAAATTGAAGGAGAAAAAGCTTTACGAAAATACGCTGATCATCTTCACTTCCGACAACGGAGCGCATCAGGAGGGCGGACACAAATTTGATTTCTTCGATTCGAATGGTCCGCTGAATGGAATCAAACGAAGCTTGACCGAGGGCGGTATCCGTGTGCCCGCGATTGCAGTTTGGGCGGATCAGATTCCAGCAGGCAAAGTGAACGATACGCCCTGGGCGTTTTGGGATGTCATGCCGACCCTGGCGTCATTGGCAGGGGCCGCTGTGCCAAAGGGGATTGATGGCATGAATGTAGTGGATGTATGGCGTGGCAAGTCCACAGCGACGCAGCCTTATTATTATTGGGAATTTCATGAGGGCGGATTTGCGCAGGCGATTCGTAAAGGGAATTGGAAGTGTATCAAGCTGAAGACGGGGCAGATGCAGCTGTTTGACCTGTCTAAAGATTTAGGCGAAGCGACGGATTTGGCGCCTGCGAATCCGACTGTTGTGGCGGAACTGAAGGGGCTGATGCAGAAGGTCCGGACGGAAAACCCGGATTGGCCAATTACAGCTTGAGCGCGCGGATGCTGCGCCATTCGACTTGCGTTTTCTCCATGTGGATTTGAAGCCCAATCTGGCCTTCAATGAGTGTTGGCGGGAGCTCCACCGTTTCTGCAACGGCAACCCCGTCAACCCAGACGGTGCAGATGCGTCCTTGCACAAGTACCTGCAAATAGTACCAGCGGCCTTCGGTGCTGATAGCGATACGCGAGCGCGTGAGCCCATAGATGCTGCCTGTAGGAAATACTGAATCGAGCGGAGAGTAAATCTGGACTTCAAATCCACGAGCTTCCTTTTCGTCGGCTGAGCCGCGAAAGAATATGCCCCCATTGGCGTTGTTGGTGGACTTCACTTCGGCGGAGAAGAGGAAGTCTTTGAGTTTGGGTGTGCCGTAGTTGATTCCGTGTCCATCTGAGCCGGTGGCTGCATTCGGTTCCGTCTTCCAGGTGCCTGCACCTCTTAGCCCCCAGGGGCTCCAGGAGTCGACGTAGTTCGATCGTTCGCCAAGATCATCCACTTTGAAATTCCGCAATTCATATTTGTGCAGAAGGTCGGCAAAGTGTAGGTAACCCTTGCCCAGCTTTTGTTGAGGTAGAGTCGCATCCTGGATCAGTTCTCCGTCATGTCGGAGTAGCAGATGATTGCCATTGAGAGTCAATTCCACGCTGTGCCAGGTGCCCCAGTTTTGCGGCAACAGCCTTGTGGGCGCCTTGAAGCCGGCGACTGCCCCCGTGATATAAAGCCCCATTTTCTGATGGAAATCGTGAGCGAGAAAAATTGCAACACCTTGCTGGATCGGGCGTCCGATCTTTGGAGTGCGCAATACGAAGGAGGCCTCGGCCCACTGAGCAAGCTTGTAGTCGAAGGTCACTTTGACGTTCTCGTATTCCCGCTCGCTGAACCAGCCGGGCTGTTGGGCCAGCAGCGTTGCGGCGAAGCTGAAATACGCAAAGAACTTCATACGGCTAGTATGGACACATGAGCGAGGTGCGAGTCGAGAGCTGGGCGCAACTGAATGAGTGCCTGTATGAGGCGAGCTGGTATCAGCCTCATGGAAGGTTTCGTTCCCCCTTTGCGTTTCGAGGATTGCCGGATTGGCGATTCGACAGGAGGACTTCTCTCAACCGGATTGGGGGGCGATACGCGCAGATTGAAGATGACCTATTGCGGAACTTTCGCAAATACGGATCTCAAATGGAAAGTTCCCTGAACGACTCCTGGTGGAACTGGCTTGCGATGGGGCAACATCATGGGTTGCCCACACGCTTGCTCGACTGGACCTTTTCACCTTATGTAGCACTCCACTTTGTGACCGCCAAGGCGGATCTTTTTGCGACCGATGGGGTGATCTTCTGCATCGACTTTATCAAGGTGCGAAGATACTTGCCCGAAAGTCTGAAGTTAATCTTGAAGAAGGATGACGCTGTGTTTTTTACTGCCGAGATGCTGGATCGCTATGCCCCGACTCTCGGTGAATTTGATGCGCGGGTGAAAGCGGATTCGGCTGACGGGCACGATTGCGTGATTTTTTTTGAACCTCCTTCGCTGGACGACCGCATCGTCAATCAGGCAGCGCTTTTTTCAATGTTGTCGAGTCCCGAACAACAGCTCGAACAATGGCTGGAGAGCCGCGAAGCGGAACAACCAGGGATATTTCGCAAGATTATTGTTCCGGCGGTTTTGAAGTGGGAAGTGCGGGACAAACTCGATATGGCGAATATTACTGAGCGCGTTGTGTTCCCTGGGCTGGATGGCTTAGGCTCCTGGCTGCGCCGCTATTATTCTCCGAATCACCTGCTTGAAGTTGTTTATGGTCCGCTGGAATCAGATCGCTACCTCGCGCGAATCCAGCGCTTCTCCGGGCTTGAGATG
This sequence comes from Acidobacteriota bacterium, assembly GCA_025354885.1. Classification (GTDB taxonomy): domain Bacteria; phylum Acidobacteriota; class Terriglobia; order Bryobacterales; family Bryobacteraceae; genus Bryobacter. The sequence goes on along the minus strand of JANXLY010000358.1, from coordinate 19,713 downwards.
CATGTGACCTTGTTTCAGGGCGAGTTGGCGGTGAGGGACTCTGCACTGACTTCAAAGCCGCAGAGCCAGTGGTGGGATCTAACTCTCGACAAGCCAGTTGACGTGAGCCCCCGACCTTCGCACTTCGACTTCATTCCGGATTAGCAATTACACTACTGCGACATGCGATGTTTACTACTGTTGTGCCTTGACGTGTCCATTGGCTTATCTCAGCAATCGGCTTCGTGAATGGCTACTCTTGCAGGAATGAAGCTGCGTTTCGAAATATTACCGGTAACACGAGGCTCTCAACGAGCCGACCGGCAGCATTTTGGGTGGACAACTTCAACCTTGCGGGTCGCGATTTCGAAAAGGAATTGGAGAAACTGCGAGTTCTTCTCGAAGTAGATCTGAAAAGGCTGGAGCGGGATCTCGACGCTGCAGGCGCGCCAGCCACGCCTGGACGCCTTCCCGAATTCAAGGTTCGCTAGGATTCTGCTAAAATCAAAGACGTCGCAATGTGTGGCGCCATCGTCTAGCGGTTAGGACGGAGCCCTCTCAAGGCTTAAGCAGGGGTTCGATTCCCCTTGGCGCTACCAAACCTTCCCTCACTTGCAAGATCCTCTCGGCATCATCGTTTTTGGCGAGAACCATTTTCTGATTCGTGGTCCAGAGCCTGATGCGCAGATGGCTGCCTACCTGGTGCGCCGCTGGATCTTTCCTTCCACAGAAGATCTCTTGGGTCGCTCTGAGCCAATCCCTGCCACCTGGAGAATCACCACGTCAGAGTTTCGCGAAAACATTGTGTGGGTGATCGTATTGAGTTGTCAGAAGTCTCACAATCCTGCGGTAACGCAGTTGCTCGAAGAACTGGAAGCGCGCGGAATAATGATCTCGAGAGTCCCGGGGCCTAAGCTACCCTAAGCGGCGATTGAATCGAAGAGGCCCGTTTGTAGCGGCTGGTCGGGCCGGATGATCTGCAGGTCCTGCGGGAAGCGGCGGACCAGATCGCGCGGCGCGCGAACGTTTTCGATACCAAGTAGCTGTTTCATCTGAAACGCATTGACGAGACTTCTGGCACCGGAATCATTCGAAAGAACAACAAAAGTTCGCTTGGCATATCGACTCACTTTGCGAACACGGTGCGTCCATTCTGTCAATTCATCCATCGTGTACTGATAAGACCCGGTCTGCGCACGCCCACAAAGGCGAACATACGCAACCGGGCTCGTCAGAAAGGCTGTCGGAGGCATTGCCCGCGAATGGTCCGGCTGATCCAGGTTGCAGAACCCCACGTGATAGTCAATCAGCATCGCCAGCGCGTCTTCTTCCATCCAGCTTGCGTGACGGAACTCAGCAACAAGGGGGAGGTGTCTGAATTCTCGCCGCAAGGCGATGAATCGGGCGCGGTTCTCTGGCGTGAAACGAAATCCACTGGGGAACTGCATCAGCACAGCTCCAAGCTTCTGCGCTTCCTCGATCGGGCGAATCCCCTCACGGAAAGCGACAATGTCCTTGGCCTCAAACTGAAAATCATGTGTCAACTTTTTCCACATACGAACGCTGAACTGAAAGTCCCTGTTCGCACGCACTTGCCTGCACCACAGTTGGCTCAATTCCGGACGCAAGGGGCCCAAAAAGCTGGATGTAAGCTCGACACTGTTGAAAAATCGAGAAGTGTATTCGAGTTGATGAAAATCCTTTGACTTCGTGTTTGGATAGAACACACCTTGCCACTGGGCGTGAGCCCAGCCAGAAGGTCCACAATGCAGGGGTCCTGTAGAAGGAAGATTCATTTTCGCCACCTCTTCTACTTCTAATAGTAAGGCGAAGAAGTGGCGAAGTCAATCCTTAGTTTTGCCTCTTCTTCGCCTTTTCGTTTTTTTCTGAAACGAACTCATAGCTCCCCCGGATCAACTCTTCCACTTCTTCCATTTCAACTTTTGTGTCGAGAGTCAGAGTCACCCATCCGTGCCGTCCGACATACTGAGTTTTTTTGAAGCGAGGATCCTCAAGGAATATGGGCTGAACCTGTTTTTCCAGCTTGATGCTAAGCTTTTCGCCGTCTTCGTCGCTGTAGATCGCAAACGGCTTGTCCTTCCATTTGTAAAAGGGATGACCGAATTGTACTATTGCGATTGCCTCTGGAAAAGCGAGGCAGAATTCTCGAATTCGTTGCCGGAAAGGGGTTGGCTTGGACATAGTCCTTCTATTTGCTAGAATAAGAATAGTTTATTCCTTAGAGGAGCTCCTTGAAATGGCCGCAAAACCCGCTTTCGCCACCAGTGCCCAGGTGGAGCACCCCAAGTTTGGACTTGGGTCGGTGCTGGAATGTACCGAAGATTCTGTACGCATCAAGTTCGACGAACATGGTGAAAAGAAGTTCGTACTTTCCATCGTTCAGCCGAACCTGAAAAAGTCTGACCGTCAACCCCCAGCCGAGAAAAAACGCGCCGCTCGCAAGAAGGCCGCTACCGCGTAGAGAATATCTCTCCAATCCAAAGTTTGAATCCGAAAGGGCCGCTCAAAAAGCGGCCCTTTCTGCTACACTCAAGGCTCCCCAATGAAGTTCGGAGTCGTAGTGTTTCCAGGTTCGAATTGCGACCACGACGCGTATTATGCCGTCACTCGCAATCTCGGGCAACAAGCAGATTTTATATGGCATGACAGCGAGAACCTGAACGGCCTCGACGCTGTCATTCTCCCCGGTGGGTTCTCCTACGGAGACCACTTACGTTGTGGTGCCATCGCGAGATTTTCACCAGTAATGAGGGCGGTTAAGAAGTTCGCCGATTCGGGAGGACTGGTTGCCGGTTTTTGCAACGGCTTTCAGATCCTTACCGAAGCACACATTCTCCCCGGCGCACTCATCCGCAACCAAGGTCTTCGCTACATCTGCAAGACCATTTCCCTTGTTACGGCTACGACGGATTCTCCCTTTACCAACGCCTTGAGCAAGGGGCAGATTTTGCAAGTGCCGATCGCACACGGCGAGGGGTGCTACACCGCTGATCCGGCAACACTCGATCAACTGGAGACCGAAGACCGCATTGTTTTCCGCTACCAGGACAACCCCAATGGATCCATGCGGGACATTGCAGGCATCCTGAACGCGGGCCGCAATGTGATGGGTATGATGCCTCATCCAGAGCGCGTTTCTGATCCCCTCATGCCTGGCACGGATGGCCTCGGCATATTCGAATCCATTTTGACAGCCCTGGCGCAAAATTCCCGATGAGCGATAACAACACGAACCAACTCGATGCACTGCTGAAGAAACATAAATTGACGAAGGGTGAGTACGAGAAGATCATCCAGTTGCTGGGCCGCGAGCCTAACCTGACTGAACTTGGCATCTTTTCTGTGATGTGGAGCGAGCATTGCTCTTACAAGAGTTCCAAAGTTCATTTGAAGAAATTGCCAACCGAGAGCCCACTCGTATTGCAGGGGCCTGGCGAGAATGCGGGCATCATCGACATTGGCGATAACTACGCGATCGCCTTTAAGATCGAGTCGCACAATCACCCCAGTTTCATTGAGCCTTTCCAGGGGGCGGCTACCGGTGTTGGCGGAATTCTGCGTGACATTTTCACGATGGGTGCCAGACCGATTGCTGTGATGGATGCGATTCGTTTTGGTCCGCTCGACAGTGCGGCCAATGGTGCTCGTAACCGCAGAATTCTCGATGGTGTCGTGCAGGGGATTTCACATTACGGTAACTGCTTCGGTGTGCCGACCATTGGCGGCGAGACAGCGTTTGAGAGTTGCTACGACGGCAACCCACTGGTAAATGTATTCGCACTCGGTGTATTCCGTCATGACGAAATTTTTTACGGTCGCGCGACAGGCGTTGGCAACCCGGTAATTTATGTCGGCGCAAGAACGGGCCGCGATGGCATTCACGGTGCATCGATGGCATCCGACGTATTTACCGAAGCCTCGAAGCAACAGCGACCAACCGTGCAGGTGGGCGATCCATTCATGGAGAAACTTCTACTGGAAGCCTGTATTGAAGCCATGAACACGGGTGCAGTGGTGGGGATTCAGGATATGGGCGCAGCCGGACTGACCTGCTCGACAAGCGAGATGGGTTCGCGAGCAGGCACCGGTATCGACTTCGACCTGAAGCATGTGCCGCAACGCGAAACCGGAATGACTCCTTACGAGATCATGCTTTCTGAATCTCAGGAGCGCATGCTCCTGGTAGCAGAAAAGGGCAGGGAACAGGAGATCTTCGATGTCTTCAACAAATGGGGACTCGAGAGTGCCGTAATTGGAACTGTGACCGATGACGGAATGCTCCGCGTCAGGAATCACGGCGAAGTGGTTGCTGAAATCAAGAATCGCGACCTTGCCGATGAAGCGCCTCTCTATCATCGACCGTACACCAAGCCATTCCGCAATGTTCCGCTCGACGGGCCGGAATTCAAGAGTGCCAGCGCGCAAGATGATTTGTTGAAGATGCTGGCAAGCAACGACCTCTGCTCGAAGAAATGGATTTGGGAGCAGTACGACTACATGGTGCGTACGAATACGCTGGCGGGTCCTGGCGGGGATGCGGCGATCATTCGTATCAAGGAGACGGGTACCTCGATCGCAATGTCACTCGACGGCAACGGTCGCTATTGCTTCCTCGATCCGCGTGAAGGCGCCAAGCTGATTGTGGCCGAGTGCTGCCGAAATCTTTCAACCGTAGGCGCTGTGCCAGTTTCAGCAACCAATAATCTGAACTTCGGAAATCCCGAGCGTCCAGAAATTATGGCGCAGCTGGTGGAAGGCATTGAAGGTCTCGCTGAAGCATGTTCCTTCTTTGAAACTCCGATCACTGGTGGCAATGTCAGCCTCTACAACGAGACGCTGGGGGAATCGATTTTCCCGACGCCTGTGGTTGGCATTGTTGGTTTGTTGCCGACTGTTGCTCCGATCCCGTCAGCCTTTCCCCGGGCTGGTCTTGATCTGGTTTTGCTCGGTGGCTTGGGAGATACTGATCTCACGCACTTTGGTGGCACGCAATACGCCAAGCAGGTGTTGCAGTCTCTTTGGGGGCTGCCGCCAAAACTCGACATGGAATTTGAGAAGCGAGTGCACAATGCGATCCGTGAAATTGTACGCGCCAATCTGGCCGAAGCAGCTCACGATCTGGGCGATGGTGGATTAGGCGTTGCAATGGCAGAAGGTACTTTCGCCGGTGTCGGTGCTGAAGTGGAATTGCGCTCGGATCTGCGCACGGAATTTGTGCTCTTTCATGAGGGTGCATCGCGCATAATGGTTGCAACATCCAAACTGGAAGAGGTATTTGCCGTTGCCGAGCGCCACAACATTCCTGCGCTCATTCTAGGCAAGACAGTACCGGGCAATCTGAAAATCACAATCAATGATGTTGCAGTGATTGATGTGACTGTCGATAAGCTGTATCAGACGTGGGATCGGGCTCTGGAGGATTCGTTGCATGTTTGACAAGTTCCATGACGAGTGCGGTGTTTTCGCGATTTTCGGACATCCGGAAGCTGCCAAGGTGGCCAATCTGGGGCTACATGCTTTGCAGCATCGAGGTCAAGAGAGCGCGGGCATTGCCTCACTCCATGACGACGCGATTATCTGCCACAAGTCGATGGGGCATGTGGCAGACATTTTTACCAACCGTGTGCTTGAAGAACTGAAAGGCGACGCCGCCATTGGACACACACGCTACTCCACTTCCGGAGATACCGTGGTGCTCAACGCCCAACCGTTTTCGGTGCGCTGTAACAAGGGTCCAATCGCGGTAGCCCACAACGGAAATATTACGAACGCAATCAACCTGCGCAATGAGCTCGAACAGGACGGTTCGATCTTTCAGGCGACCAGCGACACCGAAGTAATTTTGCATCTGGTGGCCCGCTCCCGCGAGAAGACGATGGCTGGTGCGTTGCGCGATGCGCTGCTGCAACTGGAGGGGGCATTCTCGCTTGTATTTCTCGCCGAGAACCGTCTGATCGTAGCTCGCGATCCGCATGGCTTTCGCCCTCTTGCTCTCGGCCAGCTCGAATTGAGCGGCGGACGAATTGCTTATGTTTTTGCCAGTGAGACCTGCGCTTTCGACTTGATCAATGCGGTGTACATTTCCGATGTTGAGCCCGGTGAAATGGTCATTGTCGGGCCAGAAGGCCTGACGCGGGAACGTTATGCCCCCGTTGCAGACAAGGCCCACTGTGTGTTTGAGCACGTTTACTTTGCGCGCCCTGACTCGCTTGTTTTCGGCAAATCGATCGCTAAGTCACGCGAGCGAATGGGACGATTGCTGGCTCAGCACTGCCCCGCCGATGCAGACATTATTGTTCCCGTACCAGACTCTGGCGTCTCGGCCGCACTTGGCTTCTCAGCCGAATCCGGAATACCCTACAGTCAAGCTTTGATTCGCAACCACTACGTGGGACGCACTTTTATCGAACCTTCGCAGACGATCCGCGACTTTGGTGTTCGGCTCAAGCTGAACCCGGTTCGGCACTTGCTCGAAGGCCAGCGCGTGGTACTTGTGGATGACTCGCTGGTTCGCGGAACCACTTCGCGAAAGATCGTACGCATGGTGCGAAGCGCAGGAGCGAAAGAAGTGCATTTGCGCATCTCCTGCCCACCAACGATTTCACCGTGCTTCTATGGCGTGGACACACCGACCAAGGGCGAGTTGATTGCCGCAAACAATACCATGGAAGGCATCCGTCGCTTTACTGAAGCGGATTCCATTGCTTATCTCCCACTATCAGCCTTGAGTGAGGCGGTCGAAGATGACAAGCAAGAGTATTGCTACGCCTGCTACACGGGCAATTATCCAACTCATCTCATCAACATCGATGAGTTGTTAAACAGCAAGAGCCGCTGCTAACCACCTTTCAGTTTTTCCACGATGAGCCGCATCTCCGCAGGAATCTCACGTTTGTATCCCTTGATCGACTCCAGTTCCTGATCCACCATGTACTGTAACGAGACTCCGAACTGAGACTCGTTTTTCCATTCGGCGCCTCTTTGCATCAGAAGCCAGACCGCAGGCCAATTCTTGGAATGGGCAGCCCAACCAACAGGACCACTTTCGCTGTGTCGTTTCCCTAAGTCTGCTCCGTGATCCAGAAACAGACGCAGAAGCGGCAAGTCCCCGTCTTCTTTGTGTTGCAGCGAGTTCCACCAAAGCGGGCGTTCGGCCGTATCCAGCAAATTTGGGTCGGCTCCGGCTTTCAGCAGAATCTCAACAAGTGCGGGTCCTGAATAGATTGCCATCTCAAGCGGCCAGCTGTTTGATGCGGCGCTCAGGTTTGGATTCGCGCCCGCGTCGAGCATTGCTTTGACGATCTCGATCGTGCTCCCGCTCCCGACATTCATAACGGCAAATCGCAGAACTGTCTCTCCATCGCCGTACCGTTTGTTTAGGTCGCCGGCCAAGAGGAGTTTTTCTTGGACTTGAACCAGGTCGCCTGCAAGGATTGCATGGGCGAGGGCACGCTGAGCACCGCGAAATGAATCGTCGCCTGCGATCTTCTTACTTGCGATGAACTCCTGGATCTTTGAATAGATTGGCCCGACGATGATCGGAACAAGCTGCAGCGACAGCAAAATGACACAGGACTGGGCTGCTGCCTCCGTCTTTGAGAAGAAGACGAAACCCGCCATGATCAACATTGCAATCGGGGGTATCAACAAGAGGAAACCGCCGACCGGACCCTCCGGGCCACTCCGCCAACGGTTCGAAAAAACCATAAAGATCATGACTGAAAAAACCAAGAATTCTAAAGTGGCGATGATCCAGAACACCTTCGTAATCATGAAACTGTCCTGTTCTGCACGACAAGCGCGTAGTAATGCTGATTTCGATCAGGAAAATGCAGCTGAAGCAACCTAAACTAGAACTTATGTCCATCCCAAGAATCGCACCCATCGCGGAGTCAGTTCCGTACTCTCGTGTACGGGCCATTGCAGAAATCGCAATGCGGATGGAAAACGTTTATCCGCTCTATTTCGGAGAGTCGAATCTCCCGACTCCCGACTTCATCAAGTCCGCCCTGGACAAAGCCGTGCGCGACGGATTCACCTACTACACCTCGAACGCTGGCCTGTTGAGCCTGCGGGAAACAATCGCCGGATACTACGCCGACAAGCATGAGGTCGCACTCGATCCGGCGACTGAAGTTCTTGTCACGGCATCTGGAGTGCAGGCTCTGAATGTCACAATCCGCTGCGTGCTCGATCCAGGTGATGAGGCGATCATCCTTACGCCCGCCTGGCCGAACGGGGCCTCAATGACGGCGTTGATCGGTGCCAAGCCCGTTCAGATCGCACAACCGCTCCAGGGTAACCGGTTTACGATCGATTTCAAGGCGATGGAGGCCGCACTCACGCCGCGCACGAAGATGCTCCTTTACACTTCGCCCTCCAATCCACTCGGTTGGGTTGCGACGGTAGAAGAACAACAGCAGCTTCTCGATTTTTCCCGCAAACACAATCTCTGGTTACTCGCCGACGAAGTTTATGAACGGCTCACTTACGGAGTGCCTCATGCACCCAGCATCCTCAAGCTCGCAACTCGCGAAGACGCGGTGTTTGCAGTGCAGAGTTTTTCAAAGGCCTACTGCATGACGGGATGGCGTCTTGGCTGGGTTGCAGGACGTCGCGATCTGATCAAGCGGGCTACGGAACTCAATGAGTTCTTAGTCTCCTGTCCCGCAAGTTTCACCCAACGAGCGGCCGAAACGGCGCTCAGTGGCGGCGAAGAGTTTGTGGCACAACTTCGGGCACAGTTGCAGGCCAATCGGGATTACTGTGTTGGCATGCTCAGCCAGGTCGCAGGCGTCAGCATTCCAGCGCCGGAAGGCGCATTTTACTTATTCCCAGGCATCGAAGGCTTGACCGATTCTTTCGAGTTCGCCAAACAGTGTTTGCTTGAAACTCATGTGGGCATTGCTCCGGGTGTTGCTTTTGGGCCCGGTGGAGAAGGCTCAATCCGGATATGTTACGCCGCAGAAAAGTCAATTCTCGAACCGGCGATGGAGAAGCTCTGCGCCTACATCTCCAGCCGACCGCGGTAGGTCATCATCTTCCTTTGGTAGAAGACTTGCCGGTAAGGCGCTCCAGTTCCAGGCAGAAATAATTCGAAGATCAGTTCTTTTGTGGAATCTGCTCCTGATCTAGGGAAAATCAGTCGCGTATAGGGGTCGGTCGGCGAAGGCGGAAAATAGCCGCTCATCTTGATCTTTTGTTTGCCAATTTTGAGGACGCTCTGATTTTCCATGAGCGCCATCTCCGGTGCATCTCTTGTCGCTTCGGTCGGGATTGCAACAGCGAGCACAATATACTTCGATGCATCGCGTTCTAGAAATTCCTGAAATTCCTCCCAGGATGGATCTTGCACTGCATCCACGCCCGCAATCTTTTTGATGCGTCGCCGTCGCTGCTCCAGTTCAGCAAGCTGTATGGGTTTGGCTGTCGCGAGAAACGTGAGGACGCCATCATTTCCCGCTCGGCCCGTCACTCCTTCGGCCGGTTGGGACCAAGGAGAGTTCCCAAAAAAATCGATCAACTGCTCTTCACTCCATTGCTTCACATCGGTTGTTTCCCAAAAGGGCGTCGCCGTCAAAAGCGTCATCATCACAATCCACTTCGCCATATCGATATGCTATCCACAATGAGACTTGTTTCTTATCGAGGCCGCCGCGCCTATCAATGGGAGAATGAAGCCCTCCGTGTGACCGTAATGGTGGAAGGTGGACATATAGCTGAAATTTTCCACAAAGCCAAAGGCATCAATCCGCTCTGGACTCCTCCCTGGCCCTCCATCGATCCTTCCAAATATTCAGCTGCCAAGAATCCTGAATACGGCACTGGCCCAGAGGCAAAACTACTTGCAGGGATCATGGGACACAACCTGTGCGTCGATTTCTTCGGCCCACCTTCGGAAGAGGAAGCCTCTGCTGGCTACACAGTGCACGGCGAGGCTTCAATCGTTCCTTATGATGAAAATCTCAAGGCGCACCTGCCGCTCTCTCAATTGAACGTGCAGCGCAAGATGGAACTGGACAGTAACAGGATTCACTTCACGGAAGAAGTAGAGAACCTCCTGCCCTTTGATCGTCACATCGCCTGGCAGGAGCATGTCACACTGGGGCCGCCCTTTGTCGAGAGGGGAGTTACAAAGCTCGAAGCCCCCATCATGCGAAGTGCAAAATTGAATGAAGGTGAATTTGAATGGCGCGATCGCACCTATCCTTCATCAATGAAGAGCGCAGACTACCATGCTCATCTTCTAGAAAAAGGCGAAGTAAAAATCACGAATCCCCGGCTCAAGCTGGCAATTTCCTATGCATGGAACTTACAGGACTTCCCTTGGCTTGGCATCTGGGAAGAAAATTGTGATCGCACCTTTCCGCCTTGGAACGGCAACACGATTACCTGGGGCATCGAATTCGGCGCAAGCCCCTTTCCGGAATACCGATTCCGCCGCGCCACCCGAGGCTTGCTTTGGGCAGCGCCGACTGCGGTGTGGCTGCCAGCAAAGAGCAAACGAAAAATCTCTTACGCTATGACGCTTTCAGCAACGGCATAGGCTCCATTTCATCCGATACTGGAGTGATGTTGTCTGCTGCGGAAGCCGTATCTGTAATCCAGTCGAATCAGCGTGTTTTTGTCCATCAGGGTTGTGCTGAGCCAGAGCCTCTGCTAGAGGCGATGACGGACCGTGCCGCTGAACTGAGCAATGTGGAAGTAATCCACATGGCAATGATGGGCAGTGCCAGATATGTAGAGCCCCAATTCGGCAAGAGCTTCAGGCACAACGCACTCTTCATCGGCGCCAATGTTCGCAAAGCGGTTCAGGTGAATCGGGCCGATTACATCCCAATCTTCCTGAGCGAAATTGAAGGGCTTTTTCTGGATGGAAGTTTGCCGATTGATGTTGCTTTGATGCAATGCACGCCTCCTGACCGCAATGGCTTCGTCAGTCTCGGCCCCAGCATCGATGCTTCTCTCACTGCGGCGAAGATGGCACGGCATGTGATCGCGATCACAAATCCGCAAATGCCCCGAACTCATGGCGACACCTTCCTGCACGTGAAAGAGATCGATGTTCTCGTCGAAGGAGATTTTCCCCTCGCCGAGCTTGAGCCCCGCGAAGCGACTGAGGAGCACCGCGCGATTGCAAGGCATGTAGCAGCGCTCATCCCTGATGGTGCAACGATGCAGATGGGCATTGGCGCAATTCCGGATGCACTCCTTGAATTGCTCACCAACCACAAACATCTCGGCGTCCATAGCGAGATGTTCTCCGACGGAATCATTCCCCTTCTCGAGAGTGGCGTCATCGACAATAGTCGAAAGAAGATCAATCTGAATAAGGTGGTTGCCGGCTTTGTGCTCGGCTCGCGCAAGCTGCTCGACTACATTGATGACAACCCCATCTTTGAATTTCGTCAGACCCGCTATACGAACGATCCATTCCAGATCGCCAAAAACCCCAAGGTCTGCGCAATCAATGCGGCCATTGAAATTGATCTGACTGGCCAGGTGTGCGCCGACTCTATTGGTGAACTTCCGTTCTCGGGGATTGGTGGCCAGGTGGACTTTATTCGCGGTGCTGCGCGTAGCGAAGGCGGAATGCCCTTCATCTGCCTCCCTTCCACAGCGAAGGGCGGAAATGTTTCCCGCATCGTAAACCGGTTGAAGCCAGGCGCAGGTGTGGTCACCTCACGAGGGGATATTCACTGGGTGGTCACCGAATACGGAGCCGTCAATCTGCACGGCAAGAACCTGCGCCAGCGCGCGCAACAATTGATCTCGATCGCCCACCCTGATTTCCGTGAGCAACTTGATCGAGAGTGCGCTGCCCTCAGGCTAACTTAGCCAAAAGCTCCAAGTCCACATTGCCACCGCTGACGACCAGCCCAACTCTCTCAATCCCTGTCGGAATCTTACCCGCTATGGCAGCGGCGACACAGACGACACCACTTGGCTCGGCGACTATTTTCAGGCGAGTTAGCGTGTATTTCATCGCGGCAAAAATCTCTTCTTCACTCACAAGCAATATGTCCTCAACCAATCGTTGAACGATTGGAAAAGTAATCTCACCTGGCTGCGGTGTTCGCAATCCGTCAGCTATCGTGGCGTTTCCATCGACACGTACAGGTTTGCCGGCCCTCATGCTCAGCCAATAGTCGTTGGCCAGTTCAGGTTCCACTCCAAATACTCGAATCGCAGGGTTGATTTCTTTGGCGATCAAAGCGCAGCCGCTCAATAATCCGCCGCCGCCGAGACAGACCAGCAGTGCGTCGAGATTTGGAATTTCCTCCATTAGCTCCAGAGCAAGCGTTCCCTGTCCGGCAATGGTCCAAGGGTGATCGTAGGGTGGAATGAGCGTTGCTCCACTTTCTGCTGCGATTTTGCGGCCTATTGCTTCTCGATCTTCTGTCAGACGATCAAAGGTGATTACCCGGGCACCCATATCCTTGGTATTGAAGATTTTGGTTTTAGGGGCATCTGCCGGCATGATGATTGTAGCTGCGATTCCGGCGACGCGACTCGCATAGGCAACTGCCTGTGCGTGGTTTCCGCTCGAAAAAGCCACGACCCCTCTTGCCCGGTCTTCCTCCGGAATTTGCTGGATGAAGTTCGTTGCCCCACGAAGCTTGAAACTGCCGGAGCGCTGAAAGTTTTCACACTTGAGATAGCAGCTCAAGTTTGTAATGTCGTCGAGCCCGCGTGAAGTGAGTACTGGAGTGCGGTGCGTGAACCCTGTCACTCGAACTTGTGCCGAGCGCACATCCGCTGCTGTCGGTGCTGCCAGTTCCACGTCTAGTACCCGACACTTTTGTCGACAAGATTCTCCAGAGCTTCGCCCTTTATGAAGCGGGCGAAGTTCGCTAGAAAGATTCTCATCGAATCTTCAAGCCAGGTCTTGGTGTGATCCGCCGTATGGGCACTGACGAGTATATTTTCAAGCTTGTAGAAGATGTGACCGTCATGCAGCGGCTCCGCTTCAAATACGTCGAGGGCCGCTCCGCGAATCCAGTTTTCCTGGAGTGCCTGGATCAATGCAATTTCGTCAATCGCATTGCCTCGGCCAAGATTGAGGATCACACTGTCCGGCTTCATCGCACGCAATTCGGCCCTGCTGACAGTGCCCTTGGTATCGGGAGTCGCCGGCATCGCGAGCAGAAGGTAATCGCTCACCGCCATCAATTCCATCTTTCGGTCCATACCCCAGATTTCATCGGCAATTCCATCGCCGCTGGACTTATCCGGACGGCGGCGCAGCGCAATGATCTTCATCCCGAATGCCTTGGCACGTCTGGCGGAAGCCTTCCCAATGTCCCCATAACCGAGGATGCCCAGCGTTTTGCCTTCGAGCATGTCCACATCGAAGACATCCCATTTCCCAGCCTTCTGGCTATGGAGCATGCGTCGCAAATCTTTGGCAAAGTACAGCATCGCGGCGATGCAATACTCACCGAGCGACTGGCTGTAGGCGCCCTTTGCGTTGGTCACCGGAATGTCGCTCTGACGAAGGTGTGTCGCCATCAGATGATCGACGCCAGCCGAAAGCGAGTGAACCCAGCGCAATTGAGGAGCTTTGTCGATGGCTGCCTTCACCACTTGGGGCGATGCACCCACTCCGGTAAGAATCAGATCTGCCGCGGGTGCCAACTCTTCGGCGCGCTCCAAATCTTTTGTGATTTCATACTTTACATCAGGGCCCAATTCGTTCAAAAGACCCAGGTATCGACCGCCGGGATCTGCGACAACAAGCAAATTCAGTTTTGACATAGTTTAACTTGCTAGGATATCGCGACCGCTGGCGTTGCTACGATGAAGGGGTGGAAGAAGTTTGTAGCTGCGGAACTCAACTGGTCGAGAAGGCAAGGTTTTGCCATCGTTGCGGCAAACCAACTTTCGAGATGCCAGTTGATGTCGATGACGAGCCTGTGCCAGTTGAGATGGAACAGCTTCTCGATTCAGTGGAGTTAAAGAACGTCCCTGCCGAGATCAGCTTCAGCAACGCGGCTGCAGTTCGCGTGGGTTTGATTGTCGCGGCGATCTCAATGGCGCTTCTGGTTCCCCTTGCCAACCTTGGCGGGATGTCACTGCTGGGCATCATTTTGCCAACCCTTTCGGCCGGTGCACTTAGCGTTTGGTTCTATCAACGACGAACCGGAGTTCCACTTACCGTGTTGGCCGGGGCCCGACTTGGCTGGATCACCGGCGTGTTCATCTTCGCCCTTTTCCTGGTGCTGTTTACGATCAGCATCATCCCTGCACTAGAGAGTGGTGAGTTGCAAAAAATTCAGGAGGCGGCGCTTAAAGGTAGCTTTTCTGAAGGCGACATGGCCAAGCTCAAAGAAATTTTCGAGAACCCGGTCATGCTAGCTGTTTCGATTCTGCTCTTCATGGGCATCTACTTTGTTGGCGCCACTACTCTCAGCAGTCTCGGTGGCATGCTTGGCGCGAAGCTGCTGCGCCGCAACCAGAGTCTTTAGCGCCAACCCACCCATCAATACCCATACTGCCCACAGCATCTCGTGATCCAGCGTGAGATATGCGGCAGTTGCGATGCCTGCATAACCCAACATCGCTGTTCTCAATGGAATCGTTTTTTTCATTGCATGTTGTAGGAGAAGCCAAATTGCAGTCTCACCACTTCGCCTTTGAATTCCGCCGGTAAAGCAGGAAACGGGTTTGATGCGCTAATGCCTGCTACTGCCGCTCGATCCAACGACTCAATGCCGGATGGCCCTGAAATCACAAGCTTCGGCACACGGCCATCCCTGCTGATCGAAAACTGAATCATGGTCCTGCCGCGCCTGCCGTAGCGCGCGCTCTCAGGAATGACAGCAAACCAGTTTCGCCGGACGATTGCGAGAATCCTCTTGAGGTATGGCCGAAAGTCTACTCCTTGGGGATCGCTCAGCAACTCAAGGCTCGACCCGATCTGATTCTGCGGCTGCATCGGATTTTGCGATGGCAAATCTGTCACAATCTGGCCGCTGCTGCCTTGCGATCCGGGGATGCTCTGCCGCATCAGTTCATCAATACTTTGCCGCTGCATCTGCGGAATGCGTCCGTCTTCTTTCCCTTTTTTGACGCCTGCAACCTGCCCGACATTCTCGAACGGGGCGCGCTTAGTTTGCTCCTGGGCCTTGATCTCCGGAGGCGGCAACTGAGGCGTGCCGATCTGCGCCAACTGCTTAGTGTCCGGCACGGCCGCTTGTAGCTGTGGCGGTGCCTCTACGGGGCGAGGTGCCGGTTCTGCCTTCTGCGCTGAAGTGGACGGCGGCACGTAGGTTCTTGGTGCCCGCTTTTGTTGCATATCCGCGGTCAGGTCGTCCATGTTGACTTCCTGCTTGATCGGCCCTTTGTTCGGTTCTTTCTGCGTCAATTCGAAGCGGGGAGCGACGAGCGGAATAATCCTGCGTTCGATTTGCTGCCCCTCCAGCGGAGATCGCGGATTGCTTTCAAACAGGCTCTTCGGTGCCACCATTACTACTCCGAAGATTCCCAAGTGCACGAGCGCGGAAAGAATCGAGGCCAGGCCAAATTTTGGACGAAATGATTCATCGTCCCAATCTCGGATGAGATTGAGATCTTCCGGTTCCGGATTAGTCGAATCAGAAGGCAGGATAACCGGCATCTTTCAACGTTTTCGCCACTACACAAGCGTGCAATTGAATTTTATCAACCACTTCCAGTGCAACCTTCAACGCTTTGGTTGACGTCCTGCCATCCACCTTTGGTTTCTCCCTTGTTCGAACGCTATGCAGAAAAGCTTCGAGTTCCAGACGCAATGGCTCGTTTTTAACAACCAGAAACGGCTTGATCCTGACCTGCCGCTGCGGGCCAATTTCGATTCCGAACAGCTCCTGCTTGGAGTAGTCCATGCTGAGATATGCACCAGGTTGAAACACTCGCATCTTTCGCACCTTTTCAGTGGATGCGCGGCTTGCCGTCAGATTTGCAATCACTCCACCGGGAAATTCCATACGCACATTTGCGATGTCTACTTTTTCGCTGAGAATGTGGATGCCAGCCGCCTGTATATTGACAGGCTCCTGACCCATTAAGGCCAGCAAAATTTCAATGTCGTGGATCATCAGATCCAGCACAACATCCACATCGAGGCTGCGTGGCGTGAACAGACTGAGGCGATGGATTTCAAAAAATAGCGGCAGTGTAATTGCCTTTTCAAGCGCAATCACTGCCGGGTTGAATCGCTCCAGGTGACCCACCTGAAGGATCCTGCCCTGTTTTTCTGCAATGTTTACAAGGCTCTGAGCACTGGCCAGGTCGAGTGCAATCGGCTTCTCAATCAGCAAATCCAGACCACGCGCCAGCAAGGCACAACCTACGTCTTTGTGCGCAATGGTTGGAACCGCGACAACGCAAGCATCGGCATTCGCTGCGAGCTCATCGAGGGATCCGAAATTGCCGACGCCAAATTCAGCAGCCGCTGCCATGGCGCTCTCACTGTTCAGATCGTAGATGCCAGCCAGCTCTGCGCCGGGCAAATCTTTGAGGACCCGAATATGGTTGCGACCAAATACGCCTGCCCCGGCAACGGCGATACGTACTATTTTCTCGTGACTTTCCAAGCTACCAGTATTTCATCTGCGTTATGATTTCCATTCGGAGCCAGCAAAATGAAATTTTTCCTCCGCGGTATTGCCGCACTATTCGTCCTCTTCGGTTTATTCACGACTTGCATGGAAGCCCAGCCAGTGGCCAAGCGCAAGAAAATCCTCGTCATTGGCGAAACGAAGGGCTATCACCATGATGCCACCTCGACTGCGATGTACATGGTCTACGATCTCGGAAAAGAAACAGGCCTTTGGGACACCTACATTCAGACCAGTTCCGAATTCATCACAAAGAAGAAGCTCGGGGCCAACAAGCGGAACCTCGATTTCTTCGATGCCGTCTTTTTCTACACAACTGGTGAACTCGCGATGGATGACGAACAAAAGGCCGCGCTCATCAGCTTTGTCAAAGAAGATGGCAAAGGTTTCATCGGTAGCCACTGCGCGATCGATACGAATTACCAGTGGCCCGAATATGGCGAGATGACTGGCGGATACTTCGATAGCCACCCCTGGAATACTTTCGATGCCCCCGTGATTGTAGAAGATCGGGAACACCCGATTACTGCACACTTCCCAAAGGCGTTTACGATCTACGACGAAATCTACCAGGCCAAGACTTTCTCCCGCGACAAGGTTCGAGTGCTAGCTCGTCTCGATGAATCGAAGATCGACCTGAAGGCCAAAAACGTTCATCGAACCGACGGAGATTTTGCCGTTGCCTGGGTCAAGAATTATGGAAACGGTCGAGTCTTTTACTCCTCATTTGGTCATCACGATCAATCCCTGAATCGCCCCGACATTCGCACGATGTACACCGAAGCGATCAAGTGGGCTTTGAAGTTGACGGAAGGTGACGCTACCCCGCGTCCCCGTCCGGCCAAGTAGAGCGCCATCGCGTGGACTACTCTCCCCTCGTTCTCAGCCTCGAAGTTGCATTCACGGCTACCGCCATCTCACTAGCTTTTGCACTGCTGCTTGCCTGGGCTCTCAGTTTTCTGGATTTTCGCGGCAAAGAAATACTGGATGCTGCAATAACGTTGCCGCTCGTTTTGCCGCCAACCGTACTCGGCTACTATCTGCTCATTGTGATTGGCCGCGAAAGCTGGGTCGGCCAATTCTGGGAGTCACTGACAGGGTCACCACTTGTCTTCACTCCCAAAGCCGCAGTGATCGCCGCCATCGTCCATTCTGCTCCACTTCTGACCAAGTATTTGCGTGCTGCGATTGAGAGCGTCGACCCAATCTATGTGAAGTCCGCACGCAGCCTTGGCCTGCCGGAATGGACGATTTACATACGGGTAGTTCTGCCACTATGCCAACGCGCCATTGCCGCTGCTGCCGTATTGGCATTTGCCCGAAGTCTTGGTGATTTTGGTGTCACGATCATGATTGCCGGCAACATCCCCGGCAAGACGCAAACGCTCTCGGTGGCAATTTACGATGCGGTTGAATCGGGCAACAGCTCTCTTGCTCTCTGGCTCGTATTGATGGTCTCAGGCATTGGCCTGCTGGTGGTTTGGCTCGCCAACCGCATGAATCCTCCTCAGGCGCAGAGGTCCTAGCGTCATGCTCGAAGTTCGTCTACAAAAGCGCTTCCCCCAAGCTCAGGATTCTTCTGCCTTCGAATTAAATACACAGTTTTCAGTCGATGCTGGCACGACTGTGCTCTTCGGCCCCAGTGGCTCTGGCAAGTCTCTTACCCTCGATCTGATCGCCGGATTCTCGAAGCCCGATTCCGGCCGCATCCTGCTGAATGATCGCCTGCTCGTTGATGTTGGCACCGGTGTCTTCTTGCCCCCTCAGCAGCGCAGCTGCGGCTATTTGTTTCAGCGCCATGCTCTTTTTCCTCACATGAGCCTGCGCGAGAACCTTGCATTTGCTGCTACATCGCTTCCAAAGCTGGAACGCCATCGCAAAGTGAATCAGCTCCTTGAAGCCTTTCAATTGACCGACATCGCCGGGCGGAAACCATCAGAGCTTTCTGGCGGTCAACGCCAGCGCTGCTCGATTGCCCGTGCCTTGGTGGTCGCGCCTTCGATCCTGCTACTCGATGAGCCATCGGTTGGGCTCGATACCCCACTCCGACATGATCTATACGACATCCTCGGGCGCATTCGAAACGAGTTTGCAGTGCCGACTTTATTGGTCACGCACGACCTCGAAGAGGCTTTTATTCTTGCCGACCAGATGCTCGTTCTGCTCGAGGGTCGCATCGTCCAGGCCGGCACACCTCGCGAAATTCTCTCGCAACCGGCCACCGCCGGTGTCGCCAATCTCCTCGGCCTGTTCAATTTGCTTCCAGCCGAAATCAAGTTCCTTGATCCAGGTAACAACCGCAGCAGGCTGCGGTGGAACGATGTGGAACTAGAAGGCCCTTATTACCCGGCGCGACTGCTTGGCGATCGCGTCACTGTCTGTGTTCGCCGTGATGAAATCGCAGTGACTCCGAAGATGGGCAAGCCGGAGAAAGGCGCTCTGGTGCTGACTCTCGAAGCTGCTTCAGAAACTGCCCGCACTGCCTTACTCCATTTCAACGGTGGACTCATCGTCGAACTTCCGCTTGAAGAATATGCTGAAAATCGACACCACAACGAGTGGACGCTAAACTTCCCAACTTCAACACTACGCATCCTGTGATCCGACACTGCATCGCCGAAGACGCGCCACTCATCGCTCCAAAAGCTGACGCGATTCAGCTCCGCGCCAAGGGCCTGCCTGCCTCGGAATTGCTGCAACGTGCAAAACAGATTCGCGCCAATTTCAAGGGGCTGCTACTCGTAAACGATCGCATCGATGTCTGTCTTGCCTCAAATGCAGACGGAATCCATCTGCCGTCTCATCGCATTGCCCCGCATCGAATCAAGCAGCGCTTTGGAGAGAAGCTGATCATTGGCGTTTCCTGCCACGATCTCGATGAAGTGTGCCGCGCCGAACAGGAGGGAGCTGACTACGTCTACCTCAGCCCGATCTTTTTGAGCCCTTCAAAGCCTGGTTACGGCCCCCCGCTTGGACTTTCGGTTCTCGCAACCGCCGTCCTGTCGGTTCGCATTCCAATCCTGGCGCTGGGAGGGATTACCCCTGCAAATGAAGCGCAGTGCATGGCTGCCGGGGCTGCCGGATTCGCGGGCATCTCCTACTTCGGATATTC
>JANXLY010000089.1 GCA_025354885.1 Acidobacteriota bacterium | reverse complement strand
GAGGATGAGGCTCGCTGAGGTGCCGGAGATGTTGTAGGGGACGATAACGCTGACCTGGTTGATGCTGGTGTAGAGGATGGGCGCGGGGACGCCGTTAATCGTGACCGAAGTTGCGGGGCCGGTTGTAGGGAGGGCCACTGGGATTTGCGGTGCCGGGACTGCCGGATTGAAAAGCGTGAGGTTGGGTGGGCCGAAGCCGAGACCGAAAAGTGTGAGCAGTTGGCCTGGCGAAATGATGCCTTGCTGATAGCTGGCGGAATCGACGACGGCGTTGACCTGGGGCTGGAGCCCGTAAACCTGGAATTGGGCTTCACTCGAGGTGCCGCCGCCGGGGGTGGGTGTGGTGACGGCCATGCGGAGGTAGCCGGGGCCGAGCAAGAAAGAAGCGGGGACAGTGACCAGCATGGCGTTTTCACCGACTTGTTTTGCAGTGAGGTTGCCTTGTGTGCCAATCGAACCGGGAACGCCGGAGAGGACACCGGTAGTGGAGTTGAGGTTGATGCCGGCAGGGAGATTGGCGGCTGACCAGGTGAGAGGGGAGGCGCTGCCTACGGCCATGGCTGTGGGGCCGGTGTAGCTGCTGCTCTGGGTGCCGGCGAGGATGGGAGTGTTGGGCCCAGTGATGCGCAGGCTGGGCGCAGTGACAGGCATGACAATCATCTTGAACGGGAGATACGCAGAGCCGGTGATGGGAACAGTGGAATCGACGACCTGGAGGGTGAAGTAATAGGTGCTGGCGCTGGTGGGGGTGCCCTGGAGCTGATTGCCTGAAATCGTGAGGCCCGGGGGGAGTGCACCGCTAACGAGAGACCAAGTGTAGGGAGCAGTACCGCCGACGGCAGAGAGCGAAACGCTGTAGGGCGATGAGAGGACAGCGCCAGGGAGAGGAGAGCCCATGGGGATGCGCAGGCCGGAAGCGGAACTGGGGTAGACAGGGATGAAGAAGGTGTCGCTGACGGTGGTGGTGCCGTCTGTGACCGCGATGGTGGCCTCATTGGTGAAGCCGGTAGCATTGACGGTGGAAGTGGGGAAATAGTTTTTGCCGTAAAGAGTTACGAAGCTCTGGGCAGATTGCTGGATGACGCCGAGGGGCCAGGTGGCGGTGATGTTGGGAGGGGCGGCGACTACGTTGAGGGTGACGGGAAGTGTAAGAGTTGGATTGGCGGCACCGGTTGATTTGATCGTAATGTTGGCAGTGTAAACTTTTGGAGACAGTCCGGTAGGATCTACCGTGACGCTGATGGAATTGAAGAGTCCAGCAAGGTTGATGTTGCCCGTGGGAGCGACTTTGAGCCAGGGAGCGCTCTGGATGCTGATGGTGCCGGGGGTGGCGGCTCCTGTATTGGAAAGGATGAAGGTGCTGGTGAGGGCAGAATTGCCGATGATGGGCTGGCTGGTAGTGTAAGCGAAGGCGAGAGAAGTGGGCGAGACGGTGATGGTGGGAGGAGGGGTGCCGATGGTTAGGGTAACGGCGACGGTGGCGGTGGGAGGAGGAAGGCCAGTGGTGCCGGTAATCGTAATGGTAGCGGAATAGGTGCCGGCGGCGAGACCGGTGGGATTGACTTGAACGCTGATGGTCTGGGGGGCACGTCCGCTGGTTGCGGAGATGAGGAGCCAGCCGCCAAAATGAGGGGCTGGGCCAGCGATGGCGAGTGTGAATCCGCCGCCGGGAGGAGCGCTCTGGATGCTGACAGTTTGAGCGGCAGGTAACGTTGTGGCCCCAACGGTCGCCGAGAAACGTAGGATGGCATTGTTTACGGTTAGTGTTTGCGCCCCAAGCGCGGTTGTGATCATCAGGAAGGCGAAGGCAGATTTTGTCATTGAGACTACTCTCTTGGTGAATCGGCTCTTAGGTGGTTCGCTGCATTCCCCGAGTACATTTTGAGGGAGTAGGTGTCGGTAAATTGTTGAAATGTGGGCGCATCAGGCTTGTGGCCTCGCCCGAAGATGTTATATTATAATATAACTTATGGAGAATGCGATGTACACGACAAATCTGCGAAAGGTTGGCGGCTCGATCATGCTGGCCGTCCCGCCCGCGCTGCTCGACCTGCTGGGACTGCGTCCGGGGGCCAAGCTTGGTCTCGCGGTCGAGAGCGGGCGGCTGATCGTGGAACCGCAGAAGCGGCCGCGCTATACCCTGAAGGAACTCCTCGACCAATGCGATCCGAAAGCGGCGATCACCAAGGAAGAGCGCGAATGGCTCGATGGCAAATCCGTGGGCGGAGAGCTGATCTAATGAAGCGCGGCGAAATCTGGCTCGTCAGCCTAGATCCGACGTCGGGACACGAGCAAAAGGGCCGCCGCCCGGTGCTAATCGTTTCGCCGGAGGACTTCAACCGCGTAACGAAGCTCCCCGTGATTCTACCTATCACAAGCGGCGGGATTGCGCGCACCGCCGGATTTGCCGTGCCGCTGATGGGCTCGGGCACAACAACGACGGGCTTGGTGCGCTGCGACCAGCCGCGCGTCCTAGACCTGGCCGCGCGCGGCGGCAAGAAGCTGGAAAGACTGCCTGCCACGATCATGGATGAAGTGCTGGCGAAGCTCGCGCCTATTTTCGAGTGATTTGGAACAGAGGAAGAGTCATGGATACCACGGATGATAGATAAGCTTCTCGTCGAAGTCCTTGATGGCGGCCTCGCGCCGCTTCATGAGGTCGGCGACAAGGCGCTTCTTGCGGCCTTCGATCCGGATTTCTTCCGGCATGGCCGCAATGATAACGCTCCCTTCCTTCGAGGTTAGCGAAGAATATGAAAGGAAGTTTAGATAAGATATTGATGATGCTTCGAAGTTTTGGAATAGCCGTGGTGAGTCTGGGCGTGATGGCGGCGCAGACGCAGGATTTTGCCGGGACTGTGAAGCCGATGCTGCAGAAATCCTGCGCGCCTTGCCACAATGAACGGAATGCTTCGGGGAGCGTTAATATTGCGCCGTTTACTGAGGCGGGCTCGCTGGGCGAATACCGCGAGGACTGGGAGCGGATTATTCGCAAGATCAAGACCGGCGAGATGCCGCCCAAGGGTTTTCCAAGGCC
This sequence comes from Acidobacteriota bacterium, assembly GCA_025354885.1. Lineage (GTDB taxonomy): Bacteria > Acidobacteriota > Terriglobia > Bryobacterales > Bryobacteraceae > Bryobacter. Next base: position 2,603 of record JANXLY010000089.1, on the reverse strand, counting down.
TGCGCAGGCGCAGATTGACGGGTTGCTGAATTACGTTCATGCCGAGTTTGAGCGGGCAGATGCAAAGATCAAGCCGGATCCGGGTCGGGTTACAGCGCGGCGATTGAACCGGTCTGAATATACGAACACGATTCGTGATCTGCTGCAGGTGGACTTTCGAGCGGACCAGGATTTTCCGACGGACGATTCCGGGTTTGGGTTTGACAACATCGGGGACGTGCTCACGATCTCTCCAATGCTCATGGAGAAGTATTTGAATGCAGCCGAGCGGATTTCAGCGCGGGCACTGGGACTGGACCCGTTGCCGAAGAAGCCGATCGAGATTGAACTGCATAGCAAGGACAAGAAGATTCGCAGGGTTGCACCTTCTCTGATTGAAGGGATGCAGCGGGTGGAATGGGATGCCGAGTATGACATTGAGATCGGGTTGCCCGGGGAACGACTTGGCGGCAAGCCGGTGTTGCTGGGATTCTGGATGGACGGGAAGCTGCTGCATACGCAATTGGCTGAGACGAAGCCTTCGGGCCTCGTTTATTTCAACCCATTTTCACTGGAGAAATTTCGCGTGTTTCTGCCGGCTGGGGAACATCGCTTTCGAGCAGGATTTATTGATGATGAGTTTGTGAAGACCCTGGCGGCTGAGGATCTGTACAAGGACAAGAAAAACAAGTTCCTGAACATGATCAAACTGGTGGGGCCGTATGCGACCAAGCAGGAGCCGGTGAGCCGGAAGGCGCTGCTGCTCTGTGATCCGAATTCTGGGATGGTTTGCGTGGAGAAGATTTTGGGGAATGTGGCGCGGCGGGCGTGGCGGCGTCCGGTGACGCAGGCCGAAGTGAAATCGTTGGCGCGTTTTGTGGGCTTGGCGAAGCAGGAAGGACAGAGCACGGAGCAGGGATTGCAGGTGGCTCTTACGGCGATGCTGGTGTCGCCACACTTTCTGTTTCGTATCGAGAGGGATCTGTATCCGAAAGATCCGACGCGGACGCACCCGATTACGCAGTTGGAGCTGGCTTCGCGGCTGAGCTATTTCTTGTGGTCTTCTATGCCGGATGAGGAATTGATGAAGCTGGCGGAGCTTGGGAAATTGCGGGACCGTGCGGTGCTGGACGGGCAGGTGAAGCGGATGCTGGAAGATGCAAAGTCTGCGTCGCTGGCAGCGAATTTTGCCGGGCAGTGGCTGGAGACGCGGAATCTTTCGGTTGTGAAACCGGACCCGAAGAAATTCCCCGAATGGAACCCCGAGTTGCGGGATGCGATGCAGGAAGAGACTCGCTTGTTCTTTGAGGCAGTGTTGCGGGAGAACCTGTCGGTATCGACATTTCTCGATGCGAAGTTTACGTTTTTGAACGAGACGCTGGCGCAGCATTACGGGATGAAGGATGTGAAGGGTCCGGAATTCCGGAGGGTAGATTTGACAGGGAATCAGCGGGGAGGGATTCTGACACAAGCGAGTGTGTTGACTGTATCGAGTTATCCGACTCGGACTTCACCTGTGATTCGTGGCAAGTATATTTTGCAGAATGTGTTTGGTGCGCCACCACCACCGCCACCACCGGATGTACCGACGCTCGATGAAGAAAAGGTGGGGAGTTCCGGATCTTTGCGGCAGCAACTGGAAAAGCATCGCTCGAGTGCGATGTGTGCGAGTTGCCATAACCGGATGGACACGCTTGGGTTTGCGCTGGAGAATTACGATGGGACGGGCAAGTGGCGTGACCTCGACGGGAAGTTTGCGATTGAGCCGGCGGGGACGCTGCCGAGCGGGAAGTCTTTTCAGAATCCGGCTGAGCTGCGTGTTGCGCTGGCAGGAGATCTGGCAGAGTTTTCGCACAGTTTGACCGAAAAGATGTTGACCTACGCTCTGGGTCGTGGACTGGAACGCTATGACCGACGGACGGTGCAAGGGATTACGACGAGCCTTGAACAAAACGGGAATCGTTTTCAGACGATGATTTATGAAGTAGTGCGGAGTTCCCCTTTCCAGACGAAACGGGCAGAATATAAGAAGCAGGAGCTGGCAAAACAATGATGACTCGTAAGGCATTATCACGACGCACGATGTTGCGGGGAGTTGGCACGATGATCGCGTTGCCGGCGCTGGACGCGATGGCACCGGCATTTGCTTCGAGCCAGTTGCCAGGGCCGAAGCCAGTGCGCATGGCGTTTGTGTATGTGCCGAACGGCATCGATATGAAGAACTGGACGCCAGCGAACGAAGGTGCGCTGCCTGCGGAGTTGCCACGGATTCTTAAGCCGCTTGAAGCTTATAAGCAGGACATCACGATTCTGTCCAATCTGACGCATAATGGCGGCAGGGCGCTGCTGGATGGTGCGGGTGATCATGGGCGGTGCTGTGGCGGATACCTGAGTGGAATACAGCCGCGCAAGAGTTTTGTGGACATCAAGGCCGGCATCTCGATGGACCAGATTGTGGCGAATGCGATGGCGTCGAAGACTCGTTTTGGAAGTCTTGAGGTGGGGCTTGAAGATGCGCGGCAGGCTGGGGATTGCGACTCCGGATATTCGTGCGCGTACACGAATAATCTGGCCTGGAGAAGTGAGACGCAGCCGCTGCCGCCGGTGCTTGATCCGCGTGCGTT
>JANXLY010000297.1 GCA_025354885.1 Acidobacteriota bacterium | reverse complement strand
AACGAGTTGCTGCGGGAGAAACTGCGGCTGGTGCTGATCGCCAAGTACGGACCGGCGAGCGAGAAGCTGAACGACGCCCAGTTGTCACTGCTCGAAGGCGAGCCTGGGGTAAGCTGCGAGGAAGTGCTTGCCGAAGCTGCGAGGGGCGCTCTGCCGGAAACGCTGCCGGCAGCCCAGCCACAAGACAGTGGGCGCAAGCATCCGGGCCGCCAGACTTTGCCGGCGGATCTTCCGCGCGTTGAGCGGGTGATTGCCGCCAAGCCGGAAGACTGCTGCTGCAAGGCCTGTGGGGCCGAGACGAAAGTGATTGGCTTCGACGAAAGCGAACAGCTTGATGTCGAACCAGCCCGCTACTTCGTACTAGTGACTAAGCGCGAGAAGCGGGTTTGCGGACACTGCGCCAATGGCGGCGTTGCGACAGCCGCTCTTCCGCCGCGCATCCTCGACAAGAGCCTGGTGAGCGACCGGATCATCATCGACACTGTGGTGGCTAAATATAGCGACCATTTGCCGCTCTACCGGCAAAGCGTGATCCTGTCCCGCGAGACAGGAATCGGGATCAGCCGGGCGACGATGGATGGGTGGGTGATGCAGGTGGGCGGGATGCTGCTGCCGGTGGTGGAGCGGATGTGGCTGGACTTATTGAGTGGATCTTACATCCAGGCCGATGAAACAACGGTGGATGTGCAAGTCGGTAATGGAAGCGGTTCGAATCATCAGGCTTACTTATGGCAATATGGAAAACCGGGTGGGGAGACGGTGTTCGATTTCCGGATGGGACGCGGGCGCGAGGGTCCGAAGAAGTTTCTGGCTCAATATGCGGGGATTCTGCAAACCGACGGCTATACGGTTTATGACAGTGTGGGCGGCGGGAATATCGTGCGCGCAGCTTGCTGGGCGCATGCGCGACGGAAGTTTGTAGAGGCCCTGAAGTTGAACCCGAAGGATGTTGCGGCGGTGCGCATGGTCGCTTCCATTAACGACTTGTTTGAAGTGGATGAGCTGGCACGGGATTTGAACCTGGAACAGCGGCATCAGTTGCGCAGAGAGAAGTCCACACCGGTGCTCGCGAGCTTGCACGAGGATCTGAAGAAGATGCAGTATCAGGTGTTGTCGGCGGGTGCATTGGGTAAGGCGACGGCTTATGCGCTGACGCTTTGGCCGAAGCTGATCCGTTTCCTAGATCATCCGGAGCTTGAGTTATCCAACAACTTCGCGGAGAACTCGATGCGGGGCGTTGCGCTCGGTCGCAAGAACTGGATCCATATTGGCAGCGAGAATGCGGGGCCGAAAGTTGCCGCGATCCTGTCCGTCGTCGAGTCGTGCAAAAGACTGGGTGTGGCGGCGAGAGGCTATTTGGCCGAGATACTTCCCGGACTGAACGATCTCAAAATTCAGGAAATTGCTACGCGCACACCAGCCGCCTGGGTCAAGAGCAGATCCAAAGCCTAGCCGCAAGATGGTTTGCTCGTACGCTTACGATCCAACTCTACCCGCCCAGTCTCATTGTCAAAGACAGAGACCCCGATCACCGTTCGTCGCATGCTCCGGCGCATCACTTCAATTCCACCCACCAGGCCAGCCACCCCCATACCAGCGAAAACAAGCATTCTTCGGGGCAAGATCCGCTTCGCATCAAGCCTCTCCACCGGCACAAGAATGCGAAAGCCCTGCTTTGGAATCGTCTGCACAAAACGCGAATTCGCTCCGCTATCCTGCAGTGCCGAACGCACCTCAGAAATGCAATAGGCAATACCGCGATCAAAGTCGACATGCGTCGACTCGCCCCAAAGCGCAGCCCGAAGCTCTTCCCGTGTCACCACTTCGCCAGCCTTTTCCAGCAGCAGTGCCAATGCCTTCGCGGGTTGTGCTTCCAGCGAAATCCGGCTCCCAGACCGGCGCAACTCTCCAGCCTCCTTGTCAAACTCATAGGCACCAAAGCGAAATTTCATCATCAGGCGCGCCACATCATTGCGTGTTTCAACTCCTTCCGGATCAATCTCATGGTAGATCAGGAGCTCTTGCCTGGAACTGTTATAAGATAGAGCCGCTATAGTCAGGGCAGGAAATAATTGCCCGCAAAGGCAAAGGAGAAACCGATGAATCTTTCAACGGATCGAAGACAGTTCATGAAGTTAAGCATGGCGGCTGCGGCCGCAGCCGCTGGAGCCCAAAACAGCTCTGCCGCTCTCACTCCCATCCCTCCCGGGCTCAAGATTGGTTGTAGCGTTGGCGAACCCAACGACGACCACATGGTTTTCCTCAAACAACTCGGCGTGAAATGGGTCAGTGTTGCCCCCTCTGTTCAGGATGCCACCGCCGAAGGCTTCATCAAGCTGCGCAAGCGGTGGGAAGCGGCCGGCCTTAACGTATACAACATCGGCAGTGGAGTTGGCCCCAGCGGCAGCCTCCACAATATGTCGGAAGTCACGCTCAATCTTCCAGGCCGTGATAAGAAAATCGAAGAATATTTGAATTACATCCGCTTTTTGGGCAAAGCCGGAATTCCTTATTCCACTTACGCTCATATGGGCAATGGCATCTGGTCCAGCGGCCAGATCACAACTGCTCGTGGTTACAAAGCTCGCGACGGAGATTCCAAGAGTCCGGATTGGAAGGGAAACTGGGCCGGAACCACATTCAAAGAACCGCTCTCCCACGGGCGCGTCTACACCGAAAAAGAGATTTGGGACAACTACATCTACTTCATCAAAAAGGTAGTGCCTGTCGCCGAGGAAGCCGGTGTCCGCATCGGAATTCACCCGGACGACCCTCCAATGCCCGTCCTCGCTGGAGTCCCACGCTGCATCTTCAGCAATTTCGAAGGCTATAAAAAAGCAATTGAAATCGCCAACAGCCCCAACATCGGAGTGTGCCTTTGCGTTGGGTCCTGGCTTGAAGGGGGAGCCATGACTGGCGCAACGCCGATGGAAATGATCAAGCACTTCTCTGCAAAGAAGAAGTTGTTCAAGATTCATTTCCGCAACGTAAGTGCGCCTCTGCCTCACTTCAGCGAAACCCTGCTCGATGATGGTTACTTCGACATGAGCAAAGTAATGCAGGCACTGGTCGATGTGGACTTCGATGGCATTGTGATCCCGGATCACGTTCCATTTCTAGGCCTCACTCAGGGCGAGACTACAGGCAGAGAGGGCGCAGGTGGGCAAAAAGCAGCCTACCGGCCAAGCGCTGGCCTTGCATATCTTCTCGGCTCGATGAACGGAATGCTAAAGGCCGCCCAGAGCAACAAACGCAAAGCCTGACAGCTGCGACGCTAGTTGTTTTCCTCAAGCCCACTGAGCCAGGTTCTACCCTTTACGGGTTCAAGGATTGCCTGAACGCCAGCCAATAATGCGGGGTCGATTTGATAGTCAAGAGCAGCAAGGCTCGACTTCACTTCGGCCTCGTTTTTCATTCCGCACAGCACAGAGTGAATCCGTTTCTCCTGTAAGCTGAACGCCAATGCCAGTTGCGCAATGTCCACACCCTTACTGGTGCAATACGCCGCCGCTTCAGCGCATTTCTGCTTCAATTCTGCGTCCGCAGGGTGCCAGGATTGCGGCCCCTGTGGAGTCAGTAACCCCATCGCCAGCGGCGCTCCAAGAATCAAACCCAGATTCTGTTTTCCGATCCAGGGCAGCAGTCGTGTAAGTGAAGTATCGTTCAATCCATAGTGGCAATAGCTGAGGATCAGATCGAGCGGATAGCGAGGCAGCACCATCTCAAAGATCTTGAGCGGCAGCCCGCTCACTCCAAAATGACGAATCTTGCCTTGCTGTTTCAACGCTTCAAGAGTGGGCAAAGTCTCTTCAATCACCGCTTCAATCGGTACAAATTCTATGTCATGACAAATCATCATGTCCACATATTCAAGGCCCAGCCGTCCCAGACTTTCTTCAACACTCGACACCACACGGGCCGCTGAAAAATCAAACGAATCCGTGTCGTAGCGACCAAGCTTGGTCGAGAGGATGTATTTGTCGCGCGGGATCTCTTTCAATACTTGCCCGAGCACTGTCTCGGCTCGAGTCACTCCATAATAAGGAGCAACATCGACATAATTCACACCATGGTCGAGGGCCACATGAAAGGCCCGGATCGCTTCGGCGACCTCCATTTGTCCAAAATTTCCACCCATCACAGCTCCGCCGTAACTCAGGGCACTCAATTCCAAACCGGTCTTGCCAAGCTTTCTATATTCCATGATTCCTTTTCTGTCTATTTCGCGATGCTGGCCCAGCCGCGTCGATTCAGGTCCCGATAGATCCACCAGCCACTCAGTAGCGCCACAGCCAGATAACCCAGGCCCGCCATCGTAGCCCCCAGTAGTAGCTTGCCACTGCCAAACAGCATCCCGTAAATCAGAGTGCAGCCAGCAAGCCAGCAACCAATATTAGCCCAACCATCCGTATCAGGTACAACTTCCTTCACACGCTCCGCCACTGGGCCCCAACCTTGGCGGGACGGATGCGTCTTGCGATAGAACGCCTCCAGCACCTCCATTGGTTCGGGTTTGGTCATCAGCGTCACTGCAAGCCACACCGCAGTTGTAATCCCGACAGTGATGATCATGATGTAAGCAAATTCCCTTGGATTGTCACTGTCAAGATGAAACGCCGTCTGTAATGTCACACTCACCACAAAAGCGCTGGCCATCGCACTTACTTCGCTCCAGGCATTAATCCGCCACCAATACCAGCGCAGCAACAACACCAGCCCGGTTCCAGCGCCCGTGATGATCAACATTTTCCATGCCCCGGTGATCGAATCCATATAGAAAGTCACAACCGCCGAAATCGCCATAAGCAGGATGGTCGCCACTTGAGAGGCCCGGATCAACTCAGCTTCGCCCGCTGACGGCCGCAGGAATCTGCGATAAAAGTCATTCACCAGATAACTCGCACCCCAATTCAATTGGGTTGCGATCGTAGACATGTAAGCCGCAGCAAACCCGGCCAGCATCAAGCCACGCAAATAGGGTGGCAAGTGATCGATCATCACCCGAACGTAGCCGGTCTCGGGGTCACTCAAATTGGGATACAAAACCATTGCCGCCAGAGCCGTCAGAATCCAGGGCCAGGGTCGCAACGAATAATGCGCCACCTGAAACCAGAGCGTTGCCAGCAAGCTGTGCCGTTCATCCTTCGCGCTGAACATGCGTTGCGCCACAAAGCCGCCCCCGCCAGGTTCAGCACCGGGATACCAGGTACTCCACCAGGTCATTCCCACATAGACGAAAAACGTAATCATCGGCATCCAGACACTATCGAGATCCGGCACGAAGTTCAGCACGCTTCCTGCGCCGCCTTCAGCAATGCCGCGCGACGCATCGATAGCCCGCAACTTCAAGATGAGTTGATCCATGCCGCCCACTGCCTTCACCGCAGAGAATGCCAGCACAATCACCATCGTCATTTTGATAAAGAACTGCACTGCGTCAGTAACCAGCACCCCCCACAACCCGCTCATGGTCGAGATAAATGCCGTGATAGCAATCAGGCACAGCACCAGTCCAAGCGCAGTAATCTTATCCACCCCAAGCACCATACTCAAAATCTTCACCATCGCCAGATTCACCCAACCCAGCACAATGCAGTTGATCGGAATGCCCAGATAAAGAGCTCGAAAGCCACGCAAAAACGCCGCCGGCTTACCGCTGTAACGGATCTCTGAGAATTCGATATCCGTCATCACGCCGCTGCGTCGCCAAAGCCGTGCATAGAGAAAAACGGTCATCATGCCGCTGGCGACCATGTTCCACCACAGCCAGTTTCCGGCAATGCCACCCTTGAACACCAGCCCAGTAACAGCCAGCGGTGTGTCAGCGGCAAAGGTAGTCGCAACCATGCTGGTCCCGGCCAGCCACCAGGGAACATTACGTCCGCTCAGAAAGAACTCATCAACACTCTTTCCCGCGCGATTCTTGTAGTAAAAGCCGATCCCCAGATTCAACAAAAAGTACAGCGCAACAAAGATCCAGTCCAGCGGCGTCAATTGCATGGTATTTCTGCTAGCTTATACCTGTCGTGCATTCCCGTCGCATTTTTCTCGCGGCCTTCGCGCCCCAAACACAGCCTCCAACCGGCGGTAGCCTCATTCCAGACGCCCTTTGCGCATCCTATGACCTCCGTACCCGCCGCACTACAATTTACTTCCAGTCGAACGAAGATACTTTCGCAGCAGACTTTGATCACGACTCTTCTCGACTTCTAAAACCTTATCCCGCCAAATCTTTACCGCCAAGCTCCACTCTCCCAAAGGTCCAACTCAGGCTCGTTGGCCATTCACTCAACGCTTACGACAACCGACAGCCGCCGAAAAAGTTGAACACCCTCATGCAGGTTCCGCAACTTTCCAGTTTGCGCATCGGCTACCCAATCCCGTCGCATCCCGATATCAGAGCAATCTGGTCGATCGACGACCGAATCTATTTCACCAACAACGATTACCGCAACGTTTACCTCCTTCCCATTTCGATGCGCGAAGCATCCGCCAAACCCATCTTGCGCTAGAGGATATTCACCGCGCGCGCCGCCACCAACGCCACAGTCGTTAACGCGATCATGCTCTCCACCATCATCGCCGCCTTGGCCCAACGCGACAAAACGGGCGTATCTGTAGGAGAAAATGCTGTACTTGCATTAAAGGAAACAAATAAATAGTCAATAAACTGAGGGTGCCAATTACCGACATTCATCATTCTCTTTGTCTCAGGAGACAGAGTTGCTTGCGGGAACAGGAACGCACCTTCGCGATAGCTTTCATGCCTCCGGCGCCCGCTCGGACCTCCTCCATCCATCCTCCAATACCACGTTGCGAATACTAGTACGTTCATTGCCCAGATCGAAACTGCGCTGACAAGAATGTCTTCCGGTTTACCGCGATGGGCGATCAAATCAGATACCAGTGAACGTAGCGCAAATGCCAGCGCACCCGTAACAACTGCCTGCATTGCATAAGCCAAAAACAAATGGAACCACGCCGGACCACGATCCACCGTCATCATCGATCCAACTCCCAGTACCCCGGTGAGCAGAACAACCAGCCACCCGGGTCCGGCAGACATCGAATCGGGCAGTAACCAATTCAATCCACCACAACACAACACCGCCACTAGCACTGGCCATCTTGGCTCATGTTTCATCTCGATTTAACTCCTGAATTTTCCAATATTTGATATGGTAATAAGATATGTTTTGGCAGAATCTTCGTTTTGCCTGGCGATCTCTCCTCGCCAATCCTGGCTACGCGGCTGCTGCGATCCTTGCTCTAGCCGTTGGCATCGGTCTCAATACTGCCATGTTTTCCGTAGTCGACGGAATCCTGCTCAAACCTCTCTCGTTCAAACAGCCGGATCAATTGTTCTCACTCCGCGAACAGGTCAATAAGAAGAGTGGAACTTCGTTGTACTATTTGACTGCCGGCAACCTCTTCGACTACCGCGCCCAGTCCAAATCATCCGATATCGTCGCTTACGGACTAAATCCCTTCTCTCTCTCATTGCCCAATGCAGATCCAGAGCGTTACCCGGGTGTCATTGTATCTGAAGGCTGGTTTCAATTCTATGGAGCCAAAATTATCCGCGGACGCGACTTCACTCCAGAAGACCATGTACTCGGGCGCGACGACGCTGTCATTCTCGCCCGTGGCTTGTGGCAGGAACGCTTCGCCGCTCAGGATTCTCTGATTGGTCAGGAAATTTACCTGAATGGCCGCCCTCGCAAAGTCGTTGGCATCGTCGACTCAGATTTCGACTATCCCGTCAAAACCAGAATTTGGGCACCCATGGCTTTTGGCGTTGCCGAAGCCTCCCGCCGCGACTTTCACCGCCTCATGACCCAGGGCCGTCTTCGCCCAGGCTATACGCTCTCACAGGCACGTTCTGAACTCGCCGGGATTCTAGCCAACATGCAACGCGCCTACCCTGAGTACAACAGCAACAAGACTGTCTTCGTACAGGAACTGGCAGAAGAAATTACCGGCAAGGTCAAGCCTGCATTAGTCGCCCTCGTGGGCGCAGTCATCTTCGTCCTCGCCATTGCCTGCGCCAATGTCGCCAACCTGATCCTTGCCAGAGGTGCGGTTCGAAAAGGCGAACTTGCCGTGCGTGCTTCTCTCGGCGCTACCAGAGGCAACCTCATCTCACAACTTTTGACGGAGAGTTTTCTCCTCTCCGCTCTCGGCGGCTTGTTTGGCCTCGTACTCGCCGTCGCTGCTTTCTTCGCCTTAAAGCTTTTCGCCCCGCAAAACCTCCCTCGCCTCGACCAGGTCTCCATCGATCTCCGCGTCATCCTTTACAACATCGCTGCTGTCGTGCTCACCGGTGCCCTCTTCGGGCTTCTCCCCGCTTTGCGTCTCTCTCGCGTAGATCTCAACACTACTCTCAAAGACAAAACTCGCGGCGGTTCCGGGCGCACTCAATTCCGAAACCTTCTCGTCGTCTCTCAGGTTGCCGCCGCACTCATGCTTATGACCGGAGCAGGTCTGCTCATCCGCAGCCTCCACCAGTTAAGTCAGGTCGAGCTCGGCTTCAAGCCGGATCACTTGATCTCAATGCGCATCACTCCGCTCCCCGCCAAGTACGATAACGAAACCAACCGTCAGATCCAGCTTGGTCAGTCCATCGTTCGGAACCTTTCCAACTTGCCCGGCCTAAGTTCTGCTGCAATCTCAACCAGCCTGCCCTTTCAGGGCAATGCCCGCTATGCCATGCGCGTAGAGGGCGCTGCTCCAACTACCGTCGCCACAGCCGCCATCACAGATTACTTCGCCGTCAGCCCCGCGTACTTTGAAACCATGAAAATTCCGCTGCTCAGCGGCCGCGCCTTCCGGGATTCGGATAATGCCACAGCCCCCCAGGTCGTTGTCGTAAATGAGACCTTTGTAAGGCAACATTTCCCCGACGGCCGCGCTGTCGGAAAACGAATGGAGATTGGCTTCGATGATCCTCCCGACTGGCGAGAAATCGTCGGCGTTGCTAAAGACGTCAAGAGCATTGGAATCGACAAAGATGTTCGCGTCCAAGTGTATGCTCCCTACTACCATACCCCCAGCCTGATCCAGAAGCAGGCCACTACTTTCAGCGTCATTGCCCGCACTTACGGCGATCCTGCTCTCATGGGCCAGGCCATGCGGCAGCGAATCCTCGAAGCCGACAACGCCCAGCCGGTCTGGGAAATTCAGACCATGGAAACGACCATCAACGACTCCATCTCCCGCGAAAGATTCACACTCTTTCTAATGACAGTTTTTGCCGGAGTCGCATTCCTGCTCGCCATCATTGGCCTCAGCGGCGTCATCTCCTACACCGTCGCTCAACGCACAAGAGAAATCGGAATTCGCCTGGCCATCGGGGCCCGCCCACTGCAGGTTTTATGGATGATAGAAAAGCAGGCATTACTGCTCGTCTCTGCCGGCATCATCGGGGGCCTCGTCGGTTCGATTATCGTTTCCCGCTCGCTAGCCAACCTGCTCTTCAATGTCAGTCCGACAGACCCGGTCACCTTTGTGTCCATCGCCGTCATTTTCCTCTTCACCGCGCTTCTATCGGGCCTTGTGCCGGCCCGCCGCGCCGCCGCAATCGACCCGGCAATTACACTTCGCGCCGACTAGTACCACGACCGTGTGATCTGGTTCCTTTGCGAAACCCATCAATCTCGCTCGGGCCTCGGTACTGAGCCGCGAGCGTGAGCGAGCGGTGCTCAACAGATAGATTTTTTTCACGCAGT
>JANXLY010000284.1 GCA_025354885.1 Acidobacteriota bacterium | reverse complement strand
AGAGTATGCAAACAAACAATAAATGTGAAGTGCCCTTTCACAAGCCCACCATTGGACAGGAAGAAATTGATGAAGTGATCGCGACGCTGAAATCAGGCTGGTTGACGTCGGGGCCCAGAACTGCACAGTTTGAGCGCGAATTTCGGGAATCTGTTGGAGTACCGCACACGATGGCGGTGAATTCCTGCACGGCTGGCTTGCATCTGGCTCTGGCTGCGCTTCGCATCGGCCCCGGTGCCGAAGTAATTACTACCCCACTTACTTTTTGCGCCACGATCAACGTCATACTTCACGTTGGGGCGACACCAGTGCTTGCTGATATCGGGCCAGACGGCAATATAGACCCGGCATCCGTCGCTGAGCGCATCACGGAACGCACGCGTGCGATCATTCCTGTTCACATGGCCGGGCTGCCCGTAGATATGGACGCGATCTGGACCCTGGCCCGCAAACATGGTTTGCACGTAATTGAAGATTGCGCCCATGCTGCCGGTGCACGTTACAAAGGTTGGCCGATTGGGGCAGGGCGGCCGGACACGGGCCATTTCAGCGACGCATGTGCATTCAGTTTTTATGCGAACAAGAACATCACGACAGGTGAAGGCGGCATGGTGAGCACACACAATAGCAAGCTTGCCGATGACATGAAGGTACTGTGTCTGCACGGTATCAGCCGTGATGCATGGAATCGATATTCGGAAAAAGGGAACTGGTATTACCAGGTGCTTGAATCCGGATTCAAATACAACATGAGCGACATCCAGTCGGCCATTGGCATCCACCAATTGCGCAAACTGGAGCGGTTTACTGCAGACCGTAAAAGGATCGCGGGGCTTTATGATCATTTGCTCGGTGAATTTGAGGGAGTAGAGACTCCGCCCAACCGTGAAGATTCAGACCATGCCTGGCATCTTTACAGCCTGCGATTGAACCTCGATCAGATGCAGATCAACCGGGATGAATTCATCACACGCTTGAAGGAGCGCGGAATTACTGCAAGCGTTCACTTTATTCCGATTCCGTTGCACCCCTTCTTTGAAGAATGGGCAGACCGTCCGGAAAATCAGGTCCCAAAAGCCTTGGCACTGTATCCACGCCTGGTTTCGCTGCCGATATTTCCTGGAATGACGGATCAACAGGTTCACTATGTGGCGTCGGCAGTGAAAGAGCTGGCCGTGGATCACCGCAAGACATTGATAGCTTCTGCTGTTGCTTAAGGAAAACATATGCCGCTCCTTTACATTCGACTGCGATGGCGATTGATAACTTTGATTGGCCATCTTGTGGTGGTAAGCCTGTCTTACGTGCTTGCCTGGCTACTTCGCTTCGATTTTGCCATCCCTGCGTCGGAACTGCCACTTTTGAAGAAGACGCTTCTAGCTGTTGTGATTGCAAAGCTCGTCGTGTTTGTAATGCTCAGGCACCACTTACAACCGTGGTGGAGGCATCAGGGTTTTTCTGATATGTTGCGCCTGCTGCGCAACAAAGCACTGGCTTCTGTTGGTGGCGCACTTACCATTTATCTAATTGCGGGCACGGCCTTTCCGCGCTCCGTCTACATTCTTGACTTTTTGTTGTGTTTCATGATTGGAGGACTTGGTATGTCGAGTGTCCGAATCTATCATGAACTAACAGCGAGCAGGATGAACCGGAGCAACACGAAAGGCTTGTTGATTTATGGAGCTGGAGTTGCTGGAATCGCACTTGCGCGTGAAATCCGCGAAAATCCATTGCTTGGATATCGAGTTCTTGGCTTTCTGGATGACGACCAGAGCAAAGTGAACAACCAACTGCTTGGATTTCCTGTGCTCGGAACGATGGAAGATGCGAACCGCATTGTTGCCAGTTTTGCCGAAGAAAACGTCAAGGTAGAAGAGATCGCAATCGCGATGCCATCTGCAAGCTCGGCGCATATCCGGGCAGCAGTGGAAGCCGGGCAACGAACCGGAGCCTATTGCCGAGTTGTGCCGGGCCTGGGTGAGCTGATGAGCGGTAAGCTGTCTGCGGGCCAAGTGCGCGATGTTGCGGTAAAGGACATTCTCGGCCGACCCATTGTCGAACTGGATCTTGAGGCCGTAAAGCGGATGATTGAGGGTCGGTCTGTTCTCGTAACAGGCGCTGCCGGTTCGATTGGCAGCGAACTCTGTCATCAAATAGCAGGGTTTGAACCGTTTCGACTGATCGCAGTGGACCAGGCAGAGAGCGAGTTGTTCCGGCTGGAAGCTGAACTCCGGGCCCGATTCCCGAAGCTGAACGTAATTTTTGAAGTAGGAGATATTTGCGATAGCCGACACATGAATGAAGTCATTGACGATCACGCAATTACTTCGATCTTCCATGCGGCGGCGTACAAGCATGTGCCGCTGATGGAGCGTCAAATCTGCGAGGCTGTTCAGAACAATGTACTTGGCACCTGGACACTGGCTCAAGCGGCATGTCGAGCCAATGTTCCCAATTTTCTATTGATTTCGACTGATAAAGCCGTAAATCCAACGAGTATAATGGGCCTGACCAAGCGGGTGACTGAGCTGCTGTTGTCGGCACAACGAAAGACGATTGGAAATGCTGTAAAGACGAAATTTGTGGCGGTTCGCTTTGGCAACGTGCTGGTGAGTAATGGCAGTGTGGTTCCAACCTTCCAGAAGCAGATCGCCGCAGGCGGACCTGTCACGGTTACCCACCCCGAGATGCGTCGCTACTTCATGACCGTACGCGAGGCGGTACAACTTGTGCTGCAAGCCTCAGGTATGGGTCGCGGGTCTGAAATTTTTGTCCTGGACATGGGAACGCCCGTCAAGATTGTGGATCTTGCCAGAAATTTAATCACACTTGCGGGATTTAAACCCGACGAAGACATTGAAATTCGGTACACGGGGCTACGTCCTGGTGAAAAGCTTTATGAAGAGCTTTCATTTGAAGGTGAAGATATCGTCGCGACCGATCACCCGAAGATCCGGATCTTCAAGGGACCGCAGATCTCATTCCGGGAAGTTGCGCCATGGGTAGCCGAACTGCAACACCTGTTGTGGAAGCGCGAAGCAGGTCCGATTATTGATCATCTGCATCAACTGGTGCCGGAGTATCGTCCAGGAGTTTCAGGACTTCCAGAATCGGAGACAAGCGTTACGTCGATAGGAGTTACGGCGAAGGCTGTGGCAACCGTTCCCGAACGGATTGGGATTGAATCCAAGAGTATGGCCAGCTAAGGATTATTATGGCCACAGACAAGACTCATCGGCTTTCCGTTTTGATGCTTGATCTAGCGTCCATCGTGCCCTATTACACTGGCCACTTGACGACGGCAGTGCTGAAAGAAGGCGGGATTGAACTTGAAGTTGGAGCAATCAACTATCATCTCGATGCCGGCTATTTTCAGCGGCAAGGCATCTCACGGTGCAGCGGGCTGGTCGACATCGTTTCGAAGTTCGCTATTTCTCCACCCAAGTTGAGGCAAGGGTTGAAAGCAGCCGAATATCTGGTGAACTTGCTGACGGTATTGGTGAGGTGTATTTTCACGCGGCCTGATGTTGTGCATATTCAATTTCTGCCGCTTTTTGCTACAGGTCTTCCTTTTGAGCGATGGTTTGTACAAGCGTTGAAAGTTATTGGCATGAATACCGTTTATACGGTGCACAATATGCTTCCGCATGACACAGGAAAGCGGCACCATCCTCGTTATGAAGCTCTGTACCAGATGGTGGATGGTTTGATTTGCCATGACGAAGCTTCGCGGCTGAGACTGATTCAAGAATTTGGAGTAGATTCGCGCAAGGTGACGATCATCCCGCACGGGCCCTTGTTCGATCAAACGCAAGGCAGGGAATGCGGGGTTGCGCGAAAGGCATTGTCGCTGCCCAAGGACGGTCTCATTGTTCTTTGCCAGGGAATACTTCGACCCTATAAAGGAGTGGATATTCTGCTCGAAGCCTGGCGGGCTGTGCATGATAGTAAGTCAGCTGCAACACTGGTTATTGTCGGCGCTGGCGCAGAAGAGTTGGAAAATCAGATCCGCATTTCAGCTCGAGAATTTGACATATCCCAATCGGTGCGGCTCGATCTGCGCTTTGTTAGTGCCTCTGAGTTGGCCGACTACTATTCTGCTGCCGATATCCTGGTTTATCCGTATCGGGAGATTACTTCGAGCGGGTCGCTCATGACGGGAATCAATCGTGGCAAGGGAATTATCGCCTCAAGGCTAGCCGCTTTTGAAGAAATTCTGAGTGATGGCGAGAGTGCGCTGCTCGTTGCACCTGGCAACCCGGTGGAACTTGCAAGCGCGCTACAGCAACTCATCGGAAATGCTGACTTGCGTTTGAAGCTGGGACGACACGAAAGGTCGGCAGGACCACAGTGGCCAGCAATTGCGCGAGACACAATCGGGGCGTACATGAAGGCATCCACGCGCCCGCAAAATGCAACGAGCGAAACAAAGACCATGACAAATCACTCGGCGACCTAGCAGACAAGATTCAGAATGAGAAGGTATTAAGAAGACTATGTCAATCGGACTCGTGAGCGTAATCATCCCGACATGGAACCGAGCCGGGATCATCCACAGCACAATTGAAAGTGTGCTGCGGCAAACCTACACCAATTGGGAAATCATTGTAGTGGATGATGGGTCAAGCGACAACACCGATGAAGTGATTGCTGCTTATGTTGAGAGAGATTCGCGTATGCGATATGTCTATCAACCCAATGCTGGAGTGGGAATGGCGAGAAATCTTGGCATTGCGATGTCAAAGGGGAATTATCTGGCCTTTTTGGATTCCGACGATATCTGGGAAGAATGGAAGCTGGAATTGCAGGTAGCCTGTCTGAAGAGTCAACCGGAGCTCGGCATGGTTTGGACCGAGATGACAGCAGTGAATGAGAACGGCGTGGTAGTGAAGGAACGCTATCTGAGAACGATGTATCAGGCTTATCGCTGGTTCAAGAATTCTGACCTCTTCACTTCGTCTCGATTGATTGCGGATGTGCTTCCGAGGCTGGCCGGGGACTTTGGCACACTTCGATTTTACAGCGGAGACATTTTTTCACAGATGATCACGGGCAGTCTGGTTCATACTTCTACAGTTTTGCTTACGCGTGAACGACTGGAGAAAGTCGGCTATTTCGACGAACGATTCCGACCTATCGGCGAAGACTATGACTTTCATTTGCGCACATGTGGAGAGGGGCCCGTCGGATTCATTGACATACCCAGCATTAAATATCAAATCGGCATGCCCGACCAGCTCACATCGCGGAGCAATACGGTTCACCTTGCCCGGAATTTCCTGCTCACGATAGAGCCAGTCATTGAGAAGCAACGATCACGCATTCATTTGTCCGAGGAGATGCTACGCAGCACCCTCGCATATGGAAATGTCTGGCTGGGTACAGAGTTGCTGCTCAGCCGCCAGTCGCATGAAGCAAGGACCCATCTGTTTCGGGGGCTGAGTTACGAATTCAAATTCTCTACGCTGGGACTGTGCATCCTCTCATTGCTGCCCTATGCAGCGGTGAGCTTTGTCC
>JANXLY010000082.1 GCA_025354885.1 Acidobacteriota bacterium | reverse complement strand
GAACTCAGCCCGGGTCTTTCCGCTCCCACGATACTCCCCAGCTACTCCCATTCCCACTTGCGCTGTCTTTCCTAGCTTCATCCCTTTAGACAATCACGAATGCCGCGCACATGGAAGATGGTTTGCTCGTACGCTTACGGTGTATCTGGTGAATTGTTCTTATAAGTGATCGCTTCTGAACCAATGCAGCGCTGGTTCAGATCGTCGATTTCGACCTTGATGTTGTAGTCGACTTTTTGTTGCCAGTAGCGGTGTCCCGGCGCGCCGGAGGCAGCACGGTACTCGTTGGGAGTAGGAAGGATTTCTTCTAACTGACGGAATTTATCGGCTGGGCTCTGTTTCGTGGTTTGAGCACAGAGAAATGCCGTGAAGCAAATGATGAGGTACAACTGACGCATCTATTTAGTATGCAGTCCGGAGACTGCTTTCCCCTTTCCATCTTTGGTGGCATAGACGGGACGCTTCTCTACTTCGTAAGCAGTGTCGGGGGCGATTCCCATCAGGCTATAGATCGTTGCGTGCAGGTCTGTGATGCTGACTGGATCCTGGATGATGCGGCAGGGGCGTTCGGGAGCAGTAACACCGTAAACGGAGCCTTTTTTGATGCCGCCGCCGAAGAGAAGGACGCTTGAGGCTTCGGTGAAGTGACGGTGCATGCCGTAGTGTTTGGGTTCGGTCATCACATCGGGAACGGTGACCTGATTCTTCACTTCCTGGCCGGGCTTGCCTTCGGTCATCATGTCGCGACCAAACTCGGTGGCGAGGACGACGAGGGTGCGATCGAGAAGGCCGCGTTGTTCGAGGTCGAGGATCAATTGGGAGATGGGTCCGTCGATGGTGGCCTTCATGCCTTCGGCGCGGGTGTGGCCATTTTCGTGGGTGTCCCAGAAGCGGAAGGGAATGTATTCGGTAGTGACTTCGATGAAGCGGGCACCGGCTTCGACGAGACGGCGGGCGAGCAGGCAACCCTGACCGAAGCGGCTGTCCCCGTACTTGGCGGCGATCTCGGGCCGCTCGAGGCTGAGATCAAAAGCCTTTGCTGCGGGAGAGGTGAGCAGGCGGTGGGCGTTGTCGAAGCTACGGGCGAGGCTTTCCTTCTGGAAGTTGCTGCCATTTTCACGAAGTGGTGACTTTTCAATCAGATCGCGGTAGAACTTGTAGCGATTGTCGAAGCGACTCAAGCCTAGGAACTCGCTGGGGCGAGTGGAGGCAACGGCGTCTTTGGGGTCTGTGATCAAGAAGGGAGAATGCTCGCCGCCGAGGAAGCCGGCGGTGTGGAAGGCTTTGAGGCTGTCGCTTTCGCCACCGATTTCGAGGTTCTGGCCGATGTCGATAAAGGCTGGAATGTCGGGATTGCGCGGGCCGAGAGTGCGGCTGATGAAGGCACCCATGTGAGGGACAGCGACGCTTTGTGGGGGTTCGTAGCCGGTGTGCCAATGATACTGGTGGCGGGAATGGAGGATGAAACCGAGATCGCCGACCCGGTGCGAGCGGAGGAGAGTGCCGCGATTGAGGACCTGTGCGGTGCGCTCGAGGCCTTTGGAAAGCTCGACACCGTCGAGGATGGTGGGGATGGACGGAAAGGTGGAGAGGACTTTGTCGCTCTTGAGACCCGACTCGTATGGGGTGTAGCGTTTGGGATCGAAGGTTTCAGTTTGCGCCATGCCGCCGGCCATCCAGAGC
Source organism: Acidobacteriota bacterium (assembly GCA_025354885.1). Taxonomy (GTDB): domain Bacteria; phylum Acidobacteriota; class Terriglobia; order Bryobacterales; family Bryobacteraceae; genus Bryobacter. The sequence continues at coordinate 4,120 of JANXLY010000082.1, read as the reverse complement.
AGAATGATGGAGTCTGCTTTGGGAGCGATCTTTTGCGGGGCGGCGAGGAGGCGAGCTTCGTTGCCGGATAGTGCGGCCAGTGTTGCGGCCTTGAGCCAGTCGCGTCGATTTACCATGTGAACTGAAACTCCGGATGCATGAGAAGGCTCCACAGGAGGTCTTCGGTACCTTCTACCTGTAGTTTGCCATTGGGGAAGAGCTTGGAGGCAGCAGCCTGTTCTTGTGGAGATGGCTCGCGGCTCAGGAGGCTAGCCCAAAAGTATTGGATAGTCTGATCGACGCTGGTGAGTCTTGGTGCCGGGCCCCAGGGACTGTCTCCGGTGACCTTGACGAGACGGGTGCGGTCGGGTTCTGAGCCGAAGATGAAGAAGCGGACCTGGGTGTTGATGTCGCTCGCTTTTGAAGCGTCGCTGATCCAGAATTTGGCGCGGAGAGTGTCGTAACCCGGTTCGATGTCATAGATGCGACGGGTGCCGATGCGGGTCTGGATGCTTGCGGCTTCAAGGACCTTTTCGCCTTTGGGTCCGTTCAGTGTGATCTCTTTCCAGCCCACCTGGGCTTTGTCGAGGTCGTAGGTGCCGGCGTCCTCGGTGAGCAGCCAGACTTGTTTGAGGCCCTGAACGGGGATCTCGACCTTCCCTTCCCCGCTCCGCATGTTGCGAGAATCGTAGAGACTTTCGGGAGCGGGCGGCAATTCTCCGAGGAGGCGCAGGACACCGCGGTGGATGGCAGCCGCGAGAGTGGGTCCGTTGGCCAGTTCGAGGGCCTGGAAGGTGGTGGCCTCGTCGTTGCGAGTTGTGTAGACCTGATCACGGATGGGACGGCCGAGGGCGCGGCTGAGCGGGGTGCTTTTGAACTGCCAGTCTCGACCGAGGAGCGCGCGGTCTGATGCGCCGGTCTGTAGGAAGCGCCATTCGCCGGTGACGGCGCTAAGGGTGTCGTCAAACTGCTCGGCACTGATGCGGCGGGGGAGCGCATCGCTGCGCTGGTAAGCGTCTGAAGTCATGATCTGAAAGATGAGATGTTTGAGGTCGAAGTTGTGGGCGGTGAAGTCTGAGGCGAGCCAATCGAGGAGGTCGGGATTGGAGGGTTTGGCGTCCATGTCGTCGACTGGTTCGACAAGGCCTTTGCCCATGAGACGTTGCCAGTATCGGTTGACGATGGTACGGGCGAGGCGGCCGTTTTGAGGATGCGTGAAGAGCTTGGTGGCGTAATAGCGGCGCTCGCTGGGGCTGGAGCCGGCGGGGATAGTGCCGAGTTGGGGCCAGAGGAATTGCGGATCCTGAAACGCTCCGGTGCGGTTGTCGCAGCGAACGATTTCCAGACGGTCTTCGGGAGAGAACATGGCGGCGAGGCCGTAGGCTTCTCGCAGTTTGTATTTGTTGATGAAGCTGTCGTGACAACTGGCGCACTTGAGATTGATGCCGAGGAAGATCTGGGCGGTGTTTTGCGAAGCCTGCATGTGCGGGGTTTGACTTGCGTTGACGACTCCGCGCCAGTTGACTCCGATGAGGAAGCCTTCGGGGGATTCTGCACCGATGGGGTTGAGGAGTTCGCGAACCATTTCGTCGTAAGGCATGTTGTCGCGGAGGGCGCGATCGAGCCAGGGAGTGATCGATTTGCGGTCGCCATGGAAGATGACGCCGATGTCATTGCGCAGGAGATCGTTCCACCAACTGATCCAGTTGCCGGCATAGAGGCGCTGGTCAACGAGGAGGGTTTGGATGAGTTGGGTTCGTTTGTTCGGGCTGGTGTTGGCGAGGAAATTGGCCAGATGCTGATGGCTGGGGGCGATGCCCCAGGAGTCGAGAAAGGCGCGACGGAGGAAGCTATTGTCGGGGGCGAGTCCTTTGGCGGGCTTGCCGAGGAAACGGTCAATCGGGTTTCCGTCGCCTGGTGGAGGGGTGACCTGGCGGGGAGCGAGGGGGGCAATCCAGTCTGAGGGAGGGGCAGATTTGACATCGGACCAAGGAGCGCCGGCAGCGATCCAGTCGCGGAGGAGGGCGATCTGTTTGGGGTCTAGCGGGGCACCGACGGGAGGCATGATGCGACCGGCGCGGCCTTCGACACGGGCGAGCAGTTTACTGTCTCCGCTTGAGAGGACACGCATTGCGGTTTCGCGAGAAGTGAGGTCGAGACCGGCTTGGGCTTTTGCACCAGCGTGACAGCCGAGGCAGCGCGAGGCAAGGATGGGATGAATGTCGGTGACGAAGTCTGCGGCGTGGAGCGGCAGGATTGAAAGGGCGAAGAAGAAGCAGGAACGGTAGAACATTAAAACTCCAAGTTATCACTGTTAGATATCGCACCCCATTGCACATACAATCAAGGATTATGAGAGCGATCACGTTAAATCAGCCGGGCGAATTTCAGTGGACTGAATTGCCTGTGGCAAATGAGCCAGGTCCTGGAGAGGCACTGGTGAGAATCCGCACGGTGGGAATCTGCGGTACGGACCTGCATGCGTTTAAGGGCAGGCAGCCTTTTTTTAGCTATCCGAGGATTTTGGGACATGAGCTGGGCGTTGAAGTATTGCGCGTGGGGAGCGGAGTGACGAACGTGGCGGAGGGAGATCTTTGCGCGGTGAATCCGTATCTTGCTTGCGGGGAGTGCATCTCGTGCCGACAGGGGAAGACGAATTGCTGTATCTGTTTGAAGGTGCTGGGCGTGCATACCGATGGGGGGATGCGGGAGGAGATGGTGTTGCCAGCGGCGCATCTTTATCCGTCCACGAGCCTGTCGCTTGAAGAATTGGCTTTGATTGAGACGTTGGGAATTGGATGCCATGCGGTGAACCGTTCTCAGGCTCGTGCGGGGGAGAGGGCGCTGGTGATAGGGGCGGGTCCGATTGGATGCACGGTGATGGAGTTTTTGCGATTGCGCGGGGTTAGCTTTGAGGTGCTGGATTTGAGTGCGTCGCGACGCGACTTTGTGCAGAAGCATATGGGGCCATCGCGAATGCATGAATCGGCGGAATCGGTGCTGGATCAGACGCCGGAGTTGCCGACCTTGGTGTTTGATTGTACGGGCAATCAGAAGTCGATGCAGAGTGCGTTTTCGTATGCCGGGGCTGGCGGGAAGCTGATTTTTGTGGGGCTGTTTGTTGGGGATGTTACGTTCCATGATCCCGATCCGTTTCACCGGCGGGAATTGACGGTGTTTAGTTCTCGGAATGCAGTGCCGGACGAGCATCGGTTTATTTTGCAGGAAGTGGAGGGTGGTCGGATCCAGACCAAGCACTGGGTGAGCGACCTCTGCCCGGTGGGTGGAATGGTGGAGCGCTTTCCTGCATGGACGGATCCGTCGAGCGGGATTTTGAAGGCAGTTGTGGACTGGCGGTAGTTGGAACGCCAGTTTGAAAGAGCCCCGAGCCGCCAGGATGCTGGCGGCTTTTGCTTTTGGCTTCGTTTGTTATTTATTGATTTCAATGAACTTGGGTGGTGCTTTTGGCCCTGGCCCGACCGCCCGGGAAGAACGCTTCCTTACGGTCGCGGTTCGGTTTTGGCCTGGATACGGACGCGTTCAAGCGGTTGCGGAAGTCGCCCGTGTGTGAAGCCAAGGTGAGTTTGGTTTCGATTGGCTTCGTTTGGAATTTTTCAATTTTTCGGCGAATGAGCTGCTCGCGGCAAACTTGAAATAGAAATGGTTTAGGTCGGCTGCGGCATTGCTGCCTCGGCCGACCCAGGATCGAGCGGGTATCTTGTTACTGGTTCTCCATCGGTCAGACTGTAGCAAGCTGGGAGATGGCCTTTTGAGGGAAAGGGCCAGAAACAGCTAAAAGTCTAAGCTTTTTGGCTCAAACTTTATTTCAAAGTTCTGCGAACGATTGATTGGTAGTCGTTGGTTTGCCAATTTGGTGGGCGTTGTGGCGGGCATCGTTCATTACGTAAGTCTTCCTTGACCGTCACGCGATGGTCGCAATAAGATCTCGGGTCTAACACATGCCTATTGGGCGGCGATATTGGTAGGGGCAGGCTTGACTGACGTGCCCCCGATAAACTAAACCGATCATAATTTGGAAAGCTCCGAAATTGAGGAAGAGGAGTTTTTCAGATGAAGAAAACGAAGCACAGTGAAGAGAAGATCATCTGCGCGGTGAAGCAACTGGAAGCGGGACGGTCGG
>JANXLY010000265.1 GCA_025354885.1 Acidobacteriota bacterium | reverse complement strand
GGCAGAATACGCACGCCTCGGTCGCCGATCGCTCTACGACGTCAAGATCCGCGTCGATGGGCATCTCATGACGCACTTCGGCGCGATGAGAGCAATCGCAGTCGGAGAGCGTGAGATCAATCACTTCATCGACCTGCGACGCGCAGCCGAAGCCACCAACGCCACGATCAACCGCTACCTCTCTGCGCTCCGGACGTCGTACTCAATCGCAAAGCGTCAAGGGCTGCTCCATGTCGCTCCACACATCCCGCTTCTGAAGGAAGACAACGTGCGGCAGGGATTTATCGACCAGGCCAAGTACGAGGCGCTTCGAACGGCGCTGCCCGATCACCTGCGGGCGATCTTCGTCGTTGGCTACCACACCGGTGCGCGACGGGGCGAGCTGCTCCGGATCCGGATTGCAGATGTGGATTTTGCGAACAAAGAAATCAAGCTCCCGGGCCGGTCGACGAAGAACGCAAAGCCGAAGACGATCCCGATCTATGGCGACATGGCCGCCGCTCTCGAAATGCAGATCGCTTGGGTGCGTGAGAATTGGCCTCGCTGCCCCTGGCTGTTCGTCTGGCGAGGCCAGCGGCTGCTCTCGCTCACGCAGCAAGCCTGGCGAACCGCCACCAAAGCAGCAGTCGTCCCCGGCCTGATCTTCCATGACTTGCGCCGCAGCGCGATCCGAAACATGGAGCACGCCGGCATTCCGCGCTCGGTTGCGATGGCGATCAGCGGCCACAAACGCGAGGATGTGTACCGGCGCTACGACATCGTCAACGACCGCGACATTCAGGCCGCCGCGCAGCGCTTGGAGCAAAAAATGCAAGAAACCGCTGCAAACACCGCTGCAACGAAAAACGGCTCCGAAAACGGGGCCGCTAAACGTAACTAAATAAAGAGGTTATGGGGTGCCCAACGGGGCTTGAACCCGTGACATCCGGAATCACAATCCGGCGCTCTACCAACTGAGCTATGGGCACCGTGGAGTTTTTGACACCGTGCGGTACCCCTTTAGATTAGCAAAAAGGCACTTGAAGTTCTATCGCTTCAAGTCCATTCCAGCCTGTTTCCACAATTGATCGACACGAGTCTTGATTTCCGGCGTCATCGTGAGCACCCCGGGCCAGGGACGAGTGAAGCCCTCCGAGACCCATTTCTTTGTTCCATCGATCCCCATCTTGGAACCGAAGTTCGCGAGGCGGCTCGAATGATCGAGTGAATCGATGGGGCCGAGCGCGAACTCGATGTCGCGCTGCGGGTCAATGTTGTTGAGCACCTTCCAGACGACCTCCGAATAGTTGCGGACGTCTACATCCTCATCCACCACCACGATGCATTTGGTGAACATAGCCTGGCCCATGCCCCAGATGGCGTGCATCACTTTGCGGGCATGACCGGGGTAAGACTTGCGAATGCTGACCAGCATCAGGTTGTGAAAGACGCCTTCGGCAGGCATCGACATTTCGCGGATTTCGGGAATCTGCATTTTGAGCAGGGGCAGGAAAATACGCTCAATCGCCTTGCCCATCCAGTAATCTTCCATCGGTGGGGGGCCGACGATGGTGGCCGTGTAGATTGGCTTCTTGCGACGGGTGATGGCAGTGAGATGGAAGACCGGGTAGTCGTCTTCGAGCGAGTAGAAGCCGGTGTGGTCGCCGAAGGGGCCTTCGGTTCGGAGCTCACCGAGTTCGACATAACCTTCGAGAACGATCTCGGCCTGCGCGGGGACTTCGAGGTCGACGGTTTCGCACTTCACCATTTCGACGGGCTTGGAACGCAGGAAGCCAGCGATCAGCATCTCGTCGAGGTCGGGCGGCAAGGGGAGGATTGCGGAGTAGAGCGTGGCGGGATCGGCACCGATAGCGACGGCGACAGGCATGCGCTTCTGCTTGCCCTCCTGCAGGAGGCGGCGGTAATGATCAGCACCCTGCTTGTGGAGCTGCCAGTGCATACCGGTGGTCTTGGAATCGTAGACCTGCATGCGGTACATGCCGCAATTGCGTTTGCCTGTCGTGGGGTTCTTGCTAAAGACCAGCGGCAGGGTAATGTAGCGGCCGCCATCCTCGGGCCAACAGTGGAGGATTGGAAATTCATCGAGCGAGAAGTTGTCCTTCTGGATTACTTCTTTGCAGGGGCCATTGGAAACTTCCTTGGGAAAGAAGTTGCCCAACTCGGCGAGCATGGGGAGCATTTTCAATTTCCCCATGAGACCGTCGGGCATTTTCATGCCGAGGTAGCCGGTGATGCGCTCGGCGATTTCGTCGAGTGAATTTACGCCAAGAGCAATCTCCATGCGGCGATCGCTTGAGAAAAGATTGATCGCGAGCGGGATGTTTGAACCCTTGGGTTTCTCGAAGAGCAGCGCAGGGCCACCGCCTTTTACGGCACGATCCGCGAACTCAGTGATCTCAAGATGAGGGTCGACTTCAAAGGGGATACGTTTTAACTCACCCGCTTTGTCGAGGGCGGAGAGGAACTCGGACAGATCCTGGTAAGACATCTCCTCTTATTATGGAAGGGTGACGAAGAGAACAGCATTAATAACTGGCGGAAGCCGCGGAATTGGATTGGCCTGTGCGAAGGCGCTGGCAACTGCGGGGCACACAGTGGTGCTCGCCGCGCGGAACCTGGAGAAGCTGGAAGAGGCTGCAGCAGAGATCCGCGCGAGTGGTGGGGACGCGAGTGTGGTCGCGATTGATCTGGGGTCGCCGGAGTCGATTCAGGCAGCCGTGAAGCAGGTGGTTGCTGAAGTGGGGCCGATTCACATTCTTGTGAATAACGCAGGTGTGACCAAAGACGGGTTGTCGATGCGGATGAAGATCGAAGACTTCAACAGCGTGATCCAGACGAATCTTGTAGGAGCGTTTGTGTGTGCGCAGGGAGTGATGCCGGGCATGATGAAGGAACGCTGGGGCCGCATCATCAACATCGCAAGTGTGGTGGGTGAGATGGGGAATGCAGGGCAGGCGAATTATGTGGCGTCAAAGGCGGGGCTGATCGGGTTGACGAAGACGCTGGCGCAGGAGCTGGCGTCGCGAGGCATTACGGTGAATGCTGTGACGCCTGGGTTTATTGAGACAGATATGACGGCCGGGCTGAGTGAGGAAGTGAAGGAGAAGATGCTGGGGCTGATTCCGCTGAAGCGATTTGGACATGCGGAGGATATTGCGGCGGCGGTTAGCTTTTTGGCTGGGGACGGGGCTAGCTATATTACCGGGCATGTGCTGAAGGTGAATGGCGGGATGTATATGTAGCTAGCGCTTGAGCCGGACGGCGATGATTGGGTTATAAGTTTCAAAGAGCATCAGACGTATTTGCTCTGCATCGAAGCTTCGCAATGCATAGTCGCCGACCTTGGCCCAGGGGTCGAGCACGTAGAACTTGCCCTTGTCATGAAAGACGAGGGTGTAGTGGTTGGCGACTTCACCGGAGCGGACAGGATTGCTGACGGCTTCGTTGAAGGCTTCTTTTACTCCGATAACGAAGACGGTATTGGGATCGGCTTTGAGGGCGGCTGCAATGGCCTGGCCCTAACTGCTGATCGCATCTTTGGTGGGTTCATAGAGGGGGAAATGGTCAAGGCCCAAGTACTCGTAGATGTGATGGGCTTCGTCGGTCGGCTTGTGCTTCCAGCCGAGGTAGCGGCCGCTCGACGGATCCCAATCCGGAAGGTAACCACCGAAAACTCCGGGCTCGCCGTGGCGGTTGGCGTGGTTGTAAACGGCTTCCTGGGCCTGGTGAATGTTCTCAAAGGTGAAGGGGCGCTGGACGCCGAGTTTGGTTGCGATCTTGGGCCAGTCGCCGCCAAGCAGCAAGTATGCGTTCAGAATTGCTGCGGGGCCACAGCGTGCGGAATCGGCCTTTGTCACATCGAGCAGATCCCGCTGTGAAACGTGCTTGAGCTTGTCAACCAGGGCTGCGCCAGGGATCAGGTCTGACTCGCGATAGATGAAGTCTGCCGCAAGGGTGAGCAACATCAAAAGCATCATGCGTGCTTGGGTTTGCCGCCCCAGAGTTCGGGAATCATGGATTCGCCACCGACGATGGTTGGGCGTTCGGCGCGTCCGTTGTGCATGTAGGTGAGGCGCTTGTGGTCGAGGCCGAGCATCCAGAGGATTGAGGCGTGCACGTCGTGAACGTGCGAGGGGCGCTCTACGGCGCGGAGGCCAATCTCGTCGGTGGACCCGATGACTTGTCCACCCTGCACACCGCCACCAGCAAACCACATCGTGAAGCCCCAGGGGTTGTGGTCGCGACCAGTGCCTTTTTCATTGAAGGGGGTGCGACCGAATTCGCCGCCCCACACGATGAGCGTGTCCTTGAGCATGCCACGGCGCTTGAGATCGGTGAGCAAGCCGGCGATTGGTTTATCTGAGGCGCGACACCACTTGCCGTGGTTGCCTTCCATGTCAGTGTGGGCGTCCCAGCCACTGCCAGAGCCGCAGTAGAGTTCTACGAAGCGGACACCACGTTCGACCAGTCGGCGGGCCAGCAGACAGTTTCGGCCAAAAACTTCTGTTGCAGGTTCGTCCAGGCCGTAGAGCGATTTCGTCTCTGCCGTTTCGTTCGTGATATCGACTGCTTCTGGACCTGCGGCCTGCATCTTGTAGGCGAGTTCGTAACTCTTGAGTCGCGCATCGAGTTCGTTGTCTTCGGGCTTGTCGGCGCTCCAGGCTTTGTTGATTTGCGAGAGGAAGTCCATCTTGCTG
>JANXLY010000257.1 GCA_025354885.1 Acidobacteriota bacterium | reverse complement strand
CCCTCTGTGCCAACATACATGAGACACTTCCGATTTGCCTAATTAAAGAGCAGGGCGGGAAAGAGAACCCGCATGAACAAGCAGCAGACGAATGGTGTCCCATCGGCCTTGGGGTCCGTGGAACGAAGCTCGGACGAGCGTAGCGATGCTGAGCGCAGTGGAGCGGCCCCCAAGGCCGGCCGCAACTCTCTCCCCGAAACTGAGCTAAGACCTCGGGCAACGCGCCGCAGATTCACAGCTCAGTACAAGTTGAAGATCCTCGCCGAGGTGGATGCCGCGACAGGCAGTGGAGCCATAGGTTCGTTGCTGCGAAGGGAAGCTCTATATTCTTCCATGCTGACGAACTGGCGCAAGGAGCGCGATACGGCCATGGAGCAAGGCCTGAGCCCGCGCACACGCGGCCCGAAGCCTCAGTTCGACCCATCCGCCAAAGAACTCCAACAACTGCGCCGCGACAACGAGCGCCTCACCGAGCGTCTACGCAAAGCCGAGATCATCATCGACGTTCAAAAAAAGTGGCCTCACTCTTGGGCCGGACCCTGGCAACTCCGGACCCGGAGGATCTTCTCTGATGGCCGCCGCGATCGATCTCTCCAAGCACGTGGGCACCAGGTCCGCCTGCGCCAGTCTCGGCATTCCACACGCCTCTTACTATCGCCACCTGGCACCAATCCATGGTCCACGCCCGGCACGCCCGATGCCTGCCCGTGCACTCAGTTCCGGCGAACGTGAAACGGTACTCGGCATACTTCATAGCGAGCGCTTCCAGGATCACTCGCCCTTGCAGGTTGCGGCCACATTACTCGACGAAGGACATTATCATTGCTCGTCACGCACCATGTACCGTTTGCTCGCCGCCTCCGGCCAATCCCGTGAGCGCCGCGATCAACTCACCCATCCCGCTTACACCAAGCATGAGCTTCTTGCCACAGGCCCCAACCAACTCTGGAGTTGGGACATCACCAAACTGCTTGGGCCAGCCAAGTGGACCTACTTCTACCTTTATGTCGTACTCGATGTCTTCAGCCGCTATGCTGTCGGCTGGATGATCGCCCATCGCGAAAGTGCTCAGCTAGCCAAGCAACTCTTTAAAGACACTTGCCGCAAGCAGCACATTCCGCGTTCTCAACTCACCGTCCATGCTGATCGTGGCTCGTCGATGACTTCAAAACCAGTTGCCTTCCTGCTCAGCGATCTTGGTGTTACCAAAACCCACAGCCGCCCTCATGTCTCCAACGACAACCCTTACTCGGAAAGTCAGTTCCGAACCTTGAAGTATCGGCCAAGCTTCCCAGCCCGCTTCGGCTCTATCCAGGACGCCCGTGCCTTCGCCGTCGACTTCTTCCACTGGTACAACGAAGAGCACCACCACTCCGGCATCAGCCTCCTCACGCCTTCCTCGCTTCATCATGGCCAAGCCCCAACCATCCTCGCTCATCGCCAAAGTGTTCTGGATGCCGCTTACCTTGCCCACCCCGAACGCTTCGTCAAGCACCCGCCCAAGTCCCATCCAGCCCCTTCGGAGGTCTGGATCAACAAACCACCTTTAACGGATCAAAATACTCCGTAATCTCCGATTAAGAGTGTCTCAAAGTTGTTGACACGTACCGCCGAGCTGCCGCGCCGGGTCTCCGGTAGGAACTTCGATATAGAGACCCATCGTCAACGAAGGCCATCGGGAGCCGGGCGTCTCCGTACGAACTCGATACTTCACTTGGAAATCGAGGTCTCCGAGACCCACCGCATTGGGCAAACCCGAATTGGCCGCATTGAAAATGCTTAGCAATGGGCCATCCATGCCGACTTCGAGGCGTTCGAGCAGGCCGTAGGTGACTTGAACCCGGTTCGTGCTTTGGTGAAGCGTTGGGTAGGCGAGGCGCTGGAGCCGGTCGAATTCACTCACGATCTCGACATGAAAATGCCGGAAGGGCGCCGTATCGGCATCGTCTGTGAGGAAAGGCTGTTGCGCCGACGCGATCACCGCTGCCGCAAATATCGCGAAGAGCGTTCGTTTCATTGAGACCATGATGGCAAGCAAATGAGGCCTGCTGGAATTGTATCGGTTCTTCGGGGCGCTGCCAACGCTCGACGAATTCCTTGCTGCCAAGCGGAACGCTGCGTAGTGGCTCGACGGGTCTTTCTCTTTTCCTCCTCACTGTTGAGGTATGCCGAAAGGGAGAACTTTTTGCGAGCATCGTAATACGCTTCTTGCGACTTGAGCACTGAGTCTTTTAGCCTCTCTGCAAAGTCTCTTGTATCACTGTTTGGGTTGTCCATTGCCGTGGCCGGGGGTAATCGTATCCTGCCCAACGGCGTCCGACAGGAGAGAAGCTTGCATCCTCCGTTGCTTTACGAGTACGCCCAATTCTATGCCCACCCCTGCATAGAAGGATTGCTCAGGCTTGCTAGTGTCAAGCCCTCGGATTCAATCGAATCCCTGTAAACATGCACCCATGAGCAATGGTTAGCAAATGGTATGCCTACTTGTAAGTGGTTGACTTCTGAAGGCTTGACGAATCGTAATCAGTAGGTCGCCGGTTCGATTCCGGCGGGTGGCTCCAGATAAATTCCCTTCTCAATCGCCCCCTACCCAGGAATGTGATTTCATAGTGTTCGCATGAAGTTCGCCCTGCTGTTTGTCACCACTGGCCTGATCGC
>JANXLY010000251.1 GCA_025354885.1 Acidobacteriota bacterium | reverse complement strand
GGAAGTTTGTTGCTCGAAAGCTCGGCTTTGGGATTCGCTGGTGGCATTGCAGGAATCGGGATAGCTTATGGAGCGGTGCAATTACTGCACGCCTTCGCTCCTCCTTATCTGCCGCGACTCGACGAAATCAGGATCGATCTTGGGTCACTGCTTTTTGCGGCTGTCACGTCATTTGCAGCAGGGATTTTTCTGGGACTAATCCCGGCCTGGAAGTATGTTGGACCGGCGCTGAATCAATCGCTTCGGAGCGGAGGGCGATCCATGAGCGCAGGTCGAGAGCGCCAGCATGCGAGAGGCATACTGGTAGTCATTCAGGTGGCTCTTGCAGTTGTGCTGCTGATCGGGGCAGGGCTGATGATTCGAACGATGATTGCGCTTGCAGGTGTAGCTCCGGGCTTTACGCATCCCGACCACATCCTGACCTTTCGACTCTCAATTCCTTCGACGCTTGCGCCGAATGCGGCCTCTCTCGCGCGTATCGATCAGAACATTACGGAAAAATTGGCCAGCATTCCTGGAGTGGAATCGGTAGGAATTTCCAGCTCGATCACCATGGACGGCAACATGAGTTACGACCCGATCTACGCTGAAGACAAGCAATACAAAGAAGGCGAAATCCCTCCCATGCGACGGTACAAGTACGTGGCTCCGAATTTCTTCCGAAGCATGGGCAACCCGCTTCAGGCTGGCCGCGACCTGACCTGGACCGATATCCAAGCGCTGAGGCCCGTTGTCCTGGTAAGTGAAAATCTGGCGATTGAATTTTGGGGTAGCCCTTCGGCAGCCATCGGCAAGCGCGTCCGTGAATCTTCGACAGGCTTATGGCGGGAGGTTGTGGGAGTTGTTGGCAACGAACGCGACAAAGGTGCAGACCAGCCTGCGCCAACCATTGTCTATTGGCCATTCATAGTGAAGGGCATGTGGGGAAAAGAGGTCATGTCGAGAGAAACCGTTTCGATTGCGATTCGGAGTTCGAGGGCAGGAACATCAGCGCTGATGGATGAAGTTCGGAAGAGCGTCTGGTCGGTAAATCCAGATCTTCCCATCGCCAATCCCCGCACGGTACAGGCAATTTATGCAAGTTCGATGGCGCGCACTTCGTTTACGCTCACCATGTTGAGTATCGCCTCAAGCCTTGCGCTTTTGCTGGGCATCATTGGCATCTACGGTGTAATCTCGTATTCCATTGCCCAGCGCACCAGGGAAATCGGCATCCGAATCGCACTTGGTTCTCCCGGGCAAAAAGTACGACAGCTATTTGTCGGCCATGCTTTGAGGCTTGCGGCAATTGGCGTCAGTGCGGGATTGGTTCTTGCCTACCCGCTTGGCAAGGTGCTCTCTTCATTGCTTTTTGGAGTCAGTCCGGTCGATCCTGTAACCTATCTGATTGTTGCAATAGCCATCCTGCTGGCAGCAGGGCTGGCATCCTATTTGCCGGCCCGGCGAGCGAGCAATATTTCTCCACTTGAAGCGTTGAGCTCCGAGTAGCGGGCCGGAGTTTGTCACTCTATTGGACATGATAGGCTTTCGATCAGTTTGGCCCTTGGATCCGCTTGCATGAAAATTCTTGTCCTCTCCTCTTTGCTCGTACAACTTGCAGCACAAAGCCATGGCGCAAAGAAAGACGCCGACAAATTCCCAGGCGTATGGGATCTCGTTTCGATCCATGTTCAATCCTCAGAAGGCAGTGTCAGCGAGTACTGGGGCAAGCACGCGGTGGGGCGCATCACTTACGACACAAAGGGCCGCATGTCTGCTCTACTGATGCCATCGGATCGCAACCAATCCGATGGCAAGAAGATCCCAGCGGATATTCAGGCCATGGCTGCAGGCTATTACGGCACTTATACAGTCGATGAACGCGACAGGTTGTGACGCACAAGGTGGAGGCATCCATCCGCGCATCCGAATCGAAATCCCTTGAGCGGAGCTACGTCTTCAAAGACTGCACACTTCAGCTGACTGCCCACACGACCTTGAATGAGAAGCCCGTAACTTTGGTGTTGCTCTGGAAGCGTCAGGCCTGAATCACACCCACAATACAGGCTGTCGGATGGGATAGTTACGGATCGTCTCATCCACTATGGGGTCTGGATTCAGGCGACGCCATAAGCTAATGTATCCCGGCTTCGCAAGCGCAAGGCCGGCGAAGAGAAGGCTGGAATGCCGTACAGGCCACTCCTCAAAAAACATCACATCGGGCGGGAGCTTCCACGTTTTCTTGTCGGCGATAAAGGGATACATGTACTCCATGGCCTTGCCCATACCTCGGCCATCCGACAGGGTGAATGTCCATAAGTTGTCCTGCGGCGTAGAAAGAATCTGGCAAATTCCCGACATCGCATCGAGGTTGAACAGCGAATATCCATAGGGCTTAGTGCGGCGCAGTTCGAGCGGGAAACTGCCATCGGGCCCGATCTGTCCCGGCACGTGCAGATTCTGGAAACGGTCGATACAGAGAGCCATGAGTTGGCGATTCCCCGTAAAGCGCGCAAATTCGGCCACCTGCATCGTCCAGCAGGTGCCGTGGTTATTCCTGGCATCGCGTTCTTCGTGGCCATTCTTGTGGGTGGTCATCCAGTTGAGGTAGTCGGCAAACCATTCCTTAACTCCTTCGATGGGTTGAAGCTGTGATGCTGCTCGCGCCACTTTCACCAGATGCAGCGTGTCAATAATTCCGATGCCGCGACCAGTGAATCGCCCCTGGATCGCCTGCGCGTAGAGCAGATTTGGGTTCATTCGTGATCGGGATCGACAAACCAGGCACGCAGATGAAGCGCGGCGTGCTCTGCGTATTTTTTGTCTTTGGTAACGCGCCAGGCAGCAACCAGAGCGGGCACTTCGACGCTGAGGCGAATCATCGCCTTGCGGTGGGCTACAAAATTATCGGGGTTGGTCATGCCATCGCGTTGAATGTAGGGAGCCTTTGCATCCTTAGGATCTGGCCACCAGTAATCACCCTCTGAGAAGAAGTCGTGTCTGCCTCCAGCGCTCCGGGCACTGCTGGCCGCAGTGATCGTGGCTCGTGCAAGTTTCAGATAGGCATTTGCGGCTTTGAGGATGCGTGCGCGGTCGACTACGGTCAGGTCAGGAGTTGCTGCGTTGAGTGCGAGAGCAGGCAGGGACAGGAGGGTTCTTCTCTTCAACAGTCCACCTCAAGTACGAATTTCACTCCTTTCAGTGTAGAGCGCAAATTTTTTGACCGGCATTACTGGAACAATAGATGAGTGGACCGCACGGATCCAACGATTGTCCTGCTCATCGACGCGGCGGAAAAAGGAGATGCCTCAGCGGCTCAGGGCATCTTCGCCGAACTGTACGCTGAGCTGCATCGACTTGCCAAGCGGGAACTTCACCGTCAAGGTGGCGCCAATCTCGGAGCCACCACGCTTCTGCATGAAGCCTATCTCGACATTGCCTCGCGCAGCGGTCCTAATTTTCCTGATCGTGCCCGCTTTATGGGCTATGCAGCCCGCGTGATGCGGGGCCTGATTATTGACCACGCACGCAATCGTCAGGCGCAGAAACGCGGTGGCCTGTTTGAACTTACTGCACTGAATACCGATGTTCACGAGCATCCAGTCAACGATCGCGAACTCACGCAAATCAGCGACGCCCTTGATGAACTTGCCAAGACCGATCCGCCACTTGCCGAGCTGGTAGATTTGAAGTTCTTCTGCGGCTTCACATTTTCTGAAATCGCCACCATGCACAATCTGGCAGAACGAACGATTCAACGGCAGTGGGAAAAAGCCCGCATCTATCTGTATCGCTCGATCCGCGCAGATCTGTGAGAGAGTTTCATTGATGGCTCCCAGCAACAATCAGCTGTGGCAGGAACTTAGTCCTTATCTGGACGACCTGCTAGATCTGCCTGAGGAGCATCGCGAAGCCTGGCTTGTGGCCTTTGCGGAGCGAAGTCCATCGCAAGCGGCTGGCCTGCGTCTGCTCCTCGGAGAGCATCAAGCACTGGCGGCCAAAGGCTTCCTCGAACAAGAGGCTTTTGAATTGCCCTTGCAAAGTCCCCAGGTTGGGCAGGCAGCTGGGGCATATACGCTGCTTTCACAAATTGGTCAGGGCGGGATGGGCACTGTTTGGCTGGCGGAGCGCAACGACGGTCGATTCAAGCGTCAGGCAGCCATCAAATTTCTCAACATTCAACTGGGTGGTCGCGGCGAAGAGCGATTCCGTCGTGAGGGCAATGTGCTCGGCCGACTCAGCCATCCCAATATTGCCGAGTTGCTGGATGCGGGCATTAACAGCGACCGCCAGGCCTTTCTAGTCCTCGAATATGTGGATGGCGACCACATCGACAAGTACTGCGAAGAGCACTCTCTCGGCGTCGAAGAACGCATTCATTTGTTTCTTGACGTACTTGCCGCAGTCGAACACGCGCACGCCAATCTGGTTGTCCATCGCGATATCAAGTCCTCGAACGTTCTCGTCAGCAAGCAGGGCAAAGCGAAACTCCTCGACTTCGGTATTGCGAAATGGATTGAAGAAGAGGGCCGCTCTAACGACACAAGCATGCTCACACGCGAAGGTGAAATGGCGCTCACTCCCCTTTGCGCTTCGCCGGAGCAAATGAAGGGGGAAGCGGTTACTGTCGCCACGGATGTGTACATGCTTGGCAACCTGTTGTACTTGCTCCTGACAGGTCAAATGGCGATTGGCCCCGGCCCTCATTCCAGTGCCAGCCTTGTATATTCGATCGTTTATGCTGAGCCGGCAATGATGTCAGCAGTGGCAGTGCCGCAGGAACGACGTCGGATACTACGTGGTGACCTCGACACAATCGTGGCCAAAGCGTTGAAGAAAGTGCCAGCGGAACGGTATTCTTCTGTCGCTGCAATGGCCGATGACTTGCGGCGCTATCTCAATCACAAGCCGATTGCTGCGCGTCCAGACTCGATCACCTATCGTGCGGCAAAGTTTGCAAGGAGAAACCGCGCGCTGGTTGCGCTTGGTTGCATCGCATTGATTGTCACGTTCGCTGGGCTCATCGGCACAATCACACAGGCACGCCGTGCAAATGCCGAGCGAGACTTCGCCTGGAGACAAGTGGCCCGTGCAGAGGCAATCAATGATTTGAACTCGTTTGTGCTTTCTGACGCAGCACCGGGAGGAAAGTCCTTTACCGTTACCGACCTGCTGGGGCAGGCCGAGCAAATTGTTGCCCGCCAGAACAGCAAGGAGAATAGCTCGCGCGTCGATCTGTTGGTTTCAATCGGGCGTCATTACTGGAGCCTGGATCAGGACGCCAAGGCTCTGCGAGCGCTCGAAGAAGCCTACAAGCTATCGCTTGGCCTTGCAGACGCTTCTCCTCGGGCTACGGCCGCTTGCGCCTTGGCGAGCAGCCTTGCCCGTATCGGCGAGCACGCTCGTGCAAAGGCACTGCTCGCCGAAGGAATTGGCGCATTACCGGAAGGGCCGCAATTTGTTCTCGACCGGTTATTCTGCCTCTTGCGCAGCAGCGAGGTGGCTAGCAATTCGGGGAGATCGAGAGAGTCCATCGCATTCATCGTCGAGGCCCGGGAAGTGTTGAAGCAATCTCCGTTCCAATCCGATTTGTTGCAGTTAAACCTGTCGATGAATTTGGCGGAGGCCTACCGGATTTCCGGTCAGCAACGGGAAGCGGCTGAGGCATTTGCAAGGACAAGCTCGCTGCTGGATTCGCTTGGGCGCGACAACACGCAAACCGCAGGAACTCTCTACAACAACTGGGCCTTGGCCCTGAGTCAACTCGGCGTGCCGCTTGAGGCTGAGAAGATATTTCGACGTGCCATTCAGATCAGTAGCGATGGCGACGACGATAGGGC
>JANXLY010000249.1 GCA_025354885.1 Acidobacteriota bacterium | reverse complement strand
CCCCGGATCGCTTCGATCGCTACCCGGGCTTTGAAATTCGGACTGTACTTTTTTCTCGTCGTCGTCATCGACCTCTCCTTGGTTTTTGACTTCGTCGAATCTTAGCTTATTGCCTGGTCTGAATTCCTGGGACCACTATACGGCTCAACTGATCAGCAAGCTCAGGAGGCGGTAGCCAATGAGTACGAGACAAACATATTCGATGGCCTGAATCAGTTTCTGAATCCATCCGGACATGAACTCAAAACGAAGAAACATGGCGGCAAGGATGCAGGCAAAGACCACTTCCGAGTACAAACCCTCTGTATAAAGCTGCAAATGCAACACTGCAAAAGTGTAGTAAACGAGGGGCCAATTGCTCTCCGTCGTCACCGCCGTAATTCGGAAGTAGATGACGCCAATGGTCATTACCAGCAGAATAAGTGTACTAATCCAGAAGCCGTCAATCATGGTTGTTAGATTAGAACGACCATAGCACGCTGGCAAAGCCGGTGTGGGCTCTATAGTCTTGTAGCGACAGCAGGCGTTCGGCATAGTCGTAATATTGATAGCCAAAATTCCAGCGCAGCTTGTCGTTGAACTTGAAGCTCAGGCGCATTTGCGGGGAGACGTAGGTGAGGGGAAAGGACTGCGCCGCCAGCAGAGCGCTCTGGGTGGTAAAGCCAGCCCGACCGGCACCCTTATCATTACTCGAGGAGAAGCCGCCGTAGAGGTCTAGACGCTTCAGGATCGCTACCCGCACCCCGGCATGAGCGGCATGTACATTCGAAACAAAGTAGGAGCGGTCTCCAGACACTTGCGAGAAATTGAGGAAGTAAGCAAGCCCTGAGATGGTATCGAGGTGCAGCTTCTGATAGCCGACATCAATGGCGAATTTGGTGTTGGGAGTCCAACTGCCATCGACGGTGTAGTTGCGGCTGCGGGCGGAGTGACTAAACAGACTGATCGAATTGAAGTTAACGTTATTGCGCGCCTGTGCGGCGAGGCGAAAGAACTTCTGCTTGTATTCCAGCCGTGCTCCAAAAGCGTGATAGTTTTTTTCGCTGGTCGTATAGAATGGCCGGTTTTGACGCCCTACTTCGCCGTCAGCCACAATCGTGAGGCCTTTGACGGGACGAAGCCGGAAGCCGGTAGTGGCGGCATTGAGCCGGTTGGATTGCTCCGCAGTGAGAGCATCGACAAAGCCCGATTCGGCGACAATTTCGCTGGAGCGCACACGTCGCTCGCTGAACTGGTAGCCCCCCTGAACTGAAATCCAGGGACGTAGCGCAACATCCAGCAGCGTCGAATTGGTAATGGCGCGGATGCCCAGAAACTGAAAATTCAGCAACGTCATATCCAGGCTGCCATTGGTGAATTGCCGCAGATTGTTGTCGCCTTCCATCTTGGTCTGGCTGAAGGCGGTGTGGTTGCTGATCGTGATGCGGTCTGTCGGCATCAGCGAAAAAGAAAGGTTGGCGGAAGTGACAGGGCGACGGGCGTTGCCAAAGACGAGGGTCTGCACATTGCGTGCACCATTGCGAATTGCCCCCGAGGCCAGTTCATCGTAAATGAAATCACGATTACCCGAAGAATGAGTAAATCGGCCATTGATCGAAAACCACTTCTGGCGTTCGGTGAACAGGTTCACGCGCCAGTGCGGTGTCGAACCGTGAATGGGTTGGTCTCGACGCAAGCCGGTGAGTGTGGTGTTGGTGATGGTGGGGTCTAGGGGAGTAACTGGACTGTCCAGAGTGCCACGGGTGTCTTCCTTGAACTGTTCCCAACCGCGCTGCCAGAAGAGTTTCATACCTGCGGCCTGCACCTGCCCTCCGACACGATATTCGTTCTGCTGACGGCGGACGTTTTCAAAGAATGGGAAGATGTTGCCGCGCGCATCAAAGAGATTGGCCGTAGACATTGCAGGGCCATCCTGCACATTGCGCGAAAAGCCGCCGTAAAACTGGATCTTGCTCTGTGGAAAGAGTGTGAACTGATGATCCTGCATGCGGCGCTCGAGGTTCTGCCAATGCTGTCCCAAAGCGACGGTGAGACCGGGATTGAAATAATCGTTCAGCCGCCAGTTCATCTCATAGCGGTAACGTCGATTCTTTTCGACACGGAGCGAAGCAAACTGGTAAGGATCGTTGCCAAGGCCCTGAGTATTCAGGATCAGTTCGTCGAAGTATTTGCCTTTGCCGTCGCGGGAATTCACCGTAAGAGAAGTACCTAGAAGCCGCAACCCTTTGAGAAAGTTCACATCGCTACGGTACTTGCCCTCGTTGCCATCGATGTTGGCAAAGCGGTAGCCGGTCTCGAACGACTCCCGGATGTTGTAAGCCCCAACGTTTTTACCTCGATTCGGGCCAACACTTTCGGTTGAAGGAGCAACGGTGGACTGGGCAATCAAACTTGCGGGGAGCAGGATCAGCAGGAAGCGTTTCATCGAAGAAAACTCCGGCTGGAATTGGATCCGTGAAGGCGGGTATGACACACACTGCAGTTCTGATATTTCGGTTCGGTGAGGGAGTGCGTGGATGGCGTGAGCTGGATGCCATCAGCCTGGCGGCCAAAGTTGCCGCCGCCGTTGTGGCATTCGAGGCATAACGTAAACACCTGTGGGCGCTTGAGCAAACGAGCATTCATGCTTCCATGAGGCTGGTGGCAGCTGCCGCAGCCATCAATACGAACAGCGGCGTGCTCAAAGACGAAAGGTCCGCGTTTGTCGACATGACATTTAAGACAGGGCTCTTCATTCTGCAAGCCATGTGCCATCATGCGGGGTCTTGCGCCCATCTTCCAGGTGGGAGCGTCGGCACCATGAGGATTGTGGCAATCAGAACACTGCATGAATCCTTCATTGACGCGGTGCTTGACGGGCATCGAAAACTGCGCCCGGATATTTGCATGACAGCCGTAACAGAGATCGGTCTGCGGCTTGGCAAGCAGTTGTTTGGGTGTAGCAGCCTTGTGGATGGAATGACAATTGGTGCAGACGACATCGGCGGTGCTGTGCGAACTGCGGCGAATGTTTGCGCGACCGAGTTGCTGTGTATGACATGCCAGGCAAGTGTCGAGTACCTGCTTGGGAGCAAGCCGCGAAAACGACACAATTAGTGTCTTATCCCCTTTAGCCGCAGCATGGGCTTTGCCGGCACCATGACAGCTCTCGCAGCCCTTTTGCTCGAACTTTACCCTCTCGTCAACAAGACTTTTTGCATGTGCATTGCGATAAAACGTAGACCAGATATCCGGATGGCAGGCACGGCAAACCGTGTTGCCTGCATATCCTGCTGGCAATGCAACCGCTTTTTTTTCCTGACCGTTTGCAGCGCAGCAAACGAGTAAGTAAACAAGAACAAGCCCTGAAAGTCGTTTCAACAAAGACCCCGCTTGCGATGATTATACGGCAGGCTTGCCAGGATCTGAACTCTCATTTTGCTTTCCCTTTTGCTCCCTCGCCATTTTTTCTTTACCCCAGGCGATCCATTTGTTCAAAAAACGGTCCAGCCAGGGGAACTGCTCTGCAAGGATCATCAAGCCTGGAATCAGGAAGACCCACCCGGGCATGATCGGCAGGATTAACCCAATGATTCCCAGAATCACCAGACCAACACCCATTGCATTTCTGAGGAACTTCTTCACTTCATTTATTGTGGACGCGCCGTCGCGTGAAGTCGAGAGCACAATTTTCTCTGAAACAATTCAGGCGGTTCGCTGCCTTAGTACTGTCCGTAGTACTACTAGGCCATTTTGCCTATATAAACTAGGTATTTTTCTTGACCTGACTTAAGGTGAATTGTAAATTAGGGTGAACCGTGATTGAAAACCGAAAAAATCAACGATTTGAGCTGAGACTGCCTTTTGAGCTGGTTCGCAGCGGGCACCGCTCAAATATAGTGCAGGGCCAGACCCTGAACCTCTCCTCGAACGGAGTCATGTTCGAAGTGGACCAAGCCATGGCCGTCGGCGAGATCATCGAGTACTTCATTACTTTGCCTACTGGTCAGAATCCAGAAGAGGATGTGCGCCTTCGCTGCATGGGAAAAGTAATACGAAGCCACGAGAATTTTGCAGCCGCCACCATGGAGCGCTACGAGTTCGTGCGGACCAGCCCATCTACCGGGGACGCCGCATCTGCCACCGGCGCCTCCGCCAGCTAGGTCTTATCTTCCCAAAACTTGGGTGAGATGAATTCATAATTCCCTGTTGGACTTGAGCTATTCCTGTCTGAATTGACGCATTATGAAACAGGAGACATCAATCCAAACTCTGTTCATATGGATTGGTTTATAATTCATGGTGCCGATCATGCAAAGCTACGGGCTCAGCGATCCGGGACGGGTCCGGAAAAATAACGAAGATTTTCTACTCATCAACTGCGGGCAGAATCTCTACATAGTTGCCGACGGTATGGGTGGTGCTCAAGCCGGAGAAACGGCTTCAAGACTTGCGGCTGAGACCGTTCTTGAAGTGATGGAAAAGCGCAGCAATCCGAAGCTGCGTGACCTTGAGGAAGCATTCATCGAAGCAAATGAACGTGTCCGGCAGGCTGCAGCAAACGACTTGACGCTCGAGGGAATGGGAACCACGCTGGTAGGTCTGCTGCACGACGGGGACCAGTTGCATATCGCAAGTGTCGGTGACAGTCGAATCTATTCTTTCTTGGGTCAAAAGTTCGAGTCACTGGTCGAAGACCAGACTTGGGTGAATGAAGTGGGGCGGCGACTGGGAATTGACGAGGAAACTTTGAAACGTCATCCGATGCGTCATGTGCTGACGATGGCTATCGGAGTGGGCAACCCGCTGCGGGTGAATACGAGAAGTATTGCGCGCGAGTCGGGAATGCAGTTACTGCTGTGCAGCGATGGCCTGCACGGAGTTGTCGGTACGGAGACAATCACACGCATTTTGTCGGATGGAAAGCTCACTCTCGAGAGCAAAGCGCAGGCACTGGTTGAATCCGCACGGGCCGCTGGTGGGCCGGACAACATTACAGTTCTTATCCTTCAGGTTTGAGCATTGAGGCAAGGGTGAAGCTTCAGATCGCTCTCAGCATTGCCGGATCGGACCCCAGCGGCGGGGCAGGCATACAGGCAGACCTCAAAACATTTCATCAATTCGGAGTCTATGGCGAGGCGGTGATCACACTGCTGACCGTTCAAAATACGATAGCTGTGGACGCAGTGCATTTGTTGGAACCAGCATTTGTGATTCAGCAACTGACGGCAGTACTCGAAGACATCCCTCCAGGAGCAGCGAAAACGGGGGCATTGGGGAGTGCAGCGATGGTGGAGGCAATTGCTTTTGCCGCTGCGGATTTTCAGTTTCCTCTGATTGTCGATCCGGTCATGATCTCGAAGCACGGAGCGCCACTGATGGCGCAGGATGCGAGAGAAAAATTGATCGAGTTGTTGTTGCCTGCAGCGGCTTTGCTGACGCCCAATCTGCACGAGACTGCGGCCATCACCGGCAGGAGGGTTGAGAATCTGCAGGAGATGCGCGATGCGGCGGCTGCAATGCTCGAACTGGGGGCAGGAGCAGTCTTGCTCAAAGGTGGCCATCTCGAAGGGGCCGCATTGGATTTGCTGGTCTGGCACGGGGGCCAGATCGAACTGCCCGGCGAACGCATCCACACACGGCATACGCATGGCACGGGATGCAGCTATTCGGCGGCAATCACTGCTTTAATTGCTGGAGGGGCTTGCCTCGAAATCGCCGTCACACAGGCCAAGGCCTGGATCCAGGAGGCGATCGCGACGAATCCCGGCCTTGGACGCGGCAATGGGCCAGTGAATCATTTTGCGAAGCCGGGACCACTCAAAAGCGGGAACTGATTGGGTCTCGGCCCAGGTTGCGGATTCTTACTTTTCAGCCAAATCTTGATGCCCGGAATTACATCGTGTGGCGATTGCATACCGAGAGCCGCCCAAACATTTTGTGGCAAGAGAAAATCGCGCTGCGGGCTCTGTTCAATCAATGTTCGCAATTCGGCAAGGTCCGTTGCGAGGACCGCGTCCACTTTAGCTTCGGGGGCCGCCAGAAAAGGAGCAACATGCACGGCGATGCCAAGCTGCTCAAAGTCGAGTGCGCCGTTGGGAGGCAAGTGGCTGGTGAGAAAGATGTAACGAACGGTTGCACCCGGCAGCAGCGTAGTGCGGAGTTGATCATCTGGATCCAGGTGCAAGACTTCCCTGCCCTGAAACTCATTGCCAATGGGCCCCACCGCAGATCCGCTTGGCCAGCCAAGGAGCCCGAACAGGGCTAGAGGCGCAAAACCCCAATGGATTGGACCCCTGTGAGACAGCAGTAATGCAGGAGCGAGTGGCACAAGGTAAGTTGCGTTTTGATAGCTGTAGGCGAAAATGGCCGTGAGCAGGACGCCGCACCATACGAGCCAGGTTGCCTGCACTCGCCGCAGGATCAAAGGCGCAGCGAGTGGGAGCAGCCATAGCAGGCGATTGAAGTAGTAAAGAGTGTGGCCCTCGCTGCTTGCCTGCACGGGAGCGCTGAAGGCGAAGCCGAGCAGTTCGACTCCTAGATACTCCGCCAGGAACCAGTCGTGGTTTACGAGGAATTGATAGAGATGCCAGGGCGTCACGACCAGGGCGAAAGCGACACCTGCTTCTATCCAGCGGCGCAATGGAGGTCTGGTCCAGAGCAGAAGAGCGATGGGCAATACACCGGCAAACCACTTGGTCATCACTGCGAGTCCAACGAGGGCGCCAAAGCACCAAGCTGCCAAACGCGCGGCCAACTTCGGATCCTTCGCAATCAAGGCTACGGCCAGGACGTACCAGAGGGTCAGCAGGTCATCCATCATTACCAGCCCGGCTCTTGCCCGCCAAAGTCCAAGAGAACAGAGCAGGAGCCACCCTACAGGGCCCGTGCAGCGATAGACAATCAGCATCACAGCCGCAGCTGCAAGGATTCCAGGCAGACGCAGCGCCCAAGTGTGAAAGCCGAAGACCTTGAGCCCACTGGCGCTGAGCCACTGCATGAGCGGCGGCTTGACAAGTAGTGGACGGCCCAGAAAGTGGGGGGTAAGCCAGTCTTCACCGGCGGCCATGCGCAGGATGCCGTGCGTGTAGAGCGCTTCATCCTGAGCAGGAGTGGCCAGCACCGGGTCGAGTGGCAACTGGGCAATCGGTGCATAAATGCCACCGAGGCTTAAAATAGAAAGCAGGAAGACTGCGGCCAGCGCAGGATTGCGATGGTGCCAAGAAATGCTATGGTACCAGGGGCCGAGCGTAGACAATTTCTCCAGATTCACGCTCTGGAAGGTTAACACCTACGCCGCTGCGCATCAATTGCTCGCCGGTCATGGTGAGGATGCGACGGTCATCGGCGAAGCTCACGCGGTAAGTATGGGTGGCAATCAAATCACGAAAACGCAGCGTGTATCGGTCGGTGCCGCTGTGATCGCGCACCACGACGGCGATCGCCTGGTCTAGCGCAGGATTGTAACTTTCAATCGCATCGGTGCGGCCAAGTGCGGGTCGGGCACTGAGATGCAGAACCTTGCCGTTGCGAATGGACTGGCGCATTTCTTTGTAGGTCTGGATCTCTCCGCTGAGAAAATCCAACTCGTCGCCATCCAGTTCAGCAAGCCGGTTCATCAGGATCCAGGGGCCGCCGAACATGAAGCTTCGCGTGTTGTATCCTGTCATTTTTCCGCTGGGCATATAACGGTCTGTATAGCGTGGCGGAAATGGAAAGCTGGCACCAAAGAGACCTTGGCGGGAACCGAGCGCACCCGATGCGTCGTTCGTAATCGAAGTCACGTAGTTGCGCACCATGCTGAAGGTCATCATATTGCCGCCATTGGCGCAATTTTCCCAAACGGTATTCGGCGTCTGGGTCTGAATCTCATGCAGAATCCGGTTCAAGCCTGCATCCCCTGCATAGTTCCAGTCCCGATAGTCGTAACTCAAGTTACGATTGGTGCACTGCTTCACCATCGTCTGGCCATCCTGCAGGATCCAGTCGACGTTGTAATCACGGATGATGCGAACACCCTGTTCGATCACCCAGTCCTGCACCGGCTTATGGGCCAACGCGAGAGACACGGCCCCCTGGTAATTGTAGTTCGTCGAACAGGCCCAATCCGGGTGATCCTGCAGCACCTTTGAATCGGCCATCGCCTCGCTGAGCACAAAGTGGAGCCCAAACTTCATACCTTTGGAATGCACGTAGTCGGAAAGGGCACGCATGCCGCTGGGGAATTTTTCGGGGTCTGCCTCCCAGT
This sequence comes from Acidobacteriota bacterium, assembly GCA_025354885.1. Classification (GTDB taxonomy): domain Bacteria; phylum Acidobacteriota; class Terriglobia; order Bryobacterales; family Bryobacteraceae; genus Bryobacter. The sequence goes on along the minus strand of JANXLY010000249.1, from coordinate 9,920 downwards.
CGCCCATGCGCTTGGCCCAGCCAAGATCGACAATAAATAATTCCACACCACGCGCAGCAGCAAGATCCGCCTCACGGCGTAATTTTACTTCATGGATTTGATTCTCGTAGCCCCAACTGTCCCAGGCGATATAGGGGAACTTTTCATCTTTCACCACCGGTGCAAGCGCCGCTTCTGCATAACGCTGTGTGCGATAACCAGCCTCATCCCAATCGCCAATAAAGATTCCGATAAAGGCAGCAGGAGCTTCATACCAATCCTGCGCATCCACCGGATGCATCAGGCCATTCACGTTTACGCTCAGATCAACCACGTCCTGCTTGCGCTGCACCACCGCAGCTGCGCGGCCATCAAATTCCCAGCCGGCAAGCAAACCCACGTTGTCCTTTTTTGCAATCGCCAGCCAGGTGCATTGCATTCCACCGGCACCCGTCTGTAAAGTCACTCTTTGCAGGCTTTGGGCAAGAGTTGTTGAGAGTGTTTCGAAATTTCGCCCGGCCCCCAAAACGCTCCACTGATTGACACGGAAAACCCGATAGTCTGTCTGCTCGATTTTCGGCGCGTATGAAAGCACATCATTTGCCCGGAAGTACACCGGCGACCCGCCGAGATTCTTCACTCTCAACTGATGATGCAAGATGGGATGGCCCGGATGGATCTCGAGATTCAGTTCCAATTCGAACTGATCCGTCAAATCGCGGAACACAATCGCTAGCCCCTTACCGCCGTTGCGTGCGGAAAAACCCCGCTGATCTACAAGACGCAGCGGAGTTTTCGCATTGATGTAAGTATTGTCGATGCGCAGATTAATCGGACTGCTGGGTTCTGAAAGCGACCCTTCCCAAAGCGTATAGCCGGAGGAGTCTGCCAGATCTACCCAGCGAAAGGTGGCATCGGCTTCCTGCCGGAAGCGTGCGCGAAACTGGTCGTTGCCTACTGCCCAGCCAGTTTCGGGCGAGTAACGAAAATATACGGAATCTTCCACCTGTGTGCGGATCGTCGTCAACGCGCCAAGCAGCAGCATTCCCGCTAAGAAGCGGAAACTAGTACTTCGCCACGCTGGGATCCACTTTGTCACTCCAGGCTAAGATTCCACCTTTCATATTTCGAACCCTGAGATAGCCGTTTTGTTTCAACAAATCGACGGCCTTTGCACTTCGAACTCCACTTTTGCACTGGCAAACGATGTTTGCGTCTTTAGGAAGCTCACTCAATCTATTCGGCAGTTGTCCCAAAGGAATTAGAGTTGCTTTGGAAATAGATGCAATTTGGTACTCATGTAGTTCCCTTACATCGACGAGAATAAAGTCTTCACCTGAGTCAATCATCTGTTTGACCTCAGTCACGTCTAAGTCGCCCAGTGCCGCAACCGGCTCTGGCGGGGCGTCCACGATGCCGCAGAACTGTTTGTAATCAATCAGTTCCTTTATTACACTACATTTACCCGAGGGACATTCGGGGTTACGGCGCAACTTCAATTCCCTGAACTTCATGTTCAAGGCGTCGTACAACATCAGGCGGCCTTTCAGACTTTGCCCGATGCCTAGAATGATCTTGACTACTTCTGTCGCCTGAATCAAGCCCACAACACCAGGAAGAATTCCTAAAACACCGCCTTCGGCGCAACTTGGGACCAATCCCGGAGGAGGTGGTTCCGGATAGAGGCAGCGGTAACATGGCCCGTCCTCGGTTGCAAAAACAGAGCTTTGGCCCTCAAAGCGAAAGATCGAACCGTAAACATTCGGCTTGCCTGTCAGGACACAGACATCGTTGACCAAATAGCGGGTCGGGAAGTTATCGGTGCCGTCAGCAACAAGGTCGTACTGCTCAACAATTTCGCGCGCATTCTCACTCGTAAGCGCGACCTCATGCTTGACTATCTTCAGATTCGGATTGATATCGAGCATGCGGTCTGCAGCCGAATCGATCTTCTTTCTTCCGATGTCTTTAGTGCCATGGATGATCTGGCGCTGCAAGTTGGAGGCATCGACTACGTCAAAATCGACCAGACCGATCGTTCCAATGCCGGCGGCTGCGAGATAGAGCCCCATCGGCGCGCCTAGGCCACCGGTTCCAACAAGTAAAACCTTCGCGTCCTTAAGCTTGATCTGCCCCTCCATGCCTACTTCTGGCAGGATTAGATGGCGGGAAAATCGCTGGATCTCTTCATTGGTAAGTGTCGTCGACATGGCTTAGCGTCCTCCGGCAATACTCGGAATAATCGAAACGGTGTCGCCTGCCGCAACTTCGGTTTTGTCCTTCGCCAGATAGCGAATGTCTTCGTCATTCACGTAAACATTGACGAAGCTGCGCAGCTTGCCTTCGTCGTTATAAAGGTTTTTCTTGAGGTCTGGATGCGCGGTGACGAGAGCCCCCAGCAGCTCTCCAACAGTTGCCCCAGTCGCCTCTACTGTGTCGGCTCCGCCGGTAAATTGCCGTAGCGGCGTCGGGATCAGGATCTTGGCCATATCAACTCCTCTTCAACACTTTCGGTCTGTTCTACATCGACTCGGAAACACTTGGCGTCGCGCACTTCGCGCGCCCGCACACTCATCACGACGTTCGAATAGAAAGGCCAGTGGTTTTTTAAATCAGTCTCGGAAAAATACGCAGCCTCATCGGGATGCGAATGGAAAAAGCCCAACACGCCTAGCCCCAGTTCGCGGCTCTTGCGTTCGGCAGCAATCTGATCCTTAGGGTCGATCAGAAAGCGATCTTTCTGCCCGCCTTCATAGGCGTTTCTGCAGGCGACGGCGAGGCCCGCATGGCGTTTGCTATCGACCTCAGCACCGATCAGGATGCCGCAACATTCATTGGGGTAACAATTTTGTGCGTGTTCCACCATTACGGCCCACGCTTCAGGAGAAAGCTCAATCATGCCAGAAAGGTTCACTCAAATATTTTGCGGCCCCGTCGCAAAGAATCGTTACCACCACTCCAGTTTCGCCTTTTTCGACGAGCGATGCAGCGACTTTTGTGGCGGCCACCACATTGGCTCCTGCCGAGATACCTACGAGCAAACCTTCTTCGCGCGCCAGGCGCTTGGTCATCGTGTAGGAATCTTCGGTCGAGATCCACAGATTCTCGTCGGCCAGAGCTTCATCGTAGATCCCCGGCACAATGGCCGAGGGCATGTGCTTGGTGCCTTCAATACCGTGGAAGCCCTGATCGGGCTGCGCGGAAATGCACTGCACCGTGGGGATTTCACGCTTCAGACGGCGCGCGGTTCCGGTAAAAGTGCCGCTGGTCCCCAGCATCGCGACAAAATGCGTAACACCATAACTGGTCTGGTTCAGGATCTCGAGCGCAGTGCTGTCGTAATGCGCCTTCCAGTTCGATGGGTTGTTGTACTGATCAGGATAAAAGTAGCGATCAGGATCGCTCTCGTAGACTTCACGGCACTTCAGAATCGCACCATCGGAACCGGCCCCGGGGTCGGTCAAAATCAGATCTGCTCCAAACGCGTTGAGGATCGCTTTGCGTTCCGGACTGGCATTCTGCGGCAGGCACAAACGCACTTTGTAGCCGAGCGAAGCGCCAATCATTGCGTAGGCAATGCCGGTATTGCCACTTGTCGCGTCGAGGATCGTGCGGGCTTTGGTCAGGCGGCCACTTCGCTCGCCGTCAAGGATCATGCTGAGCGCCGGGCGGTCCTTTACGCTCCCGCCGGGGTTCAGGAACTCTGCTTTGCCAAGGATCTCAATGCCCGGAAAAGCGGCGGAGATGATTGGCATCCGCAGCAGCGGAGTATTCCCGATCGAGTCCAGTAGAGACTCGCCGTTGTTACGTCGTTGAAAGGCAGCAGCTTGCAAGGTATTCACCTACAACCGGAGAATACCACAATTCCGCTAGGGATTGGGGGGATTCACTTGCTTAGTTCGATGGACTTGACCAGAAACCCCATATCTTCAAAGGGTTCGCCGCCCACCCGGCTCCAGCGAATCTTGCCTTGAGCATCGATCACAAGCGTCGCATGAAGTTCCATTTCTTCGAAATCATCAAAAGCGAGAAAGCGTTTGGCGTTAACGTGATCCATATCACTCAGGAATCGAATTCCCTTGTAGGCCTCATCGTCAAGCAGCGTTTTGTTCTGATCGGCGCCATTGCCGCTCACTGCCAGCACTACCGTATTCAGCCGTTTCCATTCACTCGTCTTGGCTTTGAGGTCGCGCAATTGCTTCAGGCAATGCGGGCATTCCCGGCCCAGGTAGAACACGAGGATCACGTTTTTGCCAGTCATATCACTCAACTTCACATGTTGTCCATCAACGTCGATAGCATCAAGTTCAGGAGCTGCAATGGGCGACCACTGCTTGGGCCCGTACTTGTCGAGATTCATTCCCGCATAGTTTCGCTCTACAACAGGAGTCACAATTTTTGTAGGTTTCCCCGCCCGCTCCAGGCCAATCAGTGCAAAGCGGTCATTGCGAGTCAGCTTGAGCGCCTTCTCAAAGGCTGAAATTGCCAGGTCTTTGCTGCCCGCCTTCAGGTAAGCATCGCCCAACGCGTTGTAGAGCACTTGCGGATAATGCGGGGGATCGTTGTCGGTCTTTTGTAACTCAAACTGTTTGTCGGCAGCTTCGGTCATCAACCCCAGGCCCAGCAAAGTCTCGCCTTTTGCCAGAGCCAGACGAGCCTTCAATTCCACCGCCATGATCTTGTAAATTCGCTCGACGCTTTTCTCCTTGTCAAGCTTTGCAAGTTCGGCCATGGACTTCTCCGCAGCATCGAGATCGCCCAGCCCGAAGTGCGCCCGCGCTTCTACATAGGCCTTCAACAACTGATCGTCTTTGCTATCACGCCAGGGGAAAGTCCGCGTATCCAGCAGCTCTTTCCATCGTTCGTACTTCACCAATGCCCTGGCCAGACTGCGAATGCCCTGCGAGTGCGGGCTGTAGGGAGACTTGTCATTCGACTTCGGATCCTGCGGCGCAGAGATCAAGTCTTTGGCACCGGCAATCGCCTCATCCGCCAAGCCAAGCTCCTCCTGGATGTAGCTGAGATAGGCACGATTGTGCCCCCAATTCCAGTAGTTGAAGGGGAACACCTGGCGCTCATGCATGTGACGTACTTCGGTGCGAGTTGCTGCATCCATGGCAATGGCGGCCTCGTTCCACATACCGACCGTCGCGTAAATGTGCCCTGGCATGTGCAGCGCATGACCGATGTTCGAGGCCACCTCACCATAGCGCTTTGCACTTTTCAGAGCCTGCTCCGGCTCGTGATAATTCCAGTTGTGAATGCGGTAGTGGTGGACGCCGGGATGGTCGGGCAACTTCGCCTGCACCTCGCGCAACACCATCTCTGTGCCGTAGCGGGAGTCGCCCATGTTTGCCAGCGCCAGCAGGAGTTTAGCCTCCTGGTCTTCCGGATACTTGACGCAAATCGTCTCGAGAACCTTCTTGTAGTCGCGGGCCCTGTCTCGATAATCGTCGCCGCGATCACGCAGACGATCCGTGCGCTCTCGCGCTTCGAGTGCTTCAATATAGAGACGCTCTCGATCGGTCACACTCGACTTGCGCCTGGCAGCCTCTTTGATAAACGCTTCACTGCGCTCGTCTCCTGCTGCACGCGCAAGCCCCCAGTAACACATGGCGTTTTCCGGCTCGAGCTTCAGACACCAGCGGAAGCTGCGCTCTGCTTCGTAATCCCAAAAGGAATGCAACAGCGCGTTGCCCTGGTCGAACCAGAGCTGGGTCTCCGGGTTCTTGTGGGTAATCGGGAAGTGAGCGACTCCGATGTCCTTCATGAGGACAGGCTTGGTCCGCGGACCGCTGTCGAAGGCATCTCCGTGCGGCGAATGTCCAGGGCGCGTCTCAGCGGCGAACACTACGCCGGCAAATAGCAAAACGGCGGCTGTTGCCAGCCGCCGTGGTTTGTTGATACAGATCATTCTAGAAAGTTATTCTAGCGGCAATCTGAAGGATACGGGGATCAAACGACGACGTGTTGTTCAGAAAGTTGGTTTGCGGAGTCAGGACGCGAGTCGCTGCATTGAAACTGTACGGCGTTGTCTGTAAGCCGGAGTAGTTGGCGCGGTTCAGCGAGTTGAACGCTTCACCCATCAGGCGCAGCTTGACACGTTCCTTAACCAGCGGTATGTCTTTCGACACGCGCAAATCGAGGCTGGCAAAGCCTGGCCCGATGATCGTGTTGCGGCCATAACCTGGAGCACGGTCGTTCCGCGAATTGCCGTCAAGATTCAGATCGCTTGGAGCACCTGCGTTGAATGGCCGCCCGCTCTGACCCTGAAAGATCAGCGAGAGCTGCCAGCCGCCAAGAATATATTTACCAGCTCCGCTCAGGCCATTGAAGTAAGCAATATCCCAAACCCCCGAACCGACAAAGCGGTGCTTGATATTCACATCGCCGAGCGCGCGATCCGCATTCGGATTGAGAGTGTCCTGCGCTACCTTGGCATCGTCACCACCGCCTGGCACAACGCTCGTTGCGTCGGGGCGGCTATCGATTACTTTCGAATAGGTGTAGCTCGTCAGCAGCTGGAAATTCTTCGAGTAGCGTTTGGTGAACTGCGCGAATCCCCCGTGATAAGCAGAGTCCGCGCCACTCTCAAACACCGTGATGCGGCCAAAGCTGGTGTACGGACGAACACCGTTCGGACGAGTGAAGTAGGGGATCAGAGCACCAGTCGTTGATAGCGTCGCATTCACTTGCTGCGCCGGGAACAAATTGATATCGCGGCTACGCGAGAGGTGATGGCCCTTGACCCCAAGATAGCCGAGCGTCATTGCGAAGTCGCGCGACAGTTGTCGCTCGTAGTTGAAATTCCACTGGTATGTTCCCGCAGTGCGGAAAGTCGGGTCCATTACAAAAATGTCCGGAGTTCGGGCAAGCGCTGGTGGTGCGCTAAGGATCGCTGGATAGACAGGAATCAGCGGCAACTGCGAAGCAACATTTGCGCGCAGCGTGTAGGTCTGTACCTGAATGCCGTTCTGCGAATGGGCCGTGCCATAGAGGATCGCTGGAGTTCGCTGGCTGAACATGCCAAATCCAGTGCGGATCACAGATTTTCCCGTCTTGTCAAGACGGTAGGCAATACCAAAACGGCCGAGAAAGTTGTCTTTGTTGAAGGGAACTTTGTCGGTGCGCAATCCAAGAGTTGCCAGGGTTGGATCGGGGTTGACAAAGTCGTTTGATGCCAGCTTGTAGAGGTCATATCGAACACCGTAAGTGATGGTGAGCTGTTCTTTTACGCGCCAGGAGTCCTGCACAAACAGGCCGAGTTCGCTGGCATTGGGAGCAGTGAGAGCCCCGCGGGTATTGGGGCCGGCGAAGCCTTGCGTAAAGGCTGACGGACGGCGGTTGGCAAAGTCCGCAAGGGTATCGAATGTGAAACTGCCGCTAAAGTTGCCAGGAAAGAAATTCGCCACCCGCTCGATGTTGAGGTCGCCGCCGATCTTGAGCGTGTGCGAGCCGCGAATCGCGGCCAGCGAGTTGATGATGTTGAACTTGTCAGAATTCGTATAGCGCGGTGAAAAATTGTTGCGGCCGATCGTCAGCATGCTGGTGCCCGCCTGCCGCACCACTGCTTCCGGCTTGTCGCTATTTGCGAGACCAGGCTGATCGTCCCGCAGATAGACGAAACGCGAATCCCAGATCGTTGTCGATCCGAACACCTTGTTGTATCCGACAGACAGGTTATCGGACGAGATATTTGAGTTGCCCGTATGCTCTGCCGCAGACTGCGCACCCGAGTTTTCAAAACTGGTGCCCTGAAAACGATGTACGTTGTAGCGCACATTCAACTGCTGCGTGGAACTCAGATTGTAATCGACTCGCCCCGTATAGATGTTGTTTCGCTGGCCGGTGACATAGGCCGCTTGCAGGGGCCGCAGTTCGGCTACCGCACGCTGTGAATCCGCATCGGTGAGTGGATTGACGGGGAAGAAAACCGGATTCGGATTTGTGTTCCGCTGCCCGTCGTAGTTAAAGAAGAAGAACAGCTTGTCCTTGCGGATCGGGCCGCCAAGATTGCCCCCAAACTGATTGAAATGATAGGGAGGACGGGCGATGCCGCGGCTCTTGTTGATCGGAGTGTTGGCATTCATCTCGCGATCCCTGAAGAACCAGAACGAGGTGCCGTGAAAATCGTTAGTGCCGCTCTTGGTCACCATATTGATGACGCCGCCGCCCGAGCGTCCAATCTCCGGAGCAAAGCCTGAGGTGTTTACTTGAAATTCCTGCACTGCGTCTTGCGAAAAAGTGTAGGGGTTGCGTCCGCCGCCGGCGCGGCCCGAACTCTGTCCAAAGAATAGATTGTTCGCATCGCCGCCATCGACAAGCACGCTGTTTGCCGTGCCGCGCTGGCCACCAAAGCTCAAATCGCCGCCGCGAGTCTGATCTCGAACAACGCCAGGAGTGAGCACGGTGAAATCGAGAAAGTTGCGGCCGTTGATTGGCAGATCGCGAACAGCCTTTTCATTCACAGTGGTGGTGGTTGCAACACGTGAGGTCTCAACCAAAGGTATGTCTGCCGTTACGCTTGTTGTTTCCGTCACCGCTCCAATTTCAAGCCGCGTATCGAGGGTTAAAACTGCGCCTACCGTCAGCCCTAGTCCAGACTGTTTGAACTGTTTGAATCCCGGCTTCTCCACAGCGACGCTGTAGCTGCCCACTGGCAGCCGAACAAAGTTGTATGCACCAGTGGCGGTACTTTCTGTCATACGTGAAAAACCGGTATTTGTATTGACTACTGTAATTTTGGCCTGCGCCACAGTCGCACCCGACGGGTCCATCACCGTGCCATTTAGAGATGCTCCACCCACTTCGCTCTGCGCCAGCGCGCAAAGGCAAGTGAAGACCATACCTATCACCAAAGGAAAACTTTTAAGCATATACCCATATTAGGGGAAGCTGATGTCAATTCGTTTACAGCGTCGACGCTGCCGGGACGAATCGGTAACCTACACCCGTCTCGGTCCGCAAGAACTTGGGACGCGCCGCATCTACTTCAAGCTTCTGCCGCAACTGCTTCATGTAGACGCGCAGGTATTGCGCTTGCTCTAAGCTTTGCGGTCCCCAAACCGCATTCAACAAGAAGCGCTGCGTCAGAACTTTTTCCCGATGCTCGATCAGCGTCGCCAGCAGTTTGAATTCTGTCGGAGTAAGATGCACCTCATTGCCTGCTCGCATCACACTGCGCTTCGCAAAATCTACAACCACTTCGCCAAACAGATACACTTCTTCTACTTGTGCGGATTGCCTCAGCCTTCGCAGGCCAGCGCGGATCCGCGCATGCAGTTCTCCGGCCGAAAAGGGTTTCGCGACAAAGTCGTCTGCCCCCAGATCGAGAGCTGCAATCTTGTCTTCTTCCCTGCCCCTTGCACTCAACACAAGAATCGGCGCAAGGCTAAAGGAACGTATCCTGGGAATCAGGCTTAAGCCATCCCCATCAGGTAATCCGAGGTCAAGCAAGATCAAATCGGGTTGTCGCGATTGGGCCGACGAAGTTTTGCACCGTAAGTGCCATCATCTGGCTGAAGTAACTGAGCGTGCTCTCACCTCCATAATTCTGCCCACTAGTGTCCGGCTATAAGTCGAATCACTAGTGTCCGGCTATAAGTCGAATAGAATCAACTGGTTGCCGAAATCTACTAAATCGGGTTGGGAGTCGATGCCTTGAATCGCCTGCAAAAGTGGTGTTTTTTTCAAAAATCGTCACGCTCAAAATCTGTAGAATTTGGTAAAGGGTGGCCTCCAGTCCGAGGCGCTTCCGAATGATGGTAACCAGAACGTAGACTGAGACTGCGATCCAGATCTGGGTCTTCACGGCGTTCTCGCTTGTGCCAAAGAACGACTTGATGCGCAGGTGTTGCTTGATCCATTTGAAGAACAATTCGACCTGCCAGCGGCATTTGTATATCTGAGCGATTGTAAGTGCGGGTAAAGCGAAATTGTTG
>JANXLY010000227.1 GCA_025354885.1 Acidobacteriota bacterium | reverse complement strand
CCATCGTCACCGGCAAAGAAAAATACACCTCTGACATGAAGCTGCCCGGTATGTTGCACGGCCGCGTCATCCGTCCCAATTCCTTCAACGCCAAACTGCTCTCCGCCGACCTCAAAGCCGCCGAAAAAATCCCCGGCGTGGTCGCCGTTCAGGACGGTGAATTTATCGGTGTCGCCTGTGATGATTCCGCTAAGCTCAACCGCGCTGCGGAAGCGATCAAGACGGAATGGAAGCAAATCCCCCAACCCGGTTCACGCGAACTCGACACCTGGCTCAAATCCCATCCCGGTGCCACCATCCAGTGGAAGCCCATCGTTGCCGACCAACAGGTCGCCGCCTCTTACAGCCTTCCCTACATCGCCCACGTCCCACTCGAAACGCGCAGTGCCGTTGCCCAGTGGGAAGGCGACCGCCTCACCGTTTGGACCGGCACCCAGGTCCCCTTCGGCGTCCGTGCGGAGTTATCCAAAGCTTTCGGCCTGCCGGAATCGCAAGTCCGCGTTCTTGTCCCTGCCACCGGCTCCGGCTATGGCGGCAAGCACAGCGGAGAATGCGCCGTAGAAGCCGCCCGCCTCGCCAAAGCCGCTGGCAAACCCGTCAAGCTCCAATGGACCCGAGAAGAAGAATTCAACTGGGCATATCTCCGCCCTGCCGGTGTCATCGATATCCGCAGCGGCGCGAATAAGGATGGCATCATCAACAGTTGGCAGTTCCACAATTACAATTCCGGACGCGCCGCCATCCAGAGCCCCTACAACATCCCGAATCAGATTACAGAATTCCACGAATCCGATTCCCCACTGCGCCAAGGTTCCTATCGCGGACTCGCCGCAACGGCAAATCACTTCGCCCGCGAATCCCACATGGACGAACTCGCTCACGCTCTCCACATCGAGCCCGCCACCTTCCGTCTGAAAAATGCAAGTGACCCAAGACTCAGCGCCGTCATCGCTGCTGCAACTGAACGCTTCCGCTGGGGGCAAAAAAAGCAGCGTCCCGGCCAGGGCTTCGGCATGATGGCTGGTTTCGACAAAGGCGGCTATGTCTCTGCCTGCGTCGAGGTCACAGTCCTCAACAACAAAGTCCGCATCGAACGCATCGTGCAATCCTTCGAATGCGGAGCCATCGTCAACCCCGAACAGTTAAAAAGCCAAGTCGTCGGTGGCTTGATCATGGGCATAGGTGGCGCAATGTTTGAAGCGATCGAATTCGAAAACGGTCGTCTCCTCAACCCTCGACTCTCGAAGTATCGTGTCCCCCGCTTCAGCGACATCCCGGCAATTGATGTCGTCCTGCTGGACCGCAAAGATCTCCCCTCGGCAGGTGCAGGCGAAACCCCAATCGTCGCCCTCGCCCCAGCCCTCGCCAACGCCATCTTCGACGCCACCGGCAAGAGACTCCGCTCCCTGCCACTGAAACTCACCTAAGGGTTCTGCTCCAGCGTCGCCTTCGCCCGCGCCTCGGCAGCTCGCAGCGCCTTACCCAGCGGGCGTGTCGGCTTCTCCTCCACCTTGTGTTTTTCAATGACCGCACGAACCAACCGCAACGCCTCCGCTGGGTTCTCTCGCTTCACGGCACACACCGCTCGAGCCGCATCGAAATTGACCACGTGGTTAGCCCCGATCTGCCCCTTACTCAATGCCTGCGCTCGCTCAAGATACTGTTGCGTCGCGTCGCAAGCCCCGGCAAGTGCTGTCGCAACCGACGCATCCACAAAGACGATGTAAGCATTGCTGCCCAGTTCCGCTAGGCGACTCTCTGTTTCTTCCACCGCAATCTTTACTTCCGCCAGCGCCTCTGGATACTGCTCGGCTGAAGCCAACCGCACGCCCAGCAGGCTATGCAGCCGCACCACTTCAAGTGGCGCAAGTCCCTCGCTCGGCAATTTCAGAATCTCCCGAAGAGTCTGTGCCGATTCCAGGTACGCACCTTCGTTTGCCTCTAGCGCCGATCGGCTCCTCAAGATTGCCACCCTTACTGGTCCAGCGTCCGGCTCGCTTTTGATCAACTCCAGCCCCTCGCTGAGCACCGCTCGCGCTTCCACTCCCCGCTTTCCATCCCGCAGCGACGAAGCATAATTCACCGCCAGTACCCCCTTGAACAAACGTGCCGGAAAGTCCGTCTCCAGACTATTGTTCGGCACCTGTTTCGATGCCTGGTAAGCCAGATCCATAGACTTCAGGGACGCGGCATCATCGAGATCACAAAACGATTCCGGATACGCAATTGCCGTATGAACATTCACTCGCTCTACCGCGCTCAATTGCGATTCCACACCGGCCAGCAACTGCTTCATCTCATTCTCTGCCGCCTGCGCCTCAGGGCATTTCCCGACGATCGAGAGCGTAGTTGCAAGCGGTGCCAGCGTAATCAAAACAGTTCGCGGCGAATTCATCTGTCTGCTGCGCGCGACAGATTTCGCAAGCCAGTCGAGCCCTGCCTCTGGTCTCCCCGCATTGTAGAGAAAATCGCCCAGATTGCTCGCTAGCGGCGTAAACACTTCCGGATATTCCGCAAGGCCCTTTTCGACCCGCGGCTTCGCCCGCTCAATCATGTCTCGCACCGTGCGCGTGGGCGACCCCCCATGGATCGGGTTCGCCGTCTCAATCATCCAGTTCAAAAACTGCGCCGTCGCCTGTGCCCGCCGCCCAGCCTTCAGCGCCTGCTGCTGCTGCCAAAGCGCATATCCACCCAGAAACACTAACCCGATTGCCAACACCGCGCTCACACTCAGCGCCCCACGATTGCGCGCCACATACTTCTTCGTGCGATACAGCGTCGTCTGCTTTTGCGCCAGTATCGGCCGATTCGCCAGATACCGCTCCAGGTCTTCCGACAATGCCGCAACACTCGCATAACGATCTTTTGGCAACCCCGCCAGCGCCTTGCCAACAATCGCCTCCAGATCCCCGCTCAACTGGTCGCGTAATCGATCCGCACGCACTCCCCGCTTCTGCGCACCCTCTTCCGTAATCGCTTTCGACATCGGCTGCGTATCGGTACTTCCCACCGCCCGCGACGCAACCGACATCATCGAGTCGCGATTCCCAAAGGGCCATGCCCCACACAACTGCTCATACAAGATCAGCCCAAGGCTATACACGTCGCAAGCCGTTGATACCGGCTCGCCCCTCAACTGCTCCGGACTCGCGTACATTGGCGTCAATTGCCGCGTTGTCGTCAAACTCGCATCCCCCCGCAAGATCTTCGCCGTCCCGAAATCAAGCAGCTTTACTTGCCCCTCATTCGTCACCAGAATGTTCGACGGCTTCAGGTCAAGGTGCACAATCAGAATCCGGTGCGCCGCCTCTACTGCTCTGCAAACCTCGATCAACAACCGGATTCGCGCCTGCGCCGTTAGGGTCTTCGAATCGCAATAGCGATCAAGCGGCTGCCCCGTCACACGCTCCATCACAAGGTATGGCTGGTTTTCATCCGACACCCCGGCATCGAGCAAACGCGTAATCCCCGGATGATCCAGCCGCGCCAGTATCTTCTGTTCCCGCGTGAATCGCGCCGCATGCTCCGGTTCATCCAGATGCGTTTGAATCAACTTCAACGCCACCAGTTGCACTTCACCCGCCCGCTCGATTTCCGCCGCGTAAACAATCCCCATGCCACCCTGACCCAGAATCCCCGTAATCGTATAAGGTCCCACCTTGGCTGGCATCGCCGCTCGGGTAAATACAGAAGGCAAAGGTTCAGCCGCATGCGGTTCATTCTCCAGACCTGCAAGCAGAGCGATCACTTCGGCCCGTATCGCCGCGTCCACCTCGACACCAACTAAAAATGCTTCCCGCTGCTCCACCGCGAGGGCCTCAGCTTGCTCGCTCAGGTACTGCACTCGCATCCAGCGTTCTTGCGGCGTCATATAGAGTCTGGCGTAGCCGGCGTGTTTTTCCCTTCAGACAATCGTTGAAACAACCAAGCCCGCGCTACGCGAATCTTCCGTTCCACCGACGATTTCGAGATCCCAAACAGCTCCGCCGTCTCCTCCGACGTGCATCCCAGCAGAAAGCGCACCTCAAACATCTGCGCCTGTTCGGCATCCAGTTTTTCAAGTTCCCCCAGCGCACGGTCCAGATCCAACATCTGCGGTCCCCCCGCATCTACCCATTGAATCTCGTCATGCAGCGGAATCGTCACCACGTCGCCGCCACGCTTCTCTGCGTGATGATTCCGGGCATAATCAATCAGCGCCAGCCGCATCAGCCGCGCCGAAAGCGCATAGAAGTGACGCCGGTTCTCAAAATGCGCATTCTTCCGCGTAATCAGCTTCAAAAAAAGCTCATTCACAAGCCCGGTGGCCCCCAGCGTATGCCCCGGACGCTCTCGCCGCAAAAAAGATCTTGCCAGTGCCCGCAACTGTGGATACACAAGCGGAGCCAGCCGGTCTAGAGCGCTGTGATCTCCCCGTCCCCAGTCGTCGAGAAAAACTGTGATGCCCTGTTCCATCTCTATTCCATTTCAGGCTTCATACTGAGTGTATGACCACCACGCAGACCGTAATCGCCTTCATCGTTTCCCTTGTCGTTGTTCTTCCTGTGATGGTCCTCCTGAACCCGCCTGCCGCCTGGCTCAACAAGATCAAATCCCGCAAAGACAAATCCTAAACAGATTCTCGCGAATTCAACTTCCAGGCTCCACTCTCAAAACGGGCATCAAGGCTTCCCCACACTCCAAATTTGGCCGCCATCTGTCCGCCATCCACAAACAGTGCTGTCCCGGTGATGTAGCTCGCCATCGGCGATGCGAGAAACGCAATCGCTTGCCCCACCTCCTCCGCTCGTCCGCCTCTTCCCAGCGGCAATGCCGCAAAGTAAGGCCGCACAATATCTTCACTCGCAAACGCTTCCGCTGTCAGCTTCGTCTCAATCAGTCCTGGACAAACCGCATTCACGCGAATCCCGTAAGGCCCCAGTTCATTGGCCGCCGTATGCAGAATTCCAAGCACCCCAGCTTTGCTCGCGTTGTAAGCAATCAAGCCAGCCTCACCGTCAAAGGAATTGGTGGAAGCAGTCAACACAATCGCTCCCCTACCTTGGCCCTTCATCCGTTTTGCCAATTCCTGTAAGTTGAAAAACACCCCGCTCAGGTTCACGTCTATCGTCGATTGCCAATTCTCCCGCGTCATCTCAAACAACCCGCATGGCCGGCAAATCCCCGCATTGAGAACTGCTACATCCACCCGACCCACCTCATCCAGCGCATTCGCAAACGCAGCATCATCCGTCAAGTCGATCACTACCGATTGAAGTCCCGCTTCTTCAATCTTTTCGCGATCAAAAACAAACACGCTTGCCCCCGAATCGCGCAGGATCCTCGCCGTAGCCAAACCAATGCCACCGGCACCGCCCGTCACAATCGCAGTCAGTCGATCAAAACGAATCTCCATTGGCGCCTAGTGTATCGCTCAACCGCTCGGATAAGCGACGCGGTGTTGGAAATCTGCGCGTGGAGCCAGAATCCGCTGCGTCACCCCATCCAGCCATCGAATTTCCACCCAATCGACACTGCTCGACTTGCCCAATCCAAAATGCGCCACCGGCTCCATCTGGCACAAATAGCCACTGCCGCAATCGATCACCCTCATCTGCACTCGCCCCTCACATTGCATTCTCACCACCGCCCCTCGCGCCGGAGCACCCTGCGCGGTCAGCACTGCCAGCCGCAACCAGTGATTGCCATTTCCCTCGCTCCCGTACAGGCTCAACGGCTGCGCATGGCCCTCTCCATGCGCCAGCAACAATTCGAGTCGTCCGTCGCCATTCCAGTCCCCCACCGCCGCTCCACTTCCATAGCCAGCAGGCTCAACCGCCGCTCCACAATCCAGCCCTCGCCAGTCTCCATCCCGCCACCCCAACAAGCGATTCGACTCGCCATGGCAGTGCAGGAAAATCTCCTCAAACCCGTCGTTGTCAAAGTCCGCCACCACCACACTGCGCCCTCGCCTTGCCTCGCCCCACCCCGCCATCTCCATCACGGCAAAACTCCCTTGCGCTCCCTGCACAAAAATCCTCTGTTCCCCGGCGGCATTCGCGCACACAATATCAAAACGCCCATCAAAATTCACATCGATCAACGCAACTCCACGCGCCGCAGCTGCTGCATCAGCCAGCCCAAAATGCGCTGCCTGCTCTAAAAACTGGCCCTGCCCGCCGGCCACAAACAGCATGTTCCCAATCCCTTCATTGCCCGCATAAACATCCTGCCCTGCGCTTACAATCGGCCCTGCTACCAGGCTTCTTCCCCCCGCAATCCGCGCTAGTCCCATCACCGGAGCATGATCCTCGAGCCGGTCTTCGCTCATCAATTCAAAAAAACGAAACGGACCGCCCTCGTTCGCCACGAGAAACCCATAACGCCCCATCCCAAATCGATCCAGCGCTAGCACTGCCCCACTCGAAACCGGCCGCGCTCCATACCCCGCAAAAAGATCCACCCACCCGCCACGCCGCCACGCAAACAATCGATCCGGCGCGGCTTCCCCATTCGCTACGTAAATCTCCTCGCGCCCATCCCCATCAACATCTCCAGCAGCAATCCCCATTGCTGGTCCCCGCTGATCCGCCAGTACATCCACCGCCACGTCATAAAACGCATCACCGCCCCACTTCAAAACAAGATTGCGACCGCCCTGTGCCCCCACAACACACTCGTAAGCCCCATCGCCATCCAGATCAGACACAGCAATCCCCTGATAGATCCGCGACGGATTGTCCGCCAGCAAATGCGTGTTTGTCTCAAACATCTCCCGCTCAGGAACTGAGTCTAACTGAAGAGACAGTGCCTTCAATCGAAATGGGCGGGTTATAGGAAAGCATCCGCAGGCAGGATTCGCAACAGAAGATTTGTTCCGGATATTGCCGGATTTGCTGCAACAGCGCCGCACGGATATTCATCATGCAGCAGGTGCAAAGGCCTTCGGTACATTCCGCCACAACAATGCCGCCCTTGTACTTCGTCCGCAGGCGTTCATAATGCTTCAAGAGTGTAGGCGGTACTTCTTTGGCCAGCTTCTCGCGCTCGCGATAAATCCGCACGCCCTTCTTGCGGTCTTCCTCGCTCAAAACGGTCGCCTCTGCCTTGCGCTTCTCTACGGCTACCCGCTCATCGGCAAGATTCGCTTCGGCTGCCTTTACTGTCGCTGCAAGAGTTTCACCTTCCTCCAGCATGCGCAAGGCAGTCTCTTCGTTCTTTTTTGTCTCAACTTCGCAAAAAGCAATCTCATGCTGAAAAGCCGTAAGCTGCTCTTGCGTCGTCGCCTGCATTACCTGTTTCTTCAGCTTCTCGATTTTTGCTTTGTGATCGACATTTGCCGCACTGAGTCTCCTCAACTCGGCCTGATTCGCCGCAAGCGCTGCCTGGTCAGCTTCAAGCCGACGCTGGTGCGTATCAATCTGCTGTTCGAGTTCAGCAATTTTCTTGGGAAGTCCGCGGATCTCAGCCTGCAGTTGGGCGAGTTGCTGATCCATCCGTTGTAGTCGTAATGCGAAGTCGAGGTCCTGAGCCATGGAGTGTTTACAAGGTACCACGCAAGGAGGCAAAACGGCGTTTCAATGGCCCGGCCATCGCGTCGCTGGCCATCGTCAATTCTTCAACTCCGAGCGCCTTTGCTGACAAATAAAATACCACTGCACCCACGGGAATCGCCACTCCAAGCTGCAAATAGAACGACATTTGGCTCATCAATCGGATGATCCCCGCCACAACCACACCCATTGCCAAAGTCGCTAGCGTAGCCTTCGAAAGGCTCTTCCAAAGCAGTTTGCCATACAGTCCGCCCATGCGGCGCCGCATCAACAAAAACAGGGTCACCGAGCTGAACAACGCAATTCCCGAAGTCGAAATCGCCAGACCCGCATGCCCCATATGGAACACATTCACCATCGTTTTCGCGAGCGCATAATTCACGATTACACTGCCAAGCGAAACCAGCATTGGCGTCCGTGAATCTTTCAATGCATAAAATGCCGGGCTCAACACTTTCAGCGCCGAATATCCCGCCAGGCCAACCGCAAAACACGAAAGCGCAAGGCCCGTCTGTTGCGTGTCATAAGCATCAAACTTGCCGCCCTGATACACCGCTCCAATCATCGCCCGCCCCACTAGTACCAGCCCTGCCGAACTCGGAATCGTCAACAGAAACACCAGTCCGAGTGATCGCGAAAGAGTCCGCCGGAATTCTTCCCAATTTTCCGCCGCTGCACTCCGCGATACAGCCGGCAGCGTCGCGCTTGCAATCGCTACCCCAAACAACCCAAGTGGCAATTGCATAAAGCGAAACGCATAGTTCAACCAGCTCACACTTCCATTCGCCCCCCGAATCGGATCGATAATTTCCGAAGCCAGATTTGAATTCACCAGCACATTAATCTGTGTGGCGGCATTGCCCAGAATTGCCGGCCCCATCATGATCAGAATGTGTCTTAGGCCGGGGTCTGAGAAATCAATCAGCGGCCGAAAGCGAAAGCCCGCACGAATCAGCGCCGGGATCTGAAAACCAAGCTGCATCGCCCCACCGGCAAGCACTCCCCACGCCATTCCTTCAATCGAAGTCATCCCGATGCGCGGACCCAGATACACGCCTAGCAGCACGCCGGTAATCACACTTCCGATGTTGAAAAAAGTAGACGATAGCGCCGGTACTGCAAACTGCTTCAGCGAATTCAGAATTCCCATCGCTTGAGCCGCCAGCGCTACCAGTAGCAGAAACGGAAACATGATCTTCGTCAGAAGCGCTGCCAGTTCCGACTTGCCGGGCGTGTGGCTGAATCCAGGAGCCGCCAATCTCACCAGTTCCGCGCTGTAGATCGAGCCGAGCGCACAGATCAGGCCCACCACCAGGATCAGCGTAGTTGCTACCAGGTTCGCCAGCCTTGCCGCATCCTCGCGGCCTTTGTTGTGCAAGGCCTCCGTAAAGGCCGGTACAAATGCACTCGACAACGCGCCTTCGGCAAAAAGATCACGAGTTAGATTGGGAATCTGGAATCCAATGCGAAACGCGTCAAATGGCATGGTTGAGCCAAACATCCGGCTCATCACCATCTCTCGCACCAGTCCCGATACCCGCGACATCGCCACTGCAAAGCTCATGATCGAGGCTGATCGTACAACCCCTTTCGACACTGATGCCGACGACTCCGCCGCGCTTTGTTGGTCAATCGGTGTCAGGCGTTTTCGGCTCCGTACTTTTCAAGGAAATGCGCCACTGTGTTGATCCCCAGATAATAGTTCGCCAGTTTGTACTTTTCATTCGGCGAATGCAACCCGTCATCCGGCAGTCCAAAGCCCATCAGGATCGTCGGAATCCCCAGATGCTGATTGAAATCGCCAACAATTGGAATCGATCCTCCAGACCGCGTAAACACCGTCGGCTTCCCCATCATGTCCGTAAACGCCTGCGCTGCGACATCAATCGCCGGATGATTCGGATCCACCACCAAACCCGGTCCCTGCGACAGCACCTTCACTTCAAATCCAATGCCCTTGGGCGCATGCTCCGCGACAAAGCGCTTCACTGCTGCAACCACTTTTTGGGGGTCCTGATTCGGTACCAGCCGCAACGATACTTTCGCTGTCGCAGTAGCCGGAATCACAGTCTTCGCGCCTGCCCCCGTAAAGCCACCCGCAACGCCGTGTACTTCAAGCGTCGGTCTCGACCACACCCGTTCCAGAACCGTCCTGTCTGGCTCTCCTGTCAAAGCCGTTGCCCCCACTTCATCACGCAGCATCGCCGCTTCTGAGAAGGGAAGAGACTCCCACGATTCCAGTTCCGCCTTGTCCGGCTCAACCACCCCATCATAAATACCCGGGATCAAGATCCGGCCAGCTGCATCCTTGGTCTTCGCAAGCAACTCCACCAGCCCAAACACTGCATTGGGTGCCGCCCCGCCATAGAGGCCAGAATGCAGGTCCCGTGACGCACCCGTGGCCACAATCTCCAAGTAAACCAGTCCGCGCAATCCAATGCAC
>JANXLY010000223.1 GCA_025354885.1 Acidobacteriota bacterium | reverse complement strand
TTCGTCGGTCTTTACCAGTTCAACTTGGTTGTGCCCAACGTTCAGGCGGGCGACCAGGAGATAGTGATGACGATCGACGGGGTGAAAACTCAGTCTGGCGTCTTTTTGACAACGGCCAATTAGCAGTACAAAATCCAGCTTAGGGGTAAATAGAATTATGTTAAAAAAATTATTTTGGACTGCCGCTTTCTCGGCATTTCCACTTCTGATGTTTGCATTCAGCGGAGGTCCGCCGATCCGGCGGACGGGCGCTCCGGCTGATGGTGGCACCGATTGCACCGCTTGCCATCGCACTTTTGCTCCTGCGAATTCCGATTCTCGTGGGTTTGTTCGCATCTCAGCTGTGTCCTACACGCCCGGCAAAAAGCAACTGATTCGGGTTCAGGTATTTCATCCCGATGCCAAGCGCTGGGGCTTTGAGCTCACCTCCCGCTTGACCAGTGATGAAAACCTCAAAGCAGGAACCTTTACTCCGTCAGCCACAGTCCAGGTAAAATGCGATCCCGCTGGCACCGCCCCTTGCGGCAATGATAGAGAATTTGCGCAGCACCTTGAGCCTGCAACCCGGATTGGTGCCGATGGAATGTCTACCTTCACCGTCGAATGGACGCCTCCGGCCACAGCATCTGGAGACGTAGTTTTCTACGCAGCCGGCAATGCTGCTGATGGCGGAGGTTCCAATGCCAATGACAAAATCTACACCACCAGCCTGAAAGTCTCGCCCGCAGCAGCACTCGTCAAGCCCACCGTCAGCAACGACAGCGGCGTGTCTCTCCAAGGCTTCGGTGGTGGCAAGAATATCGCTGCAGGCAGTTGGATCGAAATCTTCGGTGTCGGCCTTACGAACGTGACCCGCGAATGGGCCGCTTTTGACTTCACCGGTGCCAACGCTCCCAAATCGCTCGAAGGCGTCAGTGTGACGGTCGGAGGCAAAGACGCCTTTATTCGCTATGTGAGCCCAGGCCAGGTAAACGCACAAGTCCCGGACGGCATCGGAACCGGCCCCGTAATGGTAGTTGTCACGAATGAAGCAGGTGCCAGTGCCGGCATCCCGATGACTGCAGTTGCTCGTGCTCCTGGGGTACTCGCACCCGCCAACTTCAAAGTGAATGGCCGCCAGCTCGCAGTCGCACTCTTCTCTGACAACACCACCTTCGTAGGACGTGCCGGCGAAATCGCTGGGGTAACCTCTCGCCCTGCGAAGGCTGGCGAGAACATCACTCTCTACCTGGTCGGCGCTGGCGCAACCAACCCCGTTGTAGCTGCCGGGACGATCGCCAGTGGAACACCAACTCTCACCAACGCCACGGTGCGCTTCGGCGATGCCCCGGCAACGGTAACTTACGCTGGTCTGGCCCCAGGAGCAGTTGGCCTCTACCAGTTCAACGTAACGGTTCCCAACGTCGCCGCCGGAGATGTCAAACTGACAATCTCGATCGACGGCGTCGCAGTGACCCAGGAATTGTCCACAGTCGTCGGCAACTGAGAATACTGAGAAAATTGATGCGGGCGGCGCACTTAGCTAACAGTGCAAAGAAGCAGCCCGCAAGTCATCCTGATTGCATCCTTATGGGCGGTGGTGGGGCAACCCATTACCGCCCAATCTTTATTGCTGCGGCCTGAATATTCAACGGGCAGCATCGCAAACGCTGCCGGAATTCGCCCCGGACGTCTCGCTCCCAATACGATCTTTACGATTTACGGAACCAACCTCTCCAACATAAAATGGGCCATCCGGCCCGAAGACCTCCTCAACAATCGCCTGCCCACCTCCACGCCCAATGGCGAAGTCTTTGTGCAGCTTCAGGGAATTCGATTGCCACTCTTTTTTGTTTCACCGAACCAGATCAACGCTTTGGTTCCGGCTGATTTCCTTGCGGGCAACCTCACTCTGCAGGTCTACCGTGACATCACTCGCGGACCGGCCACAACCATTACGATCAGCGCTGAAGCACCTGAAATCTTTCGCCTTGATACCGAATTTGCTGCGGCCACCCATGCCGATGGCCGAGTGATCACAGCAGAGCTTCCCGCTGTAGCAGACGAAGTAATCGTGATCTACGGAACAGGGTTTGGCCCACTCAAATCAAACGGAGCCAATCTGACAGTGCCAGACCGCGCCATCGAAGTCAGAAGAGCAGCAGACTACCGCGTGCGCATTGACGGCGAAGAACTGACTCCCGTCTCAGTTCAGTACGTAGGGATCACTCCAGGCTTTGCAGGCCTGTATCAGGTCAATGTGCGAATGCCAAAACAACTCGACCTGAATGTCCGCTTCGAAGTGGGAGTAGATGGTAGCTGGAGCGATCCGGGCATCCGTCTTTACACTCGAAAAACCGTAACGAATTGAGAGTCCTCAGCGTTTCACTCATAGAGGCTAAGATGAGAGTTATGCGTAGCGCTTTATTGGTACTGGTCGCGTTGAGTGTAGGTGCGCAGGAAAATCCGCTCCCGCCGGTCTCCAAATCCTTTACCGTCGATCCGGGCACGCGCATCCCGCTCACCATGCTGAACAGCGTCAGTACCAAGCATGCAATCGAAGGAGATCGCGTGTATCTCGAAACACTTTTCCCCATCATGGTCAGCGGCAAAGTGGTGATCCCTCCCGGCTCAAGCGTCGCTGGCACGGTCACCAGCCTCAAGCGTCCCGGCAAGGTAAAAGGCAAAGGCGAACTGTACGTCCGTTTCGATACGCTGATCCTGCCAAATGGCGTCTCGAGAGATTTCAAGTCACGCTTGGGCTCGATCGATGGCAGGGACAATCAGGGCTTTGATCGCGAAGAAGGCAGGATCAAGGGCGAAGGGGGCAAAGCCAGCGACGCACAAACAGTCGGGGTTGGGGCGACCACTGGAGCAACGATCGGTGCGCTTGGCGGTGCCATTGGGGGCAACATGGGCATGGGGGCGGGCATAGGCGCCGGTGCTGGCGTTGCTGCTGCTTTGATGGGCGTTTTGCTGACCCGAGGTCCGGACGTTGTACTCGCCAAGGGTTCTACCGTTGAGATGCTGCTGGACCGGCCTCTCATCTTTGAAGAAGGCGAAATCGAATTCCAGGGCAGCAATAACTTCCGCCGCAGCAGTGATGGCAGCGGCCCTGCTCCGAAGAAATCGAACACAGGTGGCCCCCTTGGCCGTCGGCTGCCAATCCCCTGATTCCCCCCATACTTCTCAGCTCGGCGGATCTGACATAGAATCCATGAGTGTCCTATTTACTTGCTCTCGATGAAGGAACGACCAGCGCCCGGGCTGCCGTTTATGACGACCAGGCCCAGCGAATCGCCATTGAAGCCGTCGGCTTCAATCTAAATTACCCCCACCCTGGCTGGGTTGAAGTAGACGCCGATGTCATCTGGGGATCGCAATTATCAGCCGCCCGCCGAGTACTCGACACCTCCAAAGTAGACGCGAAGGAAATCATCGCCGTCGGCATAACCAATCAACGAGAGACAACCGTTATATGGGAGAAGGCAACCGGTCGACCAGTCGGGCCAGCCATCGTCTGGCAGTGCCGCAGGACCGCATCCTATTGCGATGGACTCGCCCATGGCCCTTATAGCAAGTACATTGAACAGACTACCGGCCTTGTTATCGATGCCTATTTCTCGGGCTCAAAGATTCGCTGGCTGCTTGAAAATACAAGGGACGGCATGGCGCGTGCGGCCAACGGTGAGTTGCTTTTTGGAACGATTGATACCTGGCTGATCTGGAAACTCACTGAAGGCAAAGTGCACGTCACCGATTCGACCAACGCTTCTCGAACAATGCTGATGAACCTCGAAACCGGAGAGTGGGATCCAGAGCTCTTGCGAATCTTTGAAATTCCGTCTGCCATCCTGCCAAAAATCGTTGGCTCAAGCGAAGTTGTCGGGGTTACTTCTGCAGACCTCCTTGGGGCCGAGATTCCGATTGCAGGAATCGCCGGTGACCAGCAGGCAGCGCTCTTCGGCCAAGCCTGTTTCCGCCCAGGACTGACCAAGAATACATACGGTACTGGATGTTTTGCGCTGATGCAAACCGGCTCCAGGCGCCCTGTATCCGCAAATCGGCTGCTGGCAACTCGCGCTGCCTGCGAGCAGGCAAATCCCGCTTATGCACTCGAAGGCAGTGTCTTCGTCGGTGGCGCGGCAATGCAATTTCTGCGCGACAACCTCGGTTTGTTTGGCGATGTCAATTTGACAGAAGAGCTGGCGAACTCCGTTCCTGATAGCGGCGGTGTTTACATGGTGCCTGCATTCACCGGTATGGGTGCTCCGTATTGGGACCCCGACGTTCGCGGCATCATCTGTGGGCTTACGAGGGCAACCACTCGTGCCCAAGTCATTCGTGCAGGCCTTGAAAGCATCGCATACCAAAGCTATGACCTCTTTGAAGCAATGCGCGGAGATACTGGCCAGCCGCCCAAAGAATTGCGGGTCGACGGCGGTGCCTCGGCAAATGATTTCCTGATGCAATTTCAGGCTGACCTGCTCGATTGCCCTGTCGTCCGA
>JANXLY010000152.1 GCA_025354885.1 Acidobacteriota bacterium | reverse complement strand
CCAAGGACCCGCACCAAGGTCCCGCGCCAAGGTCCCGCGCCAAGGTCCCGCGCCAAGGTCCCGCGCCAAGGTCCCGCGCCAAGGTCCCGCGCCAAGGTCCCGCACCAAGGTCCCGCACCAAGGTCCCGCACCAAGGTCCCGCACCAAGGTCCCGCGCCGTCAGTTTTGGCGAAGCAATTGCACCGGCTATTCCCCTCTGACTACCGCAGATACTTCACAAGCAATACTTCGTTGCACTGCTCGTTATACAGCAATTCATCAGCAAAGTTCGTAGCCAGCAGGATTCCGTAGCCCCCAGGCCGCAAGCCTTGCTCCTCCCGAATAAGAGCATGTTTCACTGCATCATCCACCGGATTATTGATCGCCGCATGAGTCATTTCTTTCATGCGGAATCCCGGTCCAGGGTCTTTCACAAAGCAGCTTAACGCCCGATTCGAATGCACCAGATCGAGCCGGATCAACTGCACGGGGTTCATCTTGCCCCCATGCTCAATCGCATTCCACAAAACTTCCTGCACCGCCGAAAGAAAGTTGTCTCTCAGTGTCGGCTCAACTTCAAGTCCTTGCATGACCTCGCTCGCTAGCAGCATCTTCAACGCTTCTTCGCCGCTCGACAGCCGGGCGGGCACCATCAGCGTGATCCACTTCGAGGTCTTGGACAGAACTTGCATGGAGCCTTACTTGTCTCTCTTCATATGCTTCTCGAACCAAGCTAACAGATAAAGCTCTTGCACCATCCGCTTCACTGTGTAAACCGCATGCCCGCAAACGAGACCACGCTCGTCTCATCAATACTCCATTGACCATACCGGAGCATTTCCGCCTTCACCCCGGGCAACGCCCGGTAGAACGCATAGAGAGGTGCACTGCCACACCACTTCGAGGGATCGTCGTTCTTGCGTACTTCCGTCCAGAACTGGTCGATGTCGCCAGCTTCCAGCGTCCCAACCCGCAGCTTGTCATTGCTCTCGATTGCAGCGTCCCCTTCAGTGAAAGTCGCCTCGTCTCCATACCGTTGCCCCATGTGGGCCATATCAATCGATAACACCCAGCCAAGCTTTTCGCCATGCTTCTGCGCCAGTGCAGCCAGCGCATCCAGCATTGCCTTCAAATGCGGATTTGACTCTGGCGAATCCGCAAAGCAGGCCCCAACCAGAATCGGCAATACCTTTACATTGGCCCCGAATAGATGCTGCAGCCACAGCACATGGAATTCAGCCGAATGCTCCATCACCTGGCAATAGTCTTCTTCAATCAGCGCGTCAGGGGCGAGCGCCTTCAACTCATCGAGCAGATCATTGGCCGGCGTCGTTTCCCCATAGGGTGTCATGTAAGGCTTGCGGGTCACCCCAAACTTCTCCGGCTCTCCGTAATGACTGGTTGCCAGAATGATGTAGGTGCGGTCCGGTCCCATCTGTCGCAACGCCGTAAAGGCATCCCGGTAACATTCCCAGCCACCTTCGAAGCTCACGTGTGGTGCAGCGATGCCAACAAGCTTGCCAGCAGTCGCTTCAAGTTCAGGAGCTTCTTCGAGAAACTGGTCAAAATAGCGGCGGCAATCTTCTGGACACTCGGGATAAGCTCCACCAGCAAAAGCGGGCTGGCGCACCGGAAGATCCGCAAACAACTGGTGCGCCTCGTCTCGCATGCCAAAATACACATCGTCCTCAAGAAAACCACTCTCACTCAGAACCGAGACAAGATTCTGCAATTGCGGTCCGACATCGAAACTATTGGTTGATCTAACCAGCCATTCCCTTAAATCGTTCTCGGTAGAACTGCCATCAAAAAATTGTAGTGCCCTAACGAGCTGCGGAGGGATCACTAATACGCGTTCTGAATAGCCGAATATATCGCGAAGCAATAGCCCGGGCTGATCAGGATCGGGCGATGGCATCGCATCGAGGTTGCGCCGAAGCGGAGCGAGAACTACGGACATAGCGTTTATGATAAGCAAGAGTGAAGGCTGAAAGTAAAATGACACCAGAAAAGTTGACAGAAGAACAAGTCCTGACCGAGATCCTGGCACTTAACCAGTGGAAGCTGATCTACGGCGGCAAGCTGCTGCGGATGATCCATTTCAAGGATTTCGTCGAAGCCTTCAGCTTTTTGACCAGCATCGCACTCGAGGCCGAGAAGATGGGACACCATCCGGAAATGCGCTGTGTCTACAACATGGTCGAGTTCATCCTCACCACCCACGATGCCGGTGGGCTCACCGATCTTGACATCAAACTTGCCCGCATCATCGACAAGCTTTCCGAAAAGGTATTGGCCTGATGCGAATCGCCGTCCTGCTGAGCCTGGCCACTTGCCTCGCAGCACAAGAGATTTCTCAGCTCGATGCCGTCATTGAGGCAGCGATTGCGAAGGGCGAATTGCCAGGCGCTGTGTGTCTGGTTGGCTACAAGGACCGGATCCTGCACCGAAAAGCTTATGGCCAGCGGGCGCTCGAGCCGAAACTCGAAGCGATGACGCTCGACACTATCTTTGATGCTGCCAGCCTCACCAAAGTGGTTGCCACAACCAGTTCGATCCTGCGTCTCGTCGAAGATGGCAAGATTCGATTGTCTGACCGGGTGACCGTTTATCTGCCGGAGTTTCAAGGTGGA
This sequence comes from Acidobacteriota bacterium, assembly GCA_025354885.1. Classification (GTDB taxonomy): domain Bacteria; phylum Acidobacteriota; class Terriglobia; order Bryobacterales; family Bryobacteraceae; genus Bryobacter. The sequence goes on along the minus strand of JANXLY010000152.1, from coordinate 11,477 downwards.
AAAAGCGAAATCACCTTGCGCCATCTGCTCACACACTACTCCGGCCTTCGACCGGATCTCGACCTCGAACCAGCCTGGAGCGGTTACGAGCTCGGCATTCAGAAGGCGCTTATCGACAAGCCGGTCAGCGAGCCGGGCCTCCGATTCGTCTACAGCGACATCAACTTCATTCTGCTCGGCGAAATTGTCCGCCGTGTTGGTGGCATGCCTCTGAACGAGTTTGCCCGCGAACAAGTGTTCGCCCTGCTCGGCATGAGCGAAAGCGGCTATCTCCCTGACGCTTCGCTCCAGTCTCGAATTGCCCCCACCGAAAAGCTGAAAGGCGCGACCCTGCCTTTGCGCGGCGTCGTGCACGACGAGACTACACGTTTTATGGGCGGGGTTGCCGGCCACGCCGGCCTCTTCACAACGGTGGATGATCTGGCAAAGTTTGCCCGCATGGTGTTGCGCAAAGGATCTCCGCTTTATTCTTCGCTGACCATTGCCGCTGCCACCCGTACGCAGTCTCCAGCGGGACAAAGTGCACTTCGCGGTCTCGGTTGGGACATCGATTCTCCTTTTGCCGGGAACCGCGGCGATCTCTACCCGATCGGTTCTTTCGGTCACACAGGCTTTACTGGCACGAGCCTCTGGATAGATCCATCTACAGAAAGCTACGTGATCCTGCTCGCCAATGCCGTGCATCCGATGCGCCGTCCGCCCATTACTGCCTTGCGCAGCAAAGTGGCCAGTGTGGCTGCCGCTTATGTCAGCAAGACCTTTCAGCCGACTGCAAGTTTCGGTCCAGTTCTCACCGGGCTCGATAGTCTCATCGAAAGCAAGTTTGCTGCTCTGGCCAACAAAAAAGTAGGACTGATCACCAACCACACCGGCTTTGCTCGAGACGGGCGACGCAATATTGATGCGATGCTTTCAGGGGGCGTTACTCTCACTGCGCTCTTCAGCCCGGAGCACGGCATCCTGGGCAAGCTAGATCACGAGAAAGTGACCGATACGCGAGACCCTGTCTCGAAGCTTCCCGTCTACAGCCTCTATAACGAAGAAAATCGCAAACCGAATGCCGCGAATCTGAAGGGGATCGATACGCTAGTGTTCGACATACAGGACATCGGTACCCGCTTCTTTACCTATGGCTGCACTATGAAGAATGCGATGGAAGTGGCTTCGCAACTGAATATCGAGTTCATGGTGCTTGATCGTCCTAATCCGATCACAGGGGATCATGTCGAGGGGCCGCTGATGGAGCCAGCGCAGATGAGTTTTGTCGGATGCCTCCCTATGCCTTTGCGGCACGGCTTCACAATCGGGGAACTGGCTCGATTCACGAATGACAATTTGCCGAAGCGTGCCCGGCTGACCGTGGTTCCAATGAAGAACTGGAAACGCAGCTTCTGGTTTGATCAGACCGGGCTCAAGTGGGCTAATCCTTCGCCAAACATGCGGAGTTTAGGGGCTGCACTGCTCTACCCTGGAGTGGCAATGCTCGAATTCTCGAAAAACTATTCGGTCGGGCGGGGAAGCGAAGCGCCTTTTGAGCAGGTTGGCGCACCCTGGATCGACGCGCAGAAGCTGGCCGAAGCTTTGAACGGGCTCGAAATTCCGGGTGTCAGGGCACAGGCAAATTCATTTGAACCCGCTGCCAGTTATTATGCCGGCCAAAGTGTCAATGGGGTGCGATTCGTTGTGACGGACCGGAATGTCTTCGACTCATCATTGTTAGGGCTTAGCCTGATGGAGGTTCTGACACGGCTATACCCCAAGCAAATCAATCTTGAAGCAAACCTCAAACTAATCGGGAGTCCGGAAACGATTCGCCGTCTCGCGGCTGGCGAGACGGCGGTACAAGTACGGCAATCCTGGGTGAAGGCGTTAGACCTATTTAGCGAAAAACGCCAACAATACTTAATTTATCCCTAGCCTTTTGCAGAAAACTTTTTTACGGGCTCTTCCGTTTCCGGTTCATCCGTATCGTCCGGAGACAACCCGCGTTTTCTGGCTTCGGCGAGCCATGTTGGAGGTCTGCCACGCCGGCGACCACGGCCTTCGACGAGCCGTTCCAGCGTCAGGATCGCTTCTTCAATGGAAGCTCTTTCCCGCCGTAAATCTTCCAGAATCTTCATTAGGTCCATGGTTTGAAGCTCCGTTATAAATTGCTGATCAGCGCCGCCCCGGAGGGCAAACCTAGCGCACAACCAAGCTTATAAGCAGTTATATCGAATTATTGATCGCGATACAAGGGCTTGTTCTGAAAATAGAACAGATTGTTCAATTAGGAATGGCTAAACCTTTTTTTGCTTGCTCCAGTACCAGTAGAAGGGAATTCCAGAAGCAATCAAGGCCAAACCGAGGATCGATTCCCTAGGTTGGTCTTTCAGGGTAAAGAAGATCAATATCGCACTTGCGAGTACAAATAGAACTGGAACGTAGGGATAACCTAAAGTTTTATATGGCCTTTCGAGATCCGGGCGTTTGCGGCGGAGTACGATGACGCTGGCTGCGGTCATGGCATAGAGTATCCAACTGGCGAAGATTACAGTGGCTGCCAGCTGGTCATATTGACCAGAAAAGACCAGTACCGAGCTCCAGACGCTGAGCCAGATCATGGATTGGGCGGGGGACCGGTGAGTGGGGTGTACTTCGGCGATTTTCTTGAAAAAGAGGCCGTCTTTTGCCATTGCGTAAGGGACCCTCCCGCCGGCAAGAATACTGCCGTTCAAGGCAGAAAAGATCGAGATCATGGCTGCCACGGAGACCCAGTTGGCACCAGTCTGGCCGAAGAGTTTTCGCATCATTTGAGCCGGGACACGGTCGCTTGCAGCGACTTCGGGGCTGGAAAGTACATAAAAGTAGGCTGTATTGGCGAGTAGATAAATGACCATCACACCGAGGGTGCCGTAGATGAGTGCAAGGGGGAGATTTTTCTGGGGATTCTTGATTTCGCTAGACACCATGCTGACGTTATTCCAGCCATCGTACGCCCATAGAATGGCTACGAGAGCTACAAAAAATCCGCTTGCGCCTCCCGGATTTGGCATGACGGAAGTGGTGAAATTGGAGACTGTTCCCTGAGAAGAGAACAAGCCGATCAGGATGATTCCGAGAAGCAGGCCAACCTTGGCAATTGTGACGACAATTTGAAGCTGTCCCCCGGCTTTTACTCCGAAATAATTCACCCCGGCCAGGAATAAAATGACGCACATCGCCGCTAACTGGCCGAGTTTTAACTCGAGCGGGGCACCATTCGGTCCGAGGGGGATTGGGATTGTGGCAAAGGTCTGTTCCAAAATTGGAACGAAATTGGAGAGGTAGATTAAGAAGCCGCTGGCCAAGGTGGCGATGGAGCCGGACTTGGCGACCCAGAACTGGGTCCAACCGTAAACGAAAGCAAAGAAAGGGCCATAAGCCTCACGGAGGTAAACATATTCGCCACCTGCCTCGGGCATCATTGCTGATAATTCGGCGTAGGTGAGGGCCCCTGCGAGGCTGAGCAGGCCACCTACGATCCAGACGAGAGTGACCCAATCAGGAGAGCCGGTGGCAATTACGGCTCTTTTGGGGACAACGAAGACGCCACTGCCGATTACGGTGCCGACGACAATGGCGGCGGCACCGTAAAGGCCGAGGTCGCGGCGGAGGCTAAATTTTTCAGACATGGGAGGGTCTTTCTTTTTCGGTAATAAAGTAGCTGGCCACGAGGGCCGTCAGGAAGGTGACGGAGCTTCCGATGAGGACGTACCAGGTCCAGGCGATGGTGGTTTCGAATTTGACGTAGAGCATGAGCGTGAGTCCGCAGGCCATGCCGAGCATGGCGGCCCGTTCGCCTGTTCGTTTGGTTAGCAGGCCGAGGAGGAAGACACCGAGGAGGGCACCGTAGACGATGGAGGCGATGCCAAGGCCGGCCTCGAGGACACTTTTGACGTTACGGGCCAGAAGGGCGATGAAAAAGAGGACAGCGCACCATAGGATGGTCATGCGTTTGGCAATTTTGAGGTATTCGGCGTCGCTACGCTCTTTTTTGTCGTAGGGCTTGATGAAGTCCATGACTGTAGTGGAGGAGAGTGAGTTGAGGGCGGCACTGAGGTTACTCATTGCGGCGGCGAGGATGGCGGCAATCACGAGGCCGCTGATGCCATGGGGGAGGAAATCCCAGATGAATTTCGGGTAAATGCGGTCTGGCGGATTGGGTGGGGGAAGCTTTGAATCCGAGTAATATACCCAGAGCATGATCCCGATGACGAGGAAGAGCGTGAACTGAAAGAGAATGACGAACCAACTGGAGAAAAGTGCGAGACGGGCATCGCGTTCATTTTTGGCAGAGAGGAGTCTTTGCACCATCAACTGTTCTGTGCCGTGGCTGGCGGTAGTGAGGAAGCAACCACCGAAGAAGCCGGCCCAAAAGGTGTAAGGTTGGGCGAAGAATTCCGGGGTCATTGCGAAAGCGAAATTGAAGACCTGAAATTTGTGAGCATCGCTTGCCATCTGGACCACGTGATCCCACCCGCCGGGGATTTGCTGGAGGATGACGAAGAGGCTGAGTATGGCGCCGGCGACGTAGAGGAACATCTGGACGACGTCGGTCCAGATGACGGCAGTCATGCCGCCCTCGAAAGTATAGAAGAGCGTGAGGCAGACGATGAATAGTTCGCTGACAAATTCCCCGGTGCCGAGGACGATAGAGACGACGATAGAAATGGCGAAGACGCGGACGCCTTCAGCAAGGGCTCGTAAGCCGAGGAATGAACCTGCAGTGAGCTTGCGGATGTTTGGGCCGAAACGGCGCAGCATCAGCTCGTAAGCGGTGAACATCTCTCCGCGGAAGTATTGGGGCAGGAAGAGATTGCTAATGATGAACCGGGCCAGCAGATAACCAAAGACGACTTGAAGGAATCCGAAATTTCCATTGAAACTGATGGCTGGGGTACCGATGACGGTAAGGGTAGAGGTTTCGGCAGAAACGATAGAAAAGCCGATTGCCCACCAGGGGGCGTTTCTGCCACCGAGGAAATAATCTTTGAGACTTTTCTGGCTGTCGCGAAAGCGATAGCCGAAAAGTGTAATGCCAATGAGGTAGGTGACAATCACCCCGTAGTCTAGCCAGCGCATTTGAATGATCCTAGCAGCAAAGAGTCGAATGGTGCTGTGGAGTTCTGTTATACTCCCCAAAGATCCGCACCTGTTCTGAAGCTGGCCTTGTCGTCAGTGGATGGATAGAGATGTTGGAACCAAATTCAATCAAATAGCATCGTCTTTCTCAGGAGGCCGGGTCCAGTGAGATTATTCACTCAAACCATTCGCAAGATCGTACTTGGCGGCGTATTCGCCGGCATTCTCTTGTCGTCCGCAGCATTATTTGCGCAAGCGCAGAAAAATTGGAAGGATCAAGCGGAGTACGATTTGTACCTGCAGATCACAAAGGCGACCGCGCCCGATCAGCAATTACAGTTGTTGACCCAATGGAAAGAAAAGTATCCAGAATCGGATTACAAGCTTGAAAGAGCGCAGACCTTTCTGGTGGTTTACAGCAAGAAGAATGACGCCGCTGGCCTGTACAAAGCTTGCAACGATTTGCTTGCTCTAGATCCGAAGAGCTTTCAGTCTCTTTACTTTCTTACCCTATTGACGGTGAGCATGGACCGGAAAGATGGCGAGAGTCTTGAGACTGGTATCAAGTCTGCCAATGGCCTGATTTCGGCGCTCGATGCGACCTACGAACCCTCGAAGAAGCCAGCCGCGACGACGGAAGAGCAGTGGAAGCAACAGCGCAACGATATTGAAGTGCAGGCGCTGAAGACGCTTGGCTGGGTGGAATGGCAGAAGAAGAAGTACACCGATGCCGAGAAGTATTTTGTCAAGGCGCTGACGTTGAGCCCCGGCAATGCGGAGATGAGCTATTTTCTCGGTACCGTGATTGCCCTGCAGAAGGATCCGAAACGGCAGGCCGAAGCCATGTGGCATTTTGCACGCGCGGGCCACCTTGATGGACCCGGAGCGCTGGATGCTGCGCGCAAGGCACAAGTCGCGAAGTATTTTGAACGCGTTTACACCTCCTTTGCCGGCGACGACAAGAAGGAAATGACTGAGATCATCGACAAGGCCAAGGCAAGTGTTATGCCGCCTCCGGATTTCAAGATCAAGTCCAAGGAAGAGAAGATGGGCGAGAATCTTGAGAAATTCAAGAGCGAAAATCCGATGCTCTACCAGTACCTGGAAATCAAGAAGGCTTTGAAGGCTGCTGACGGAGACACGTATTGGGGCAACCTGAAAGATGCGGAACTGCCGACCTTCAGGGGCAAGCTTGTGAGTATGAAGCCGGAAACAAATCCCAAGGAAATTGTTTTGGCCGTTGAGACAGCCGATCAGCCTGAAGTCACTCTCGTGTTTGAAAAGGCATTGCGTGGCAAGGCGGATGTTGGCACGGAAATCGAATTCACGGGCGTAGCAAAGGAGTTCACGAAGGAGCCCTACACGCTGAAGCTGGAAGTCGAGAACGAGAAGCTGAAGGGCTGGCCTGTACAGGGTCCGGCACCGAAGGCTCCCGCAGTGAAGAAGGCAGCGCCCAAGGCCGGTGTTGCAAAGAAGGCCGTCAAGAAATAGATCGACCCGATCTGAAGCAAAAATACCCGGTAGCGAAACGCTACCGGGTATTTTTGTGTCTAAATTTCACGGGGATGAAATGGTGAATCGACAACTTCTGGCAATCATTGCAATTCTGAGTGCCTCCCATCCGGGCTATTCGGGAGCGCGACCGGATGTGTCGCTGCTGAGTGTCGGGAACTTTCATAAGGGTGAAGTGAGGGCAAGTTCTGGTGAGCGATGGATGGGACTTGTGAAAAATGGGCCGGAATCTGCCTGGCAGTTTTTTCCGGTTGAAGTGCAGAGCGTTAAAGACCCCCTGCTCGATGGAGAGGATCAGAAAAGTGGAACAGAAGTAAAGGTACTGAGCGGGGAGCCTTTGTTTCTGATTCGTGGTGTTGAAGGGCTGGCCCGCAAGAAAGTGAAGACCGCGCGCTTCAATCCTTTGGGGCCAATGCTCGCGGATCAAACTCCCATCCAACTTTCGTGCCAGGACTGTAAAGGAAGCTTGAGCTTGCGGATTATCGATGTAAAGCGAGGGGGAGGAGATGTTGGCAGGAGTTCACGACTGGTACTTGAGGGTGAGGGGATCAGCCAGATCCTGTATGAGTGGCCTGAGGGATTTGATGATCAGCATTGCGAGCTGATCTGGGCGGGCGATTTGAATGGGGACGGAAAGATTGATTTGCTGATGAATCTGAGCGATCACTACAATGTGAACGAGATGACGCTGCTTTTGTCTTTGAAGCGGCCTCGGGGGAGTCTGGTGGAGAAGGTTGCGGTGTTTCGGACGACTGGATGCTAGAAGCGGCTTAGAGCAGAGCAGCCGCTTCCAGCAGGGCCAGTGGTTATTTGGCGGACAAGAGCTTTTGGGTGCGTTTGAGATCTGCCTGCCGGTATTCTTCGATTTTTATCAGTGCGGACTCCATGCCTTTGCCGCCCATGCGAATCGCTTTTTCGATCCAGGGCTTGCCGTCGAGAGGTGTTGTCTCGCCGCGAAGCTGCCATTGGGCTTTTTCCGATGGCGACAGCATGTCGAAGCGGTAAATAAAGCTGGCCTGCCGAAGGGTCTCAGCGAAGAAACCGGCGTCGAACCAAAGAGCAGGAGTCGGATTGCCTGAGGTTTCTGCGTCTGCCACACGCGCCAGTAGCTGGGCAGTCATTTGCGCCGCAAGGGTCTGGTTTTTGGCGGTGTAGATCGCGGCGCGGCGTAGGGTCTCCATCCTGAGATTGATCGGGGCTGAAGGGGACAGGATGGCGAGAGTGTCGGAAGAGAGGGAAGCAAGGTTGTAGGCCGGATCGGTGCCATTCCAGCTTTCGACGGATTTCCAGGGTAACGATTTCGCTGCACCGATCTGGACAGGGTGGCAAATCATTGGAGGGCCGGCGAAGGCCGTTGTTGTTGCGAGAAGAAGTAGAGTTATGTACTTCATAAAAGTGAGCTCCTTAAGGTTGAAGTGGCGGGGATCCGGGTTGAACCGTAGGCCCGTTGCTTCGATCTTGTGCCGGTTGCCTGCTTGCGTTGGAGTAATGCACCGTAAGCTTACCGTAGCGAAGCTGCGTAGTGCGTTGAAAAGCGGGGAATGCTGTGGGAGAGTCAAAGCATGAACGGAATTGGCGAGGAACGGGTTCGCGAACAACTGGCAAAAATCCTCGCCAGTAAGGAATTCGAGAATTCCGAGCGACTGTGCCGGTTTTTGCAATTTGGAGTTGAAGCGCTGCTGCGCGGTGAGCAGGATCAGGTGAAGGAATATCTGATCGGGAAAATGGTTTTCGACCGGAATGCGGATTACGATCCGAGGATCGACCCGATTGTGCGCGTGGAGGCTCGACGGCTGCGCAAGAAGCTGGACGATTATTACGTGGGGGTGGGAGCTTTGGACGTGGTCCGCATCCAAGTTCCGAAGGGCTCGTATGTGCCGGAAATTCAACTTGTGGAATCGAGCCCTGGTGTTCCGCTGCTCGAGGAATCCAAAGGTGCTCGGGGACAGTCCTGGAAATGGATTGCGATTGGACTGGGATGTTTTGTTGTGATAGCAGTAGCGGGGTTCCTGGCATGGAAACCCGCAGCGGCTGTGCCGCAGAATGCCATTGCGGTGATCCCGGCACGATGGCTTTGGGCGAACGAGGACTTTCCAGCAATTCGTCACGACGAAGATCTAGCAGAACGGATTGCCACAAATCTATCGAAGCGGCACCAGAAGCCGGTTATCTCCTGGCCGACGATCCAGCGGTATCGGGGGCGGACCGTGGAGTCGAAAGCAATTGCGAAGGATTTGGGAATTAGCCGCCTGCTGATCGTTGCTGTGCGAGTTGAAGCGGATGGGCTGCGTGTCACGACATACCTGATCGATCCGAATCTTGGTCATAAGTTGAAAGTTTCCGACAAGCGGAGTTCGGCGCTAGAGACGCCAGCTGATCGAGAAAAAGCGGCGGCCTTGATCGCAGCCGATTTTGCTGGCGCGCCCTAGAGTTCAGGGCCCAAAGGCAACGACCAAGCTGGAGATCAAGAGCAGAATCGTGACGGGCAACCAGACGATTCGTTCTGATGAGCTTGGGGTGAGCGAGTTTGCCACAACACCAAGTGCGCAATAGGTGACTACTGCCCAAATGAGCGTACGAGCGAGAGGATACAACGAGGGGAGTGTGACTTCGGCCCTGGCCAAGACAAGGGTTCCAAGAGCGAGAAGTAGCAGCGCGGCAGCAAGAGAGGCGGTACGCATGCGGTTTGGGAGTCGTCCCGGAAATTTTCCTCCCCAGGCGAGCGTTCCCCAGGGCCTGCCAGCGGCTAGAGCGATTTGGAAACAGACGGCGACAGCAATCAGTACTGCGAAGGTAAAGGCGGCAATCGTTGATGGTGGGATCACAGGGGGCCTCTCGATCTTACACGCCTAGTCGACTCAGTTTTTTCCCCGTTTGGGGAGGAATGACGGAGTTGAACAACTTTGTCCAAGGCCGGGATATACTAAGGGGGAGTACTGATCCTTGATTCGAAAAGCAATGCCGAAACATTACCGTGCTGCGGGCCGAGTGTTTCTGCTGCTCCTCCTTACATTTTGTGCGTTTGGAGTTGAGGAGACAGAATCGGACTGGTGCGCAAGACCATCCTCGACACGCAGTTCCGACCGCAACCGCGGTGGACGCATTGGCAGAGTGGCGGAACTCTCGAACCATGTTTTTCGTTCCGTTGGTGGCCAAAACTCATGGAGCAGCACGTTTTGGATGGAAGCCGTAGCGCTTGAATTTGAGCATGGGTCACTCACTAACCTATCTGCTGTTTTCAAGCCTCACGCAATACAACCGACTGTAGCCATTCTTCGAGCCAGTTCCACGCGCGGCCCTCCCTCAATCAATCCCTGAATCCATTCATAGTCGAGACAGCACGGGCAACTCTTCAGGAGTCGTCCGCGCGGAGTTCCAGCCTCGCGCTGTCTCCGTCTCGACTGTTTCGCTTCCATTTTTGATTGCTTAGAGGAGTATTTGTGCGAGTAAAATTTACGGGCGATATTATGCCTTCGATCATTGTGTTTTTGGTGGCGCTGCCTTTGTGCATGGGCATTGCAATTGCGTCCGGGATGCCTCCGGCGAGCGGTCTGATCACCGGGATCATCGGAGGGATCATTGTTGGCACCCTGGCGGGTTCGCCATTGCAAGTGAGCGGGCCAGCGGCCGGGCTGGCCGTGCTGGTTGCCCAGATTGTTCAGGAACACGGCGTTGCGGCGCTTGGCCCCATAATCCTGATGGCTGGTGCACTTCAGATCGTGGCGGGACTTCTCAAGGCTGGCCAATGGTTTCGAGCTATTTCACCTGCGGTGATTTATGGAATGCTGAGCGGCATTGGAATTCTGATCTTTGCCAGTCAGTTCCATGTGATGCTCGATGACAAACCCAAGAGCAATGGAATGACCAACCTGATTACGATCCCCAATGCGATCTATCAGGACATAGTGGACATCGGTAGTTCCTCACAGCGACACGTGCCTGCGTTACTCGGCGTACTTACGATTCTCAGCCTGCTTTTGTGGAATCAGTTCCGGCCGAAGGCGCTGAAGATGATTCCGGGCGCGCTCATTGGAGTAGTGTTGGCCACCATTACGGCGATGGTAATCGAAGCCCCTGTGAACTACGTAACTGTGCCGGCGAACCTGCTGGCGGCGGCGAACTGGATCACGCTTGACGGCTTGTCCATTCTTGGCCAAAAGACTGCCCTATTTGGTGCCCTGACGCTGGCATTTGTGGCAAGCGCGGAAACGCTGCTGTCGGCGGGAGCCACAGACCGGATGCACGACGGAGTGCGCACGGACTACGACAAGGAACTGAGGGCGCAGGGAATCGGCAATATGCTTTGCGGAATTGCTGGAGCTTTGCCGATGACGGGCGTGATTGTCCGCAGTTCGGCAAACGTACAAGCGGGCGCAAAGACGCGCTGGTCCGCAGTGATGCACGGCGCATGGCTTTTAGCATTTGTGGTGGCACTGCCATTTGTGCTGGAGCGAGTACCAGTTGCTTCGCTGGCAGGGATCCTGGTCTTTACCGGATACAAGCTGGTGGACTGGAGGAGCGCAATTGGGCTGATGAAATATGGAATGATGCCGCTTTGGATTTATGGAGTGACGGTGGTTGGAATTGTTGCTGTAGATTTGTTGACGGGCGTAATACTCGGTGTTGTGCTTTCGTTCGCAAGACTGGTTCACACTGCATCGCAGATGGATATCTGGGTGCAAGCGAGCAGTGACAAGAAACGTGCCGACGTGCACGTATCCGGCTCTGCGACGTTTGTGAAGCTACCTGTTATCGCTCAGGCATTCGAAAAGCTCCCGCGTGATATTGAATGCCACGTGCATTTTGCAGAACTGGTGTCGATCGACCATTCGGTGATGGATCTGCTCACTTCGCTAGAGGAT
>JANXLY010000069.1 GCA_025354885.1 Acidobacteriota bacterium | reverse complement strand
GGCGCCTTGCCGCCAACGAAGGTCTCATCGGCTTCTACGGTCCCTGAGAGCTTCGTGAATGTCCCGGCTTCCATTGCCAGCCTGATCCGGTGGGACATGAACCACGCCGTTTTCTGGGTGACCCCAAGGGATCTGGCGAGTTCATGTGAACTGGCTCCGTTCTTTGCAGTGGCAATGATCCAAAGAGCCGTCAGCCACTTGTCCAGACCGAGTGCCGAATCCTCAAAGATCGAACCAGCTTTGGGGGAGAATTGTTTCCGGCACGACTTACACATGAAGATGCGACGGCTGGAGATATACGAGTGGTTTTCCTTGGAGCCGCACTTTGGGCATTCGATCCCGTTGGGCCATCGCAGATTGCAGAAGTAACGAACGCAAACATCCAAATCCGAGAAGTACGGGATGGCTTCTACCAGAGTTTTGGGTTCGTAGGTCTCTTCCACTACTCAAGTGTAGCGGTTTTGCTTGCGTGTGTCAAGTATATCAGTGCCCTAAGTAGCGTGGCGATCACGCCACATTGTAAATAGTGCGGCCGAAACCACCAGCATATTGGCGACAATCACGGGCGTGGCGCCGATGACGACGCCGTAGCTCAACCACAGGCAGGAGGCCCCTGCCTGAATGGCGCGAATCGTAAAGGGTTTTCGAACGAAGTACGAACTGGTAAACGCGGCGGTAGCTACCCAGCCAATCCAGTCGGGCTTCACTGTGTGAGCCCCGGTGTGTCGCCCGAATCGATGGGCTCGATGGTCAGCCAATCCGTCTTCACTTTGTCCCATTCCTGGACGGTGAAGCCATGTGCTTCAAACAGGGCGCGAATTCGATTCGATTGCCACCCGGCGAGTTCTTCGAGGATCGGTACAAGTACGCTGAGGGCATCTTCACTGAGCACCGTTCTTTTGGCGATCTGAGAAATGTATTTGGCTTCAGAGACGGCGATGGTAAGACCGTCATAGCGATTGACGTGCAGCATCACGTGGATGTCACTTGATCCATCGCCGATGTAAACTACCTGGTCTCGGCCCAGCTTAAGGCCACTCTGCAATTCATCGAGCACGGCCACTTTGCCAAAGCCTGCACATACGCGATCGATTGCGCAGACCTCACCAGTTACTTCGTCGTAACGAAGCCGCGTGCCATAGATGTTCTCTGGCGGGACAATGCCTTCGAGTGCGCTCTGAATCACCTCTTCAGGCGCAGCGCTGATGACATAGAGCGAGAAGCGGTAACCGTCGAGACTGTTGAGCAGTTGAGACACAAGCCGGATATTCGGCTTCAGGCGGATTTTCTTGCCAACCTCAACGAGATGTTCAGCGCGCACTTGTTTGTATTCTGGATCGTGCAGCAGCAGGTAGGACAACTCGCCCCCCTGCTGGATAAAATTCTTGCGAGAAATTTCGGCGATCTTGGCCTGGAAACCTTCGATGCCCAGCAACTCGCTCAGGATGACACCCGAGTCGTTGAAGCTCAGCGTATGATCGAAATCACTTGCCAACAAGTAGTGCTTTGAGATGCGTTTTTCTTCAGCCATGGGAACCTCACTTTTAGATTAGGGGTGGAAGATGTCAAAAGAAATACAACGGAGTGAAAATAGAATTCAGGCAGGGAACTTTCTGATACGATAGCAAGATTTTTCTTATTTTGACTTTTTGACCATTTCGCAGAACACTGTGGAGGCCTAGAATAAGAGTCAAGATGTCGGTACTATCCCTGAGCCGTCCGGGTCTCTTTGGATCTGACCAGGAGCATTTCCTCCTAGCCGCTTCTGTCCATACAGTCCACATAAAAACAGCCGATTAGACCTTAGAGGAGATTTGCATGAGCCAAGCTACGCTTGTCCGTCTGGACTTGCCCCACATGGTCACGTCCGTGCCGGGTCCGAAGGCGGCGCAGTTGATCGCCCGCGACAACGCGATCATGTCACCCAGCTATACGCGTGGTTATCCTCTAACGGTGGCCCATGCTCAGGGCTCAATGATTGAGGACCTCGACGGCAATCGTTTTCTCGATTGCAATGCAGGAATTGCGGTGTGCGCTACCGGTCATTGCCACCCAAAAGTAGTCGCAGCCATTCAGGAACAGGCAGCGAGACTGCTTCACTACTCGGGTACTGATTTTTATTACGAAAACATGGTCGACCTGGCTGAGAAGTTGCAGAGCCTGGTTCCGGGTGGCGGACCTCGACGGGTTTATCTTGGAAATTCGGGTACTGAAGCAGTAGAGGCCTGTCTCAAAATGGCCCGCTATCATACAGGCCGAGAAAGATTCATTGCCTTCTTTGGTGCCTTTCATGGCCGCACTATGGGATCGCTCTCTCTCACTGGATCGAAGAGTCTTCAGAAAAAGGGATTTGGCTCGCTGCTGTCTGGCGTATCGCATATCCCTTACGCAAATTGCTATCGCTGCAGCTACGGCAAGCAGGTAGAGACCTGCAATGTGGAATGCGTGAAGGTTATCGAAGAGCAGTTGATTCGCCACATACTTCCTGCAGATGACATCGCAGGCATCATTGTCGAACCGGTGCAAGGCGAGGGCGGCTATGTCGTTCCGCCACAAAAGTTCATCGATGAATTGCAGACCGTTGCAGCCAAGTACAAGATTCCGATTATCTGGGATGAGGTGCAGTCGGGCATGGGGCGGACTGGAAAGATGTTTGCGGTAGAACATTTTGGCGTAAATCCAGACATTCTCGCTCTGGCAAAGGGTATTGCCAGCGGATTGCCGCTGTGCGCAGTTGTCACCAAGCCGGAATGGATGACATGGACTCCTGGTGCCCATGCTTCCACTTTTGGCGGCAACCCGGTAGCAATCGCCAGTTCTCTCGCGACAATTGAGCTCCTGGAACAGGAACTGCTCGAAAATGCAACCAGCGTTGGTGATTACATGCTGGGACGCATGCGCGACTGGCCGCAGCGCTTTCGCCACGTCGGCCGAGTGCAGGGGCTGGGCCTGATGATTGGCTTCGAACTGGTGCGGGATCAGAAAACAAGGGAACGATATCCCGAATTGCGCGATCGCCTGGAGCTGATGGCCTTTGAGCGCGGCATTTTGATCCTGGGTTGCGGACCGAATTCGATTCGACTTTGCCCGCCGTTGGTCTTTACGCGAGACCAGGCAGAGTTCTGCCTCGATACACTAGAGTCTTGTCTCGAACAAAGCCAAGAATCCTAGACGTCGGCTGCGGCATACGCAAGTATCCAGGTTCCGTCGGACTAGACAACAATCCACGTACAGCGGCTGATGTCATTGCCGATCTCGACCGCCATCCTTATCCGTTTCGCGACTCCAGTTTTGATGAATTGCGGGCGATTCATGTCATTGAACACGTTTCCGATGTGATTCGAACGATGGAGGAGTTTCACCGTGTCCTTCGAAATGGTGGAAGTTTGCGTCTGGAAACTCCCCACTACACCGACTTCTCCAGTTTTTGTGATCCGACCCACCGTTGGCATTTGAACAGCTTCAGCTTCCGTTACTTTGGACCCGACGACGCCGGCTATGGCTATTACACGAAGGCCAAATTCAGGGAGAAAAAAGTTTACGTCAAGCTACTAGCGTTGTGGAGATACCTCGGCTTTGAATTCCTGATCAACCTGTCCCCGCGGCTGCGACGTAACTGGGAGTACTATCTCTGCTACATCGTGCGCGGCAAGGTGATGGAATTCGAGTTTGAAGTCATAAAATAGCTTTGCTGACAAAACCAATCTGGCTCTGCTTCGACGTATTGCGGCAATGGCATGATGCGCGCGTATTGCAAGCAACACATGCCTTGGGACGACGCGGAGAAGACCTCACCCACCGCTATTTACAGGGCAAAGGATATTTCGTCATCGAACGAAATTGGCGCAGCCGCAGCGGGCTTCATGAGCTGGATCTCATCGCCTGGCAGAGGGGAAGCCCGGACCGGCTGATCGTTGTCGAAGTGAAGAGCAGGCGATCGGATCAGTTCGGTTCGCCAGACCGCAATATTGATCGCGGCAAGGAAATTGCGGTGCGAAGCGCGGCCAGAGAGTTTTGCCGCAAGAAGCGAATCAAGGAAGAGTTGGTGCGCTTTGATACGGTCTCGATTGTGTTCGAGCCAGTGAAGCGCATCGAGCACAATACCGACGCTTTTAGCTGGCAGCAGTAACCCTAGCCTCTCCGGCCCTTGAGAAAGTGGCTAAACTCGCGCTCCCCATGGACATCCGTCAGGCGCATGTCGCGGCCCTGGTAGAAGTAGGTGAGCTTCAGGTGGTCCATGCCCAGCATTCTAAGAATCGTTGCGTTGACGTCATGCGAATCGACTGGATTTTCTTGCGGCCGCAAACCAAATTCATCCGTGGAGCCATAGGTGCGACCGCCCTGGATTCCAGCGCCTGCCATCCACATGGAGAATGCGTAGGGGTGATGATCGCGACCATTTTTGCCTTCAGCAAGAGGCGTGCGACCAAATTCGCTCGACCAGATGACGAGCGTTGAATCGAGAAGCCCACGCGACTTCAGATCGGCGAGAAGGCCTGCGATCGGCAGGTCCGATTTGGCGGCCATCTTGTTGTGAGAGCCAGTGAGGTCGTTGTGCGCGCCGTCCCAATCGTCACCAAGGTGAGTGCCGCTGTAGAGCTGAATAAATCGCACCCCACGCTCCACCAGACGGCGAGCGAGGAGGCACTTGCGTCCGAAGTCGTTCGTATTCGGTTCATCAATGCCGTAAAGCTTCTTGGTGGCTGCGGACTCTTTGGCAAAATCGACAACCTCGGGTGCCGTCGACTGCATTCGGAAAGCGAGTTCGTAGCTGGCGAGACGCGCCTCAAGAACATCGTCGCCCGGACGGGCAGCAAGATGGTTGCGGTCCAGATCTTGAATCAGATCGAGAGTGCCACGCTGCGTCTTCGCCGCAATGCCGCTTGGCGTAGCGAGGTCAAGAATGGGCTGCTCTCCCCCGCGAAAAACGGTGCCCTGGTAGACGGCAGGAAGATAGCCTGCACCGTAGCCTTGCGGACCACACTTCATCGCTCCATCCGACATCACCACAAAGGCCGGAAGGTTTTGATTCTCAGTCCCGAGACCGTAGACAGTCCATGCGCCGAGCGAAGGCCTGCCTGGCAGTTGGGTGCCTGTAGAGCGAAGATACATGGCAGGAGCGTGATCGAAGGCATCGCCATAGCAGCTACGAACGAGCACCATGTCGTCGACATGGCGAGACATGTTCGGGAACAGGCTTGAGACGACTGTACCGGACTGGCCGCACGGAGCAAAATCCCAGGGACTGCCGCGCATGATGGCTTTGGTGAAATCAATGCGCGAGGTTTTCAGGCCTTTGACAAAAGATTCGGGTACGGTTTGGCCGGAGCGGCGGGTGAGTTCCGGCTTGGGATCCCAGGTATCGACGTGACTTACGCCTCCGTGCATGAACAGATAGATGATCGATTTCACCTTGGTGGGTTCGTGCGGCGGGCGGGCAGCCAGAGAACTCCGGCCATCGGCTGCGGCGAGCAGGTTGGCTGCGGCCACTGCGCCAAAGCCCATTCCAGCGCGGCTCAAAAGCTGTCTGCGATTCATAGGGTTAGTCCACATATATAAACTCGTTCAGGTTGAGTAGTGCCCTTGCGAGTTCGGCAACAGCCGATTCTCGTGAGCCACTGTTTTGGGTTTGTTCTTTCAGAAAACGCAAAGTACGATCAACTTCGTCCGCTCGCGGCGACCGCGCCAGTACCTGTCTCCAGGCCTCGTGGATGAGAGCAGTATCGGAACTTTGCCTTGCAATCCAGTTTGCTGTCAAGGCTTTTGCCTGTTCCAGCACTAGAGGTCCGTTGAGCAGGGTCAAAGACTGTGGAGCACTGGTGGAGGCCTCACGACGCGAACAGGAAAGCATGGGCTCCGGAGCATCGAAGACTTCCATCATTGGCACTCGGAAGGTGCGGCGCTGTTGCAGGTAGATGGATCTCCGTGTGTGCTGAGCAAGGTCTGTGGTGACAACCCACATGCTGGACGGCGAGCCAATCATGCCGTACAACTCTTCCTTTGCCAGCGGCGTCACAACCGGAGGTCCATAAAGCTTCAAGTTCAGACGGCCCGCAGTGGCAAGTAGGCTGTCGCGTAATTCATCGGAGTAAAGTCTTCGGCGAGAGAAATGGGATAGATAAATGTTTTCGGGATCTGTCTCTTTCGCTCCGGCAAGCGGCTGCGAATCCCGCTGGTAGGCTTCACTGAGAATCATGGTGCGGTGCATCGTCTTCATGCTCCAGCCTCGGGCAACAAATTCGGTTGCCAGATAGTCGAGCAATTCCGGATGAGAAGGGGCGCTGCCACGGCGGCCATAGTCGCTGGGGGTTGCAACGATGCCGCGCCCAAAATGATATTGCCAGATCCGGTTGATCATCACGCGTGCAGTGAGCGGGTTTTTGGGATCAGTAAGCCATTCTGCAAGTGCGTGCCTGCGACCTGTGGTCGGATACATGGGAATCGGCCCCGTGGTTTTTCTCTCGAAAGAGGCCTCACGAATCTCTCCACCACCGAGTGCTCCAAAGAAGCCTGGCTTCACTTCTTCTGGTGTGCCAAGCCCTTTGACAGGAACGAAAGTCTTGGGCGAGAAGTCTCCAAGATCCGTCACACCGCAGCTGAAAGGCTTTTCACGATAGCCCTTGAACATGTTGATGAGTTGCCGTTCGAGGGTGTGTAGCTGAGCACTCTGTTGCGGGCCTAGACAGGCGCGAATTTCGTCGTCACTCACATTGGTTGCTGACGAATACTCGGTCTGCAGTTCCTTTTGACGGGGCGTTCTGTCATTTTCCGGAGTGCGGATTGCGGCCTGCACTTCAGCGTTGAGGTGGGCAAGCTTGGCGTCATAGAGTTTGGTCTGGCAGGAAGACTGGACAGCACGAATCTGCGAACCGACTTCACGGAGTTTGATCTCGCGCGAGTTTTCTTCTACTTCCCAGCCAAGCGAGCCAAGGCGGTTGAGTGCAACTTTGGTTTTGACAATGGGGGCAAACACGGCTTGAAGCCGGAAGTAATCCTTCTGCGAAATGGGATCGAATTTATGGTCATGACAGCGGGCGCAGCCGGCGCTCAGGCCGAGAAACACACTGGAAGTGGTGTCGGTGTAATCCGTCATGGTTTCGACACGATTGATGTCGGCCTGATCAGGGAACAGGTCGCGATTCGGGCCAACACAAAAGTAGCCGGTGCCGGTGTTCGCAAGTGGATCTTCGGGCCAGTATTCATCACCGGCAAGTTGTTCGTGAATGAACCGGTCGTAAGGCTTGTCTTCGTTAAAGCTTTGAATGACATAGTCGCGGTAGCGCCATGCATCTGCGACATAGGAATCGAGTTCAAAACCGGCAGTGTCGGAATAACGAACAAGGTCAAGCCAGTGCCGGGCCCACTTTTCGCCGTATCGGGGCGAGGCAAGCAGTCGGTCCACAAGTTTCTCGAAAGCCTTGGGGTCTTTGTCACTCGCAAAGGATTCAACTTCTGCAGCACTTGGACCAAGGCCGGTGAGATCAAAGGAGACTCGACGGATCAAGGCTGCGCGACTGGCAGGAGGGGCCTTGGAAAGAGCCTTCTCCTTAAGCTTCGCGTTGAGGAATCGGTCAATGGGATTTTCTTCGTTCCCGGCTGGCACCGCGGGCCGCCTGGGCGTGGTGAAGCTCCACCAGTTGACTTGCGGAGTGTTCGACTTGGCCTCGGGATATTTGGCCCCTTCGCGAATCCAGCGCTCGAGAGTAGCAATCTCGTCAGGATTGAGGGGCTTGGCAGGTGGCATCGAAGCGAATCCCGATTCGTGTTTCACTGCCTTGATCAGGTTGGATTGTTCTGGCTTGGCCAAGTTGATTGCCGGTCCCTTTTGGCCACCTTGCAGCGCTCCCGCCTGTGAGCTCAAATCCAGATTGGACATTTTGAGCGATGACGAATGACAGGCAAAACAGTTTGACTGCAGGACACGCAGCGCCGGGACATCAGCGCTTTGAGAATAGAGAGGAAGAGCCAGGAACAGTAGGAATCTGTGCATAATAAGACTGGTATAATGATATGACATGCCTAAGACGCGGTCAAGTCCGGCAACCCAAGCCTGAAACGAATTGCAATCTGCTCCTGCCAGCTTAGACAATTTATGAGAGCTTAGGAATCATGTCCTGGACCCCGACTTCTCGCGATGCAGTATGGGTCTTGCTCTTTATTGCCCTGCACTTCGTTTCGCCTGTTGTGAACGACGCCGAAGTGGAGTTGCTGGCGGCGTTCGCCATTTTCGAAATCGTTGAGCCAAGAGTGGGCTACTTTCGCGATTCGATGCAAGGTCGCTTTTGGGGCGTAGCGATCCCGATGCTGCTTACCTATCTTTTGATGGGGGTAACCGGGAGCATCGCGTCCAGCTACTATCTGATCTTGCTCTTGCCGGTTGTAACAGCGGCCACGTCGTTTGGTGCTTTGGGCACGATTGCCGCGACGGCCATGGCGGCCTTGTCGTATCTGTCTTTTCTTTTGTACATCGACTTTCGGACTACCGTGATCCCGCTGGACCAGCAGCAGGAGATCAGCTTCCGGATTCTGTTTTTGTTTTTGGCTGCCTATCTTAGCTACCAACTGGCGCGCAGCAACCGCGAACAGGCCGCACGATACCAGACTCTCGCCCGCGAGTTTGCGATCGCCAACGAAAACCTGAAAGCCGCTCAGTCAGAAGTTCAACGGAGTGAACGGCTCGCGGCGCTCGGACAACTAACAGCCGGACTTGCGCATGAGTTGCGCAATCCGCTGGGCACCATTAAGAATTCCGCCGAGATGCTGGCCCGCAAGCTGCCTGCCGACAATGCGATAGCCAAAGAACTCTCTGGCTACATTTCAACCGAAGTAGATCGAACCAATGAACTTGTCAAGCGCTTTCTCGATTTCGCAAAGCCTTTCCGGCTGCGAATTGAAGCAAGCTATTTATCAGAAATCATAGACCGGGCAGTGCATCAGGTGCAAACTCGTGCGGACGGGCGCAATGTGACGATCATTCGCAACGACTCGCCTGATCTGGCGGCGCTTCCAGTGGACGCGCAGTGGATTGAGCAACTCGTTGCCAACCTGCTGGCCAATGCAATCGACGCCAGTCCTGACGGAGGCGTGGTAACAGTACTGACTCGTCAAGTGGAAGGCGGAGCTGAATTGGCGGTAATCGATCGTGGTTCCGGAATCGCGACAGAAAATCTGGGTAGCATCTTCAATCCCTTCTTCACAACCAAGAGCGAGGGAACCGGACTTGGCCTCGCCATCGTCTCAAAGATTGTGGATGAACATCGTGGCCGCATATTTGTAGACAGTGAAGCAGGGTCAGGGACAACCTTCCGCGTGTGGCTGCCAGACCGCCAGGAAGTGCAAGAGTAGAAAATGATGCGCATTCTCATTGTCGAAGATGAAGAAAAACTCCGTCGAGTGATCGAGTTGCAGTTGAGTAGTGATGAGCACGAAGTAGTGACTGCGGCCAATGGAGAAGAGGCGTTGCGCAAGATCGAAGGAGTCGATCTTGTCATTACCGATCTCAAGATGCCCGGAATGGATGGCCTGAGTCTACTAGAGCGAATTTCGCGCGATAGCCCGTCTACACCGGTGGTTGTCATGACTGCATTTGGCAATGTGGAAACGGCAGTGGAAGCGATGAAGCGCGGAGCAATCGATTTTCTGCAGAAGCCTTTTTCGCTAGACCACCTCAGCACGGTGGTCTTCAAAGCTCTTGAAGTGCGTCGACTGCGAACTGAGAATCAGCGTCTGCAGGAAGAACTCGTAACGCGGAATACCTTTGGAAACCTGATTGGGCGAAGCCCCGGAATGCAGGAGGTTTTTCGTCTGGTGGAACGGGTCGCGCCCAGCCGCGCCACGGTGCTTTTGTGTGGCGAAAGCGGAGTGGGCAAGGACATGGTGGCACGGGCGATTCACTTTCACTCTCCTCGCCGTACGCAACCTCTCGTCAAAATCAATTGCAGCGCACTGCCGGAGAACCTGATGGAGAGCGAGTTGTTCGGCTATGAAAAGGGAGCCTTTACGGGTGCCTCGATTGCGAGACCAGGCAAGTTTGAGCAGGCCGATCAGGGCACCGTATTTCTGGACGAAATCGGCGACGTTCCGATGGCGGTTCAGGTCAAGCTGTTGCGTATTCTTCAGGAGCGGGAATTTGAGCGGCTTGGTTCGAATCGCACACGCCAGATTGACGTGCGTGTCATTGCGGCAACCAATGTCGATTTGCGTGCTGCGCTGGAGGGCGGGCGCTTTCGTGAAGACCTATATTACCGGCTCAATGTGATGCCCATCAACATTCCGTCACTGCGTGAGCGGCGGGAAGACATACCCGCGCTGGCTCAGCATTTCATGGCCAAGTATGGCGACGGCAAACAAAGATTGAGTCCTGGCGCGCTCGACAAACTGCTTGCCAACGACTGGCCGGGAAACGTTCGTGAACTCGAGAATGTGATTGAGCGAAGTTTGCTACTCGCCTCTGGAGAAGAATTGCAGGCAAGTGAAATCCGGATCGACATGGGCCCCAGGTCGCGTCAGACCTCGGCTGAGCCCTATTTTCTTCCCGCCGGAATGACTCTCGATGAATATGAGCAGAGCATTCTCAAGGAGGCGCTCAAGCGCGCCAGCGGCAACAAGAGTCAGGCTGCGCGACTGCTCGGCATTACACGCAACGCGCTACGCTATCGCCTCAGCCAGATTGGCATCGATGACAAGGAGCCAGACTAGCTCGATATGCGCGCAAACACCGTGCGTCATTTGTTCGTCTATGGGACCCTGCGTCGCAATTGCGGCAGCGAGAAGGCGGCTTGGCTAGCAAAGGTCGCAAAACATAAGGGGATGGCGCGTCTTGCCGGTCGCCTCGTAAATCTGGGCGATTACCCTGGTCTGCTGCCAGCCACCAGACCCACAGAGCGAGTGCGGGGGGAACTGTACGAACTTCCGGACGATCCAACGATTCTTGAGGAAATCGACCGTTATGAAGCTTGCCATGCAGACGACGCAGAACCACACGAATACTGCCGAATCGTCTGCACTGCAACAGACGAAGATGGGGTGCGCATCTGGTGCTGGGCCTATCTGTATCAGTGGTCCGCAGAGCGTCGCGACATCATACCGAGTGGCGACTGGCTCGCCAGGGACTAACAGGACTGTCATATAATAGGTTATGAATCTAAGGGTTTTGCTTCCGTTGTTTCTGTTATCTGCTGTTCTTGCATTTCCGCAGGCAGCTTCAATTGATGGCCAAATTGAGGGAATTGTTCGAGATCCTGCCGGAGCAGCAATTGCCAAGGCGAGCGTCAAAGTACGCAATCTCGGCACTGGCCTGGAACGCCAAAGCGAATCGAATGAATCGGGATACTACCGCTTTTCCGTATTGCCTCGCGGCGAGTATGAGGTATCGGTAACCAGCACGGGCTTCAATAGCGTAAAGCAGACGGGCATCAGCATCGGCGCAGGCACCACTGCAACCATCAACTTCGACCTCGGAATCAAGAGCGCAACCACTGAAATTGTTGTCAACGCATCCGGACCCATTACCGAACCGGGCCGCACCGACCTTGGCTCCACACTGAGTTCCAATCAGATCAATAACCTGCCGCTCGTAAGCCGCAACCCTTACAACTTTATTTTTTATCAGCCGAATGTCACCGGACGTCCGAACACGGAGTTCGGCGTGCCGCGCAAGATCAACGCCAATGGCTTTAATGGCCGCGTCAATTACCAACTCGACGGCAGCAACAACAATCAGAGTGACCGTGTCGGCATCCGGCTGATTCCGATCTCGAATACTTTCGTCGAAGAGATCGCATTTGTATCCAACGGCTTTGCGCCGGAATTCGGCAACACTGTTGGCACCGTTGCCAATACCATTACCAAGAGCGGCAACAACGACTACCACGGCGAAGCTGCTTATTTATTCCGCCGTACCGACTTCAGCGCCACTCCAGCGCTCCAGCGCTTCGGCTCGGTTAAGCCTGAGATCAACGTCGATTCCTTTTACGCCAATGGTGGCGGACGATTGATCAAGGACAAGATGTTCTTTTACGGTGCCTACGAAAAGGTAAAGCGTGATCTGCCAAATGTTGTTACGGTAACACCAGCCGTACTCGCCCAAGTCGGACTTCCGGCTAATTTCGCCGACCCGATTCCCTTCAAGCAGGATGTGCGTTTTTTCTTCGGAAAGCTCGACTACCTGATTAGCAACAACCATCGCCTCAGCCTGCGTTTCAATGGTCACGCAAACGATTCCCCCTTCAATTCTGGAGGCGGCTTGTCTGTTTTGCCGCGCACCTACAGCTTTGTAGATCGTAGCTATGTCGGTGGAGCCCAGCTCGTTTCTACGCTGTCTCCCAACATCGTCAATGAATTCCGTTTCCAGACACCCTATCGCAGTCAGCAACAGCAGGCATTTGAAGCAACTGGCACTGGTCCGTCGATCAATATTACTGGCGTAGTGCAGTTCGGCCGTTCCGAAGGTGTGGGCTTCAACTTCACAGAAATGACCCCCGAGTACAACGACAATCTCAGTATCAACTCGGGCAAGCACAGCTACAAATTCGGTTTCACCGGACGGCATATTAGAGATCAGCAGATCCAGGCTACCTTTGGCCGTTATACATTCGCCAACGTTGCAGCGTATCTCGACGCCAAGAACGGCGTGAACCTCCGCTCTTACCAGACCTTTACCCAGACCATCGGCGAGCCAAATCTAAAGTACAACTCGCTCTTCACAAGCTACTTTGCTCAAGACACCTTTAAGCCCCGGGCAAACATGACGCTGACTTACGGCCTGCGATATGACGTTTACTCGATGCCCTCGGCCGCTTCTGGTTCGCCTTACAGTTCTTCGCAGAAATTCAAGACCGACCGCAATAACTTTGCGCCGCGCATTGGCTTCTCCTGGGCTCTTGGCAAAGAACAGAAGACCGTGGTTCGCGCCAGCACGGGAATTTTCTTCGATCCGCCGCAAACGGATGTCTATCGTCGCGCAATCCTGAACAACGGCACAGGCAGTTTTGTGAACGTCACGAGCCCGATTGTGACGCCAAACTTCCCCGCCATTCTGACCAGCCTGCCGACCGGAGCCAACCTGCCCATCCAGTCTATCGACACAATCTCCCCTGATTTTGCCAATCTCTACTCGAGCAACTTCAATGTCAGCATCACGCGCGAGATTGCAGCCAAAACGTCAATCTCTGCCACCTATCTCTTCACTAGAGGCAATCGACTGCCGATCTATCGCAACGTCAATTTGCTCGCAACTGGCAGTGTGCTTGGGGACGGTCGACCAATTTGGAACTCAACTGCCGGGCAGCGTATCGACCCGCGCTTCAACAACGTTCTGTCAGCCGAGAGCGCAGGCCAATCCAGCTACTCTGGCGGAACAATCACGCTGAACCGTCGCGCCAGCCGCGGCCTGGAAGCCTTTGGGAGCTATACCTGGTCTCATGCCACTGACGATGCCCCCGAACACAACAACATCGATTCGGGTGCCTTCTTTCTTAGCGATCTTTCCAATCGCCGTCGTGACAAGGGCAACTCGCTCACCGACCGCCGCCACTCCCTGCAGGCAGCAGGCGTTTATCAGCCTGATTTCACTTTCGAGAACAAGATCGCCAAGTACCTCATCAAGAACAACCGTTTGAGCTTTACGGTAACGGCTATTTCGGGTGACGTCTTCAACATTGGCTCCAACCGCGTATTGAACAACGACCAGGCCACCGGTGTTGCCTTCCAGCGTCCGCTCTATATCGGTCGTAACACTTATCGTGGTCCGGCAACCTATCAGCTCGACGTTCGCTATTCGCGCATCTTCCCGATTCGCGAGCGCTATCGCGCCGAGTTCTTTGCCGAGTCGACCAACCTGCTCAACCACACAAACGTTACTGGCGTAAACACGACAGCCACGGTGGACGCGGCAGGCGCAATCACGGCAGCCCCCAGCTATGCCTGGACCAATTCAATCGATCAGCGTCTGATTCAGCTTGGCTTCAAGTTCAACTTCTAAGTGGCTGGCCTCCGCGGACGCTGTTTCGCGGAAATACTCTGGATGATCAACTCCCCTTTGCCCACAAGGCTGAGGGGAGTTTTTGCTTGCGCGAGAGCTTCTGCAAAGAGAGCCTTCACTGCTGGCTGATCGAGATCGGCAACGTTTGCGAGGACGATATGACGAAAAGCAGTACCGTTGCCCCGAAGCAACCCTTGAGGGTCAGACAAGCCCTGCGCTTGCGAGAAGAACAAGGATACCCAGCGAGGATAGAGAGCAATTGAAAATATGGCTAGCGAGGGCTTGGATGGTGGGCCGAATGCGATGGCGAGCGCATTGTAGTTGTCATAAACTCGAATCGTGGCTGTTGGGTAGCGCTTGCGGAGTTTTTTGAAAATGGCCCGGGCCTGTGCGGCAATCTCTGGTGTGTACTTGTCGATGAATTCATCCAGTTGCTGCCGGGCGCTAAACATTTGCTTCAATTATGAGCTTAGTCGCGGCTGTGTTGTATGGCTGCGCGGGCGAGCCCTGCCATGAGCGCTGCCTTCTCGGACAAACTGGCTCGCGAATCCGAAACGAAGACCACAATGGCAACCGGCGATTGAGCGGGCGACCAAAGCACTCCAACATCGTTTGTCGCAATGCAAAAGCCGTTGAGGCAGCCGCTCGATCCCGTCTTATGGCCAAGTTTCCAACCCGCGCTCAAACCAGCCTTCAGGCGATCCGGAAAGGTGGCAGTTTGTTCCATGACATCGAGCAGCAAGCGAGTGGAAGATACTGAAAACAATTTGCCTTGTGCAAGCTTCAGCAAGAGCGAAGCCATGCCCTCAGGCGTCGAAGTATCTCTGACATCTGTCTGGTATTTGCGGTAGGCCGCTTCGCGTGTGGCCGCCGGAATTGCTTCGAGCGCCTTGTCGAGCACAGCTGCATCTACATATTCCGGGCGCCAGCGGATGCCGGCAATTTCTGTCTGCAAATGACGCTCATCCCGATCGAGCCGGATGCCGTTGATCCCGTGGCGATCAAGAAGTTTATTTACGACATCAGGCCCGCCGAGGCGGGCGAGTAAAATGTCTGCCGCCGCGCTGTCGCTATCTACAATGGCCCGTCGAACCAGATCGCCAATCGTCGTTTCATATCCGTCTGGGCCTACCAGTTTGGCAATCGGCTGCATATACAGGCTCAGGTCCTGTTTTCGGATGAGAAGTTTCGTTTCGAGTTTCCAGCCGCGCCGGTCGACAGCATCCATCACAGCCATGCCTACCAGCATCTTCATCACGCTTTGCATCGAGAAGCGCTGGCCGGCATTCAGACAAACCGGAGCAGCTTCTGCCTGGGCGCAGACTCCAACCCTGCCATCAAAACCGGCGACAAGTTTGCGAAAGTCCTTCTCCAGGCCAGCCGCGTCGAGAGTTGCTGCCTGGGCCGCAACGCCAGTGCAAAAAAGCAACAGCGCGAATCGCATGAATTCTTAAAGGGTGACGATTTTGTCGGACTTGATCTTCTTGAGAACGTTGCGCGTGTCGACAACCAGCTTCGACACTTCAACAGCCTTCGCGTAATCCACGTCCGTGTGATCAGTCACTATAACTACGCAATCGGCTGCCGAACAGGAGCTCAGCATGTCCTGGTTCTCAAGCTTGCGATCCTCGATCCGCAAACTGGGGATGAAGGGGTCTGAGTAGGAAACGATTGCGCCGCGCTGGGTCAGCAAGTGCATGATGTCGAGGCCGGGAGATTCGCGCACATCGTCAATGTTCTTTTTATAGGCCATGCCAAGGATGTGAACACGCGATCCTTTTACAGGCTTTGCATGATCGTTCAATGCGTCCTGAATTCGCTCCACTACAAAATGTGGCATCTGACCGTTGATGTAACCAGCCAGTTCAATGAACCGCGCTTCAATACCGGCCTGCTTCGACTTCCAGCTCAGATAAAAAGGATCGATCGGAATGCAGTGCCCGCCGAGTCCAGGCCCCGGATAAAACGGCATGAATCCAAAAGGCTTCGTCGCTGCAGCGTCGATCACTTCCCATACGTTGATGCCCATGCGACCGCACATCATCGCCATCTCGTTCACCATGCCGATGTTGATCATCCGGAAGGTGTTTTCCAGCAACTTCACCATCTCGGCGACCTTCGTGCCACTCACAGGCACAACATGGTCCAGTGCCTGACCGTAAAATGCTGCTCCTACCTCAGTGCAATTTGCGGTGTGCCCACCGACCACTTTGGGGATGTTCTTGGTCTGGAACTGCTTATTGCCCGGATCAACGCGCTCTGGCGAGAAACACAGGAAGAAATCTTCTCCTACTTTGAGCCCATGTTGTTCCAGCTTGGGCAATACCAGTTCTTCGGTAGTACCAGGGTAAGTAGTGGACTCAAGAATCACCAACTTCCCTGCCCCGAAGTTCTCAGCGATGGATTGCACTGCGGAGTTAACGAAGGTCATGTCCGGATCTTTCGCCTTCGAAAGCGGCGTCGGAACGCAAATATTGATGGTGTCGAGATCTTTGATCACTGAAAAATCACTGGTTGCATCCAGCATTCCAGCATCGACCAGCGGCTTCAAAACCGACGTGGGAATGTCCTGAATATAAGACTCTCCCGCATTGATCTTCGAAATCTTGCGCTCATCAATGTCCAGCCCCGTCACATGGAACCCGGCGTGAGCGAACTCAACGGCCAGAGGAAGGCCAACATATCCAAGACCGACTACGCCAATGCGGGCCGTCTTACCGTTAAGCTTCTGCAGAATCTGTGTTTTCATTGTTCCTCGACCAAAAATTCGCCCCTAACCGTGATTTCGGCAGGGCCTAAAAGATAAATCGTATTTTCCCACGAAAGGTTTAGGTCTCCGGCAGGAGTTCTTACTGAAACTGGACTTTTTACGAATCCACGCAATACGCTGGCAGCCATCGCGCCGGTAGATCCGGTGCCCGATGAGTTGGTAACACCAACTCCTCGCTCAAAGAAACGGACGTCAATTGTGTTCTCATCGACAACTTTAACGAAACTTACATTAGTTCTGCGTGGGAAACAGGGATGATGCTCGATTTCGGCACCAATCTGGACCCAGTCGAGATCAAAATTCTTCACAAAAACTGCGCATTGCGGGTTACCAACATCGAGAATCGCGCAATCCACTTCGCCGCTGATTAGAGCCAGCCGCGTATACAAATCGCCATCATTCACTTTCGGCTCACCCATATCCATCAAGAACATGAACTTTTCTCCATGTTGCTCAATCAGCCGCATCGACTTAGGCCCAGCTCCGGTCAGAATCTTGACCTCCGGTGCGTTTGCCCGGCCGTTCTCAATCGCCCAGGCAGCGGCACAGCGGGTTCCGTTGCCGGACATTTCCACTTCGCCACCATCCGGGTTGAAGAGTCGAATGCGGATGTCACATCCCTGCTCGGCTTCAGAAACCAGCAGCCAGCCATCAGCGCCTACACCTGTGTTGCGATGGCAAATTTCAATGGCAAGCTGGTTCAGATTCTCAATGGGGGGCAGGTCGGCCTTCCATGTGAGCAAGAAGTCGTTCTTTGCGCCATGCGCCTTAGTAAATGGAATTTTCATGGAGAAACACGCCGCCACACTTCAAGCACCGGAGAGTAAGGCAACGATATTAGTTTCACACAGCGATAAGGCAGCCCCATGGCCCGAGCCCTCGCCATTGCATTCGAGGCCTTGTCACCAGATTGGGCGATCACCCAGGCGGTATCGAGGAAGAGATCCGGACGCGCCGTGGCGCGGTCAAATTCCAGCTTGTCTCCCTGATGAATACATTCGCGAATGGGGACGCCTGCCTCCTGCAGGATTCCTGTAAGATCTCCAAATGGCATCACGATCCCAGACCCGGGTTGATAGTCCTGCTTCAGCAACATCGCCACTTCATGAGTCCAGGCGCGCCGGGATTCTGAATTCACCGCACCCTCCCGCTTGACCAGCAAAGGATTGAAGACGAACCAGGACAGAGCAAGTAGAGGCAGAATCCAGCGGAGTCGAGGCAGTGCGGCGGCAAGTGCAGCTGTACAAATCGCGAACAAGGGCAATGCGGCCAACGCATAACGGGAATTGTAGTGGCTGAACGGATAGATTTCCGGAACATAAATCGGCGTATCTCCAGAGTGCAAGCTCCAAACATAGAAAAGTGGAGAAACCAGACAGAAAGCAAGCGGCCAAAAGGTCCGTCTGGCGATTGCCGGAATCAGACCGAGACAAGCGATGATCACCAGCGGCCATCCCTGAACCGCCTTGACTGCAATGGCAAATTGCCGTGCGGCCGCTGCCCAGTCATGTGCGCCGGGATAGGGCACTTGCTTTTGAATGTCCTTCGCCGACCCGGTCCCTCGATAGAACTCAAGCCAATCGGAATACATAACCCAGTTGTGCCCAAGCCAGTAGAGAGGCCCGGCACCCGCCAGCAGTCCGAAGTACAACGCACATTCCCAGCGTCGCCTCCCGCCGTTGAGCAGAACATAGAGTCCAACAAAGGGCAACAGGATCCAACCCTCGTAACGGGTAAGGGTGGCAGCACATCCACAAATGCCGGCAAGAGCAGCATCGAGCGGTGCCCCAGTTTCCTTCAGCCGCACCGTAAATAGAAGCATGCCCAATGCGCAGGCAAAGAAAATACTTTCCGTCATTGGGGTGGACTGAAGGTAGAGGAGATTCGGTTGCGTAGCAAACACGGATGTTCCCGCAATCGCTCCATCGGTGCCGAATAAGCGGCGTAAAGCCGCGAATAAGAACGCGCCCGCCAACACCCAGGCTGCACCGGCTGGAATGGCCCCAGCCAATCCGTTTTGCCACCAACTATTCACCTTGGCAAACGGCATCATCAACACATGTGGAAGCGGCAGCCAGACCGTACCCACCTGCTCGTAACCAGGGTTGTGGCCATCAAAGAGACGCCGCGCAATATTGAGGTGGGCCGCTGCATCTCCGTAGAAAAGTGCAGTCCCCTCAGCCTGGACAAAATAGATCGCAACTGCACTTACACACGCGAGCACAGCCGCGCATAGCAATACCCCCGCCCAGCCGGGAGCCGCTTTAGAACGCCGTGAACTTGCGGAACTCTTCAAAGCGCCCATCAATCTCCTGACGGGTCAGGGTGCGAAAGCGGTCCACTCCAAATTTTTCGCAGCAGAAACTGCCCATCACACTGCCGTGAATCACGGCGCGATGCAATTCGTGCGGGTCAATTTCACCTTGGAGGTCGAAGCCACGCTCGGCGAGATATCCGACAAAACCACCCGCAAAACAATCGCCGGCACCAGTCGGATCAAAAACGTTATCGAGCAGATAGCCTGGCACCATGAACAAACTATTGGGGCGGAAGAGCATCGCACCATATTCGCCGCGTTTGATCACCAGATTTTTCGGACCCATAGCCATGATCTTCGCTGCTGCTTTGCGCAGATTCGATTCGCCGGACAACAGCCTGGCTTCTGAATCGTTGATCAGCAGGAAGTTCCAGTCGGCAATCGTCGCCAGTAACTCTTCACGGAAATCGTTGATCCAAAAATTCATCGTGTCGCCGCCGCAGAAACGCAGGCTCGACATTTGCGAGAACACCTGCTTCTGAAGTGCCGGCTGGATGTTACCGAGGAACAGGTAAGGCTGGTTCTTGTAGCTCTCCGGAAGCTTGGGCGAAAAAGTGGCAAAGACGTTGAGATCGGTCCGCAGCGTTGTGCGGTCGTTCATGTCGTCTGAATACACGCCTTGCCAGAAGAAAGTCTTGCCTTCGGCAAGCTCCAGACCCGCCAGATCAATGCCGCGAGACGCAAGCAAATGACGGTCTTCATCGGCGAAATCGTCGCCAACCACCGCCACAATTTTGGACGGGGTAAAGTAGCTCGCCGACAAGGCGATATAAGTGCAGGCTCCGCCGAGCATTCGCTCGACTTTACCGTGGGGAGTTTCGACTCCGTCATATGCGACGGAGCCTACAACGACTAATGACATCGACCCATTGTAGCGAAGCAGCTGGCGGCTCAAGCCACTCGCGCCATAATGGATAAGAGGCTATCCACTGCGTTTTCTCCTACTCAGCGACATCCATGCCAATTTTCACGCCCTTCAGGCCGTCCTGAGCCATGCCCAGGGCAATTATGACCAGATCCTCTGCTGTGGCGATCTGGTCGGCTATGGAGCTTCTCCTAACGAAAGCGTCGAATGGGCTCGCCAGAACCTGAGCGCCATCGTGCGCGGCAACCATGACAAAGTTGCTGTCGGATTGGACGACACAGAAGGCTACAATACCGTCGCCGCTGCCTCCCTCTTTTGGACAGCCAACGTCCTAAACGAGCCGAACCGTGTCTATCTGCGTGAAATGCCGCGTGGCCCCATTGAGCACTCCGGATTTTGGCTCATGCACGGAAGCCCGATTGACGAAGACCTTTATCTGATTCAGGAATGCGACGCTCGTGGGATGGAGCAATTCCTTCGTGGGCCACTCAACTTTTTTGGCCACACACACCGCCAGGGCGGCTTCGCTTTCCTGCGGCGATCGCTCCGGCCCATCCCCCAAGTTCCACTACTCGAAACCAACTATACTCTCTCCCTCGACCCGGAGGCCCAATATCTGATCAATCCCGGCAGCGTGGGCCAGCCCCGCGATACCGACTGGCGCGCCGCCTATTGCATCTATAACCAGACCGATGCCACCATCACCTACCACCGTACGACTTACGATGTTGAATCCGCCTCTAAGGCCATCCTCGCTGCAGGACTTCCAGAACTACTGGCCCGGCGGCTTTTCCTTGGCAAATAGCATCAAAGTTCCTATCCTGCAATACGTTTTACTGCCAGACAGTAAAATTTTTAATACAATACCCTTAGCCCAGCATCCACAAACGTGGAAGCCAAACTCCGTTTTTTGAACAAGTTCCGAGACACTAAAAATCTATGGCCACCGCTACGGCACCTACCTCCAAGCTCCACCAATCCCTGACGCTTTATCAATCCACAATCGGCAAAAAATACGTTGTAGCCATCACTGGCGCCGTTCTTTTTGCATTCACTATCGGCCACATGCTGGGGAATCTGCAGATCTACCTTCCCAACGCAGAAGAAGCATTGATGGCTTATGCCAAACTGCTTCACGCTTCGGATGAACTCCTCTGGGCGGTTCGCATTTCTCTGCTTATCTGCTTTGTGCTTCACGTCGCGACGATTGCCCAGCTCTACAACATCAATCGTGCCGCCCGCCCTCAGGCTTACGTGAAGAAGACGCCAACGATTTCCAGCTTCGCCTCACGCACAATGTACTTTTCCGGGCCCATTCTATTTTTCTTCGTGCTCTACCACCTGAGCCACCTGACCACCGGGGCCACGCACCCCAACTTTGTCGAGATGAATCCCTATCACAATCTCGTCGCCGGCTTCCGGCAGCCACTCGCATCCCTCTTCTACATCATTGCCATGAGCATGCTCGGCCTGCACCTCACCCACGGCGTCTGGAGCATGTTCCAGACAGTCGGATTGGGCCACCCGCGCTATCGGGCCATCCTGCGCAGCTTCGCCACTACGGCCGCCGCAGTCATCTCCCTCGGAAATATCTCAATCCCGGTCTGTGTCCTGCTCGGAATCATTGGAAAGGACCTGGTCTAACTCATGACGCTCAACTCTCGCATTCCCTCTGGTCCGATCGAAAAAGCCTGGGGCGCAACCAAGTTCAACATGAAGCTGGTGAACCCGGCGAACAAGCGCAAGTACCACGTCATCGTAGTCGGCACAGGCTTGGCTGGTGGCGCCTGCGCCGCTTCCCTCGGGGAACTCGGCTATAACGTCACTGCCTTCTGCTTTCAGGATTCCCCGCGTCGCGCCCACTCCATCGCCGCGCAGGGTGGCATCAATGCCGCCAAGAATTATCGCAATGACGGCGACTCGATTCAGCGCCTCTTCTACGACACGCTCAAGGGCGGCGACTTCCGCGCCCGCGAGCAAAACGTCTATCGCCTCGCCGAACTCTCGGTCAATATCATCGACCAATGTGTCGCCCAAGGCGTACCCTTTGCTCGCGAATACGGCGGGACCCTTGCCAACCGTTCCTTTGGTGGAGCTCAGGTCTCGAGAACCTTTTATGCCCGAGGTCAGACAGGCCAACAGCTTCTGATCGGCGCTTACCAGGCTCTTGAGCGCCAGGTCGCCGCCGGACAGGTGAAGATGCATGCCCGCACGGAGATGCTCGACCTCATCGTCATCGACGGCAAGGCTCGCGGTGTCGTCACTCGCAACCTCGTAACTGGAAAGCTGGACGTCCACATCGCAGATGCAGTGGTCCTCGGGACTGGCGGCTACGGCAACGTGTTCTACCTTTCGACCAACGCCAAGGGTTCGAACACCACCGCTATCTTGCGCGCCTACAAGCGAGGCGCACTCTTGGCAAATCCCTGCTATACGCAGATCCACCCCACCTGTATTCCCGTTTCAGGCGAGTATCAGTCCAAGCTAACGCTCATGTCGGAATCGCTCCGCAATGATGGTCGCATTTGGGTCTCCAAAAATCCCGCCGACAAGCGCGCCCCCGATCAGATCCCTGACGAAGATCGCGACTATTACCTCGAACGCATGTACCCAAGCTTCGGCAACCTCTCGCCGCGCGATATTTCTTCTCGTGCCGCCAAGCGAGTTTGCGATGAAGGTCGCGGTGTGGGAGAAACCGGCCTCGGCGTCTACCTCGACTTCCGCGATTCCATCAAAAGGCTCGGCGAAAGCACGATTCGCGAGCGCTACGGCAACCTCTTCGAAATTTATGACCGCATCACCGGCGAAGATCCCTACAAAGTACCAATGCGCATCTTCCCGGCAGTTCACTACACCATGGGCGGCTTGTGGGTTGACTACCATTTGATGTCTACCATTCCCGGCCTCTTCGTCCTTGGCGAAGCGAATTTCTCTGACCATGGAGCCAACCGTCTCGGTGCCAGCGCCTTGATGCAGGGTCTTGCAGATGGATATTTCGTCGCACCCTACACGATCACGAATTACCTGGCAGAGACCAAACTTGAGAAGGTCACCGCCGATCACGTTGAAGCCAAAGGTGCCCTCGAGGGCGTTCAAGCGGGCGTCACTAAACTGCTCAACACCAAGGGCAAGAAGACGGTCACTGAGTTCCATCGTGAACTGGGCAAGACCGTGTGGGATTACTGCGGCATGGCACGAAATGAAAAGGGCCTGCAGTACGCCATTGGAAAAATACAGGAAATCAAGGAAGAGTTCAAGAACAACGTCACGGTTCCCGGCTCCGGCTCAGATGTCAACCAGCAACTGGAAAACGCCGCACGCGTCTCTGACTTCATTGAACTTGGCGAACTGATGTGTATCGATGCCCTCGATCGCAAAGAGAGCTGTGGTGGCCACTTCCGCGAAGAGTATCAAACCTCAGAAGGCGAAGCCCAGCGTGATGACGAAAATTTTGCGTATGTCGCAGCCTGGGAATACAAGGGTGACAAAGCAGCGCCCGCGCTCAATAAGGAACCCCTCAGCTTTGAATACGTCAAGCCTGCCCAGCGCAGCTACAAATAACGAAGGAGCACCCAGACCATGAAGCTAACTCTCAATGTATGGCGACAGTCGGGACCCAGCGCCCCCGGAAAAATGGTGCGTTACGACTTGCCCAACGTCAATGCGGACATGTCGTTCCTCGAAATGCTCGACGTGCTCAATGAAACGATCATCCTGAAGGGCGAAGAACCCATTACCTTCGAACATGATTGCCGCGAAGGCATCTGCGGTTCCTGCGGGTTTATGATCAACGGCAAAGCCCACGGCGGCTTTCCCAAGACCACAGTCTGTCAGTTGCACATGCGCCATTTCAAAGAAGGCGACGAACTGTTCCTCGAACCCTGGCGCGCCACTGCCTTCCCGGTCGTCAAGGATTTGATGGTCGATCGTTCGTCCTTTGACCGCATCATTCAGGCCGGTGGCTTTATCTCCGTCCCCACTGGTTCTGCCGTCGACGGCAATGCCATTCCCATCGCAAAAGTTTACGCCGACCGCGCCATGGATGCAGCCGCCTGCATCGGCTGTGGTGCCTGTGTGGCCAGTTGCCCTAATGCTTCCGCCAGCCTATTTACGGGTGCCAAAATCGCGCACTTAAATCTGTTGCCCCAGGGCCAGCCAGAAAAGCTCGACCGAGCTCTCAGCATGGTTAGCGTCATGAACGAGGAGATGTTCGGCTCCTGCACCAACATGCAGGAATGCGAAGCAACCTGCCCCAAAGGCATCTCGATCGAAAACATCGCCATCATGAATCGTCATTTCGTCGAGGCATCTTTCGCCCATCGTCCTGCCCAGTCTGAAGCCGGCGCCGGGTAAGCAACATGACCCTCCTCGACCGTATCTCGCAAACCCTCTACACCGCCGTGTTGTCGGACTCGCTCGACAGCCTTGGCTACCGCCGTCAGGTCATGCGAGAGAACATCCGGCCAGTCCATTCCAAGTACACGGTCGTCGCGGGCTACGCCCACACAATTGAGTTCATAGACAGCAATGAGATTCTCCAGAATCCCTTCGACGCCGAGATCGAAGCTGTTGACGCTATCAAGCATGACGACATGGTCGTGATTGCTACTGGCAATTCGATTCAGAATGCTCCCTGGGGCGAACTGCTCTCCACTGCTGCTGTCGCCCGAGGGGCCAGAGGCGCGATCATCGAAGGTTTTGTCCGTGATGTAAAGATGATTGAGGCGCTCAACTTTCCTGTTTTCGCAACGGGCATGAAACCACTCGACTCCAATGGCCGCGGCCGCCTCACTGCTTACAACAAGCCGATTGTTTGCGGTGAGGTAGAAGTGAATCCTGGCGACCTGATCGTGGCTGATTTTGACGGCGTCGTCGTAATCCCGACGCACCTCATCGATAAGATCATCGAACTGGCCAGCGCCAAAGTTACCGGTGAAAACAACTCCCGCGCTGAGCTCGAAAAGGGCGCTTACCTCCGCGACGTCTACAAAAAGTTCGGCGTCCTCTAAGCAAAGATTTTCCCGACTTCTGCCGATAAAAGAGCATCATGTGGCTGCTCTTGATTTCATTGTTTGTTCAGGACGCGACAACTTCCTCGCCCGACCTCACACTCCACTTTCCCAGCGCCAATGTATCGCCCACGGTAGCAAGAGAAATGCTGGATGCCCTCGATGAAGAATACGCCCGCGTCCGGCACGAACTCGGTTGTGTGATTGGCTCAAAGATCACTGCCATCATCGTTCCGCTCAGCACCTGGGAAGCCGCAGGCAATTCCCCTTGGTCCGGAGGCTCCTTCGATGGCCGTATCCAGGTGCCGATGATCTATGAACGCAGCAGGGTAGGACCTCGCATGCGTCAGGTCTTTGCACACGAAATCGTGCATGCCTGCATCGCCCGCTTCGGCGAATTCCCCACCTGGCTGCACGAAGGTCTCGCGCAGAAATTGAGTGGCGAACAGTTGAGTGAAGACTGGCGACGGAACTTGCGTCAGGCATTGGCAGCGGGCCGTCTCCCTGGTCTCGAAAAGTTAAATGAACGCTGGGGGCGCTTCAGTTCAGACCAGGCCAAATCAGCCTACGCCTACGCCCTCTGGGCAATTGATTCATGGATCGAAGCGGATGGCAGCGAATCCGTACGACAGCTCCTGCAACACCCCGAACGAGTCGCCCCGCTCACCGATCGATTGAACCAGACCCTACGTCGATAGCCAGGGCAATCCGGATTGCTGCCTCGATTTTCTGTTGATCCAGCAGCCCATCCTTTCGTAGAAGCACCTTCCCGTCGCGGTTCACCAGCAAGGTCGCCGGAAGAGATTCCACTCCACCAAATTGTTTGCTGATCGCATCATTCCCTGCTCGGAGAGGATACTCCACGTGCCGCTTTCTTGAGAACTCAAGCACCGCATCCCACGGCCCCTCGTCCATTGATATTCCCAAAACAATCAATCCCTGGTCCCGATATCGATTCTGCAGTTCTACCAGGATCGGAATCTCCTCCACACAAGGCGGGCACCAGGTCGCCCAAAAATTGATCAGCACCACCTTGCCTCGATAACTCTCCAGTGGCAGCACACCAGCAGAAGTATCGCTTCGCAGCGATTGGACCACACCCAGGCAGGCATCCAGACAACGTGAGGCAAAGGCTTTCGTTAAGGGAGCAGTCGCCACCAAACCGAGCAGCAGGAGAGAAAATATATAGCCCGCAGCCAGTCTGCGGCGTCGCTGCCGAAACTCAGTTCTGCGACGCCTCATCCGGGGAACTAACACTCCAGGCGCGGAGAAAACACGATCCGCGCCGTCCAGCGCGCCGAGCTTCTGATCGACCCAATCCTGTGAGTTGCCATTAATCTGCGGTGCCATATTTTTTGATGTACTCCTTTCGAAATGTCTTCTGCGCTCGAGCCAGAATCGTGCCAACAGATGCCGGATGGATTTTGAGTGCCTCTGCAAGTTCCAAGTAGCTCAATCCTTCTGTTCGAAGCAATAGCAATTCAGAGTCCCGGCGTGGAATCGCATCCAGCACTACCCTTACGCGATCTTGCTCTTCTCTGGCCAGGTGCAGATCCTCAGGTGTGCGAATCGGCTGAAAAAAACCGATCAACCGCGCATATCGTTCTTGACGCTGTTTGCTCCGCAGCTCATCAAGGCCCAATCGTACGCCAGTACGCAAGAGCCAGGCGGACTGTGCATCGATATCGAGCGCGAGTCGAATTGGATATTTGAGAAATGCTTCAACCGCAAGTTCTTCCGATCTACCCGGGTCCCGAATGATTCGGGCAATCAGCCGCACCAATCGGGGGTAATGTGCAAAAAAAATGGATTCGAGATCGTCCACTTGGTCGACGATTCCCGAATCCTTGACTACTTGGCTCTGCGCTTCCACATGTATAGAACGCTCGCAAGCGGCTTTTTGTGACAACTCGCCGATTAGTCGCTTACCGACATCGTCGGCCCGCTCACCTTGCTCACTTCAGCACAACGCGCTTCCACCATCTTTGCAATCGCATAGAAACCGGCAGCCATCTCGCTCGCTGGCCCCTCAAGCGCAACCGGCTTTCCTGTGTCTCCGCCTTTGCGAATTTCAGGGATCAGCGCAAGCTCACCAAGAAACGGCACATTCATCACTTCCGCCGTCTTTCTTCCCGCTCCATGGCCGAACACATCAATGCGTTCCTTGCTTTGTGGCGCAATCAGGTAGCTCATGTTCTCGATCATCCCCAGCACAGGCACCTTCACTTGGTGGAACATGTTCACAGCCTTGCGGGCATCTTCAAGACTTACGTCGCTTGGCGTCGTCACCACAACCGCACCCGTCAGCTTGGTCGATTGCATCAAGCTCAACTGCACGTCGCCAGTGCCCGGTGGCAAATCGATAATCAGATAGTCGAGCTCTCCCCACTGCACCTGACGCAGAAATTGCTGCATGACGTTATGCAGCATCGGCCCACGCCACACCAGCGGCTTGTCACCAGGGTTCAGAAAACCCATCGACATCACCCGCAATCCTTCTTTCACGATCGGGCGAATCCTGTCGCCATCGGTAAGCGGAGCTTCGCTCACACCCATCATCAAGGGCACATTCGGCCCATACACATCGGCATCAAGCAATCCGACGCGATTGCCCAGCCGCGACAGCGCGATGGCAACATTGACGCTCACCGTGGTCTTGCCCACGCCGCCCTTGCCTGAACCAATCGCTACGATGTTTTGAACTCCCGGTATATCCTGCATTACTTCGAGGATAACAACCTCCGACGTCAAACGCGTTCGCAGTGCAAGAGTCGTGCAAGAATTGAGAATGGATGAAGATTCAAAAGATCACCATTGAAAATGTACGGTCAATCGAGCATCTTGATTGGGATCTCTCTGGTTCAAGCCAAGGATCATGGAACGTCGTGCTTGGTGATAACGGCTCCGGAAAATCAACTTTACTGCGATCATTAGCGCTTGCGCTAATGGGCCCCAAAGAAGGCCTTGCTGCTCGACAGAATTGGTCTTCCTGGCTTGGCAACCAAGCGACGCCCGCGAAGATTGAACTTAAAGTCTCAGTCGGCGCTGGCGACCAGTATTCAGGGCAAGGGAATCGGAGAACAATCAATTCCGAGACTTTCTCTATTGACATCAAAAAGGATGAATCCCGCGTCGATTTGGCAAGACGTGCCTTCGATGGGAATGATCCGGATCGCTACATTTGGGGAAGTGGTAGCGGCTGGTTTTCGGCTGGCTTTGGACCGTTCCGGCGTTTCGAAGGTGGTGACGCAAAAGCTGATCGGCTTTTCTACACAAACCCAAAACTTGCGGCGCATATCACGCTTTTCGGTGAGGACATCGCACTTACTGAATGCCTGCCTTGGCTCAAATACCTTTACCTCGAAAAACTTGAGGGTAAAGTCAGTGATCCCCTCCTGCCAAAAATTGAAGGATTTATCAATCAGAGTGGATTTCTGCCATTCAACTACAAACTCGATGAAGTCAATGCTGAAGGTGTTACCTTCATCGATGGCAATGGCCGAAAGGTCGAGGTTGAAGAATTGAGCGATGGATTCCGCTCATTTTTGAGTATGACTTTCGAGCTAATTCGCCAAATGAAGCGCAACTCTTCAAATGAACCAAGCTTTGATGGCTCGACGATCACGACCGAAGGAGTTGTGCTGATCGATGAGATGGACGCTCACCTGCATCCGAATTGGCAGAAAGAAATCGGATTCAGATTGAGTTCATTATTCCCGAACATCCAGTTCATCGTAAGCTCACATAGTCCGCTCATTTGCCATGCCGCAAAGGAAACGGGCTCGATTCTTCGAATGCCATCACAAGGCTCCGGGGAAGGTCCAAAGGTTTTGTCAGGACTAGATCGGAATCGGCTCGTCTACGGAGATATCATCGAAGGATTGTCTACGAGTGGCTTTGAAGCTGGAGAGACCAGAAGCGAAGAGGCTAACAAAATGCTAGACGAGCTCGCAAACCTCAACGTCAAAGATCTCGACTCTGAACTGAGTGAATCGGAGCATGATCGACAAAAGGTTCTGCGCGAGGTTTTTCCGCTCGATGCGATTGTAGTTCCGGCGGAATGAAGATGATTCAATCGTTATGTTGAACCTTACCCGGCTTCGACTAGATGATGCTACTCAGCTCGAACTGACAGGTTGGCAGGCAGAATTGGACCAGATCCCAACCTACGATGCTCGACGATTAGCGACTAAGCGTGAATGGCGGAATAAAAGCAGCCGGGACGCAATGGACCCTGTTAGGCAAGCCCTTCGAGATATGTGCCCCGGCATAGAGAGATGTATGTTCTGTCTGGATTCAGCCGCTCACGAAATTGAGCATTTTCGCCCCAAAGCACTCTTCCCGAGTGCCTTATTCCAATGGTCAAATATGTTCTTCATATGCGGGGCCTGTAATCGGGAGAAGCTGGCCAAATTTAAATGCCTGGCTGCGGATGGAACAATGCACATGGCAACTATCAATCTGATTCTTGGAGGTCAACTCTCCGAAGATTCCCTTGCTGTGCTGTTGAATCCAATTGACGACAATCCTGAGAACTTTTTGGCCCTTGATATCTCGGGCGGCACCTTTCGCATCACCCCTCGTGTCGATCTTTCGAACCCAAACAAGCAGCGAGCAGAGGAGACCATTAAAATCCTCGCACTGAACTCACGAGACGTTTTGGTCAAGAGAAGGAAAACTGCTTACGAAGATCTCCGGATCTGGTTGAGGTATGTTGCGAATCGTTATCAAGCCGCAGATATCGGCGCTGTGGCAGAAATTCGCGCAACCTTGATCGCGAATTGTAATCTCTTTGTCTGGAGGGAAATGCAGCGTCAGCAAGAGCGAATTCCAGATTTGCAAAGTTTGTTCCAAAATCTTCCAGCCGAGGTATTGCGCTGGTAGCAAGCCCCGCTAACGGGCAGACTGAACCCAGTCCCAGGCCCGTCCCGATCTTTCCACAACCGCATCCACATCCCGCTCCAGCAAGAAGCGATCCTTCACCATCTCGCGAGCCCTCGCACGTACCAATTCCTGATACTTCTCCCGCGACACATAACGCTTCTTCACTTCCCCCGCACTAAAGGGCAGCGTCGAACCCACCATGTCATTCACCCAACCCTTCGGCGCGTTGGGATCAGCCAGAAAATTCCACCCGGTGTAAGTAGCCAACGGAACAGAAACCTCCGGCATCTTCACCCCACCCAGCTCATTGCCGTCTCGATCCACAGCAGGCACGAGCAACGGATACATCTTCCCCAGCACTGGCGGCTCCGAACGATAATCCACTCGCCAGGCACGCATCGGCTGCTTTGGCACAGCAGGATTCTTCACGCTCTCAAACGGCACCAGTTCCCCGCGATCGATTCGCGGATAACGGCTATCCGGAGGCGCAACGCCATCCTTCACCCACGCATTCATTGCCACCAACAGCGCGCGGTACATCGGCCGATAGTCGTTCATGTTCGAAGCATTCACTCCACCACGCAGCGGTGGCGGCAAAGTACCCGGCCCGTGCTGGCTGCTCGCAACATAATATATACGCGTGTTCGGTGCGATTGCCGCATCCGCCTTCCCGTCGGGCGTCACATGAATCAGCGCCGCATTCCGGCCCCAATATTCATAGCTTCCATTTGTATAGAAAACCTTCGGCGCATCCTTCACCTTCGCAAGCAAACCATCCGTCACACCCGTCTCCGCATCCATCAAAGGCAAATCGGTATACGGAAACAGATCACTCGGATAGAAGAAATTGAAACTCGGATGCCCGTCCCGACTCGGCTGTGCACCACGGATATTGAAACTGCCGCGCCCGGCTCCACCAACATTCGCCCACACGCCATCAAACACCTTGCGGCCCTTCTCATCGCTATTGAATCCATCGTAGAGATACTGGCGTAGGAATCGCCCGCTCTGCGAAGTTCCAAACGCCAACGCCCGTTTCAGGTGCCGACTCTGATCCCCCAGCAAAGTAGTATCCGCTCGTTCATAGCGCAAGAAACTGATCACATCTCGAATCGCTGCAAGCCCTGTCCCCGCCACCACCGGATCCTTCGTCGCATAGATCGCTTCATAGATCTGATACGGCTGAAACCCCGTCGGCATCTCGATCCCGGTCTTGGCGGCATTCAAACTCCAACCTCCGCGAATCTCCTGCCGCTTGCCATCCCGCGAATCGCGCACCGTCAAACTTAGTGCCCCGCTCGCCACATAAGCCTGCATGTTGCGATCCCCAAGATTCATCGAAGTCACCTTCGCATGCGGCACAAACTCGCTGCGAATCATCGCATCCACACCCTGCGTCAGTGGCGCATAAACGCGCAGCAGATCCGGCGACACCGGCACATCCCACTGCCAGCCCACCCACACCAGTGTGTAGCCCTGCTCCATCAGCGAAGCCTCGCCAAACATGCCCAATAATCCCTTGCCGCCGCGGTTTGAGACTTCAAACAGAATCGTTCCGTTCCCTGTTGCCGGGTCCCTCGGCTTCAAGACCACGAGGTCGGCACTAAAACGCACCATCCCCTTTGCGTCCAGAGGTGCACGGTCAATATCGCGAATGATCTGGTTCGCCGCAAGCTTGGGGTCGATCACAAAATGCGCCCTTGCTTCAACACGCTCGTAGCGCTCTCCGGCATCTCCTCGAGACACGAGATAAATCTTCTCGACAGCGCCAGGCATCGCCAATGCGAGCAATAACAAACTCAAGAGCCGCATCTGCTAAGCCCCTTTCAGATTTTTAGCAATATAGGGTACACCCTTCACACCGTGAAACACGTGCGCTCCAGGATGGATTTCCATCCCCAGTACATCCGACGCACCTAACGACTCATACACCTTGCGCGTCCCTTCAAAACCTTCTTTGAAGCCGGCAAGCGGAAAGATCCGGTCCAGTTCGCCGCTCTCAAAAAACAGAGGCCGAGGCGCGATCAAGCCCGCCACATCGCTCATCTCCGCCCAGTTCAGAATACCTGGCACATAGTTGTCCATGCAGTGCGATAGCGACAGGATGCAGTCACGAAAAGTGTTCAGATACCCAGATACCATCGCTACCTGAATCCTCGTATCGAGTGCAGTCGCAAACAGGGTACAGGTACCGCCACCCGAGATCCCGACACAACCAACGCGCTTGGCATCAAGATCTTTGCGCGTCTCTACATAATCGATCGCCCGCATCACGTCATAGACACGCCATCCAACCATCGTTTCGCCCAGCAGCAACGCCGCGCCAGCCGCCGGCTGGCAACTATTCTGGTTCGGCCCCTTGGCAACGTTGATAGGATCACGTCGATATCCAAAAGCCAGTGGCTCAATCGCGAGTGCCGCGACCCCTTGCTCCACAAACTGCAAAGCGAAATCCGCCTGATACCCACTCGCTACGCTGCGCTGGTTCCCCTTCTCATCAATCCCCACAATGTCATCAACACCACGCCCATGCCCTGGCACACAAACCATTACCGGCAAAGCCCCGGCCACTGCCTTCGGCTTCGCCAGATAGGTCAGCACTTCCATGCCCTCACGGCTCGTAAACACAATCTTCTCGCGCGTGTAAGTTCCAAGGTCCTTCGTCTCAAGCACCCTCGGTCGTAACGGACTCGGGTTCTGCGGAAACCCTCCAACCAGTTCGCTCAACTTCGTGCGCAACTTTCGCTGCCAGGCCCGGGTAGCAGCTGGAGTGGTCGAATTAAACTTCAAACGCAACGGAGCCGTCTTATAACGTTCCCGCGAATAAGCAACCGGATCAAATCGCGCCTCAGGCGCTGTTTCCGCATTCAATGAAGTCGCAACCGCCAAACTCGTCAACGCCATCTCACGTCGTGTCATTAGAGATTCACCTCCACAACTTCATCGAAAATATCCGGCCTCAACTTAATTCCTGCCATCCTCAGGCGGTCGAGTATCTTCGGTTGAACTCCGCTCCAGCGAAAGCGCCCCTGCACTTTTCCGTCCGGCGACATACCCGTGCGCT
This sequence comes from Acidobacteriota bacterium, assembly GCA_025354885.1. Classification (GTDB taxonomy): domain Bacteria; phylum Acidobacteriota; class Terriglobia; order Bryobacterales; family Bryobacteraceae; genus Bryobacter. The sequence continues at coordinate 15,982 of JANXLY010000069.1, read as the reverse complement.
CAAAGAAGAAAATGTCCTGCGTCATCACACGGCCATCTTCCACGCCCACCACCTCCGCAATCGAAGTAATCTTTCGCGAGCCATCCTGCAGTCTTGCAACCTGGCAGACCATCTTGATCGCACTCGCCAACTGCTGAATCAGCACCTTCGACGGAATCTCGAGGTCCGCCATCAGCATCATCGCTTCCAGTCGCGAAAATGCGTCGCGCGGCGTGTTGGCGTGGATCGTCGTCATCGATCCTTCCACGCCCGTATTCATAGCCTGCAGCATGTCCAGCGCCTCGCCACCGCGGCACTCTCCAATGATGATGCGATCTGGCCTCATGCGCAGCGCTGTCCTTACTAATGCCCTTTGGTTAATACCACCCTCTTTGTTCAAATTCGGAGGGCGCGTTTCAAACTTCACCACGTGCCGCTGCTGCAACTGCAATTCGGCCGTATCCTCGATCGTCACAATGCGCTCCTCTTCAGGGATAAAACGCGAGATCGCATTCAGCGTCGTCGTCTTGCCGCTACCCGTTCCGCCCGAGATCAGAATCGTCGTCTTCGCCGCTACACACGCCGCAATAAACTCCAGCATCGACTTCATGATCGTCCGCTTCTCGATCAGCTCCTCGCTCGTAATGACATGCTTGCCAAAACGGCGTATCGACATCGATGGCCCATCAAGCGAAAGCGGTGGAATGATCGCATTCACGCGACTGCCGTCCGGCAATCGAGCGTCCACAATCGGATTCGCTTCATCAACGCGTCGTCCCACCTTCGAGACAATTTTCTCGATCACATGCAGCAGGTGCGCGTTGTCTTTAAACCGGATCCCCGTCAGCATCAGCTTGCCAAAACGCTCCACATAAACTTTGTTCGGTCCGTTGATCAGAATGTCGGAGATGGACGGTTCTTTCAGTAGGGGTTCCAGTGGCCCCAGACCAAATACTTCATCGAGCACCTCTTCGATGATCTGGTTCTCTTCCGCCGTCGTCATCGGCACCCGCTGCTCCTGCAGCAGTTTCTCGACAACGCGCCCGATCTCCATCCGCACGCGGTCGCGCGGCAACAGGTTGACCTTGTCTATATTCAGAACGCTGATCAACTTCCGGTGGATCTCCCCTTTCAGCTCAAAGGTACGGCTGGTTGCTCTCAGGTTGCTCTGCGTTGATGGAACTGGCACCTTCTCTGCCGGGCTTGCCTTCCCTTGCGGTGGCGGCTTCATGCCGATACGGCGCGAAATGGGTCGAAAGCTGTCCATGATCTAAGACACTAACACTTCAAACCATGCCCGCGTCGCGCAAAAACTTTGCCGCTTCTTCCGGTGGAGTCGGATTGATATAAAAGCCCGTGCACCATTCAAACCCGGCAATCTTCGTCAAGCGGGGGATGATCTCGATATGCCAGTGAAAATGCTCCATCGCCCCCTCATGCACCGGGGCAGTATGGATCACAAAATTGAAGCTAGGCCGCTCCAGCACCTTATCGATGCGCCGCAACAAAGTCCGCATCACCCAGCCAAGATTGTGAATTGTCTGCGGCGTCGAATCTTCAAAGTGGCTGCTGTGGTGCCGAGGCACTACCCAGGTCTCAAACGGAAAGCGTGGCGCATAAGGTGAAGCTGCCACAAAATGATCCGTCTCAAGAATCATCCGTGACCCGCTCTCCAATTCCTGCCGCACCATATCGCACCAGATACAGCGCTCACGAAATTCAAAGTACTTCCGCGCGCCGTCAATTTCCTCCTGCACGCGCTTTGGAACAATCGGTAGTCCAATGATCTGAGAATGCGTATGCTCAAGCGTCGCCCCGCCCATCTCACCGTGATTCTTGAAGCACACGATGTACCGCATCCGGCCATCCTTCTTTAGATCCCGGATCCGCTCCCGGAACGCCCAGAACAACTCCTCAACTGCCTTCTCCGAACACTCCGAGAGAAACAACTCATGCTTGGGCGATTCGATGATCACCTCGTGCGCACCTACTCCATTCATACGGTCATAAAGCCCATCGCCGCTTCGATCCAGGTTCCCTTCAACACGCAAGGCGGGAAACTTGTTTGGCACCACGCGCAAAGACCAGTTCGGATCATTCGCATGTCCGCCGTCGGGGCGAAAGCCCATGATCTCCGGCGGAGTCTTGGATTCGTGTCCTGAGCAGAACGGGCAAAAACGATTCGTCGGTCCGGTCACCGGAATTCTCACGAAGTCGCTCGGTCGCCGGGCTCGCTCTACCGAAATAATCACCCATCGCCCCGTTACAGGGTCGCGTCGCAGTTCAGGCATAGGGAAACTTATGATTCTCGCACAAGCTAGTGTTGAGATCGCTCAATCTCTCCAGGGATTCAAAATCGATACGCCAGTCCTCTCAAAATCAGCGACATTGCGCGTCACCACTGTCATGCCATGAACAAGTGCAGTGCCAGCAATGAGCCTGTCCCGAATCGGCTTCGGGTCGGGCACATGAAGCCTTGCGCTAGCCTGCGCAACCGCCGTATCTACGGGTAAGATCCGTCCGGAAAAAGCAGGGAGCACCTGCTGCGTGAACCAGAGGCGAAGCTTCTCACCCTGCAGCACGTCACGTCGTTCGGCGAGCAGGATTCCGATTTCCAGCTCCTGTATCGTAATCACCGACAAGTAGAGTTCTCCTGCATCCACGCTGTCCGACCATTTCGCCACCCGCTCATTACCAGTTCCAAGGCGAACCTTCCGCAGTTCCAAAACAACATTAGTATCCAGAGAAACATCAGGACAACTCTGCGGGCTTCGCCAGATCTTGCAGTTTCGGAATCTCCAGTTCTATATCTTCCGCACCCGGCATAGCAAGTAAATCGGCAATCTTCTTTTTGCCACCTGAAAGTTGTTGGTATTGCTCAATACTAAGCAGGACATGCGCCGGTCGGCCACGATCCGTAATGAAAACCGGTCCATCCAATGCCGCCTTCTTGGCGCGGCTCGAATCCTGATTAAACTCGCGACTGGAAAGAGTTGTGATGCCCATAATACTCACCTCCGTAAACTTGTGGCAATGTTCCTACCCTTCAATTTGGGTTTGCATCGACGGCACCATCGGGCACCCGCGATTTTAAGCTGTGGAGCAATTCAGTCACCGCCCCGGAATGGCGTGTGTGGCCTGATAAAGATCGAGGCGCGCGAGAAAGTCCGCCCAAAGTCGGCGACTATCGACACGCGTGATCCACGTGATACGTCGCGCAGCATTCGGTTGAGCTTCAAAACTCATTGCCAGGCTCATCGATGGGCGCACCTCATCGCGAGACTCCGTCATCCCGAGCAGATGCGCCAGAACAATGTTGTCCCAAATCATCCAAGGCTTGCTGAAATCGTCTTTCCGGATCGGCTTCACATGGCGGTAGTACCAGGCGAGAAACTCAGTCCAGAGCCATTCGCCAATCGGCCCACGACCGGCAACCATTGTACGAGCCTGATCGAGCGTAAGCGCCAGATCGCGACGGCACACGTCGCCGGGCCCTGTCACGAGCGGGACATCAGAATCGAGAACCACCTGCATCGCCATAGGATCGTTGGCAATATTGAACTCGTTGCCTCCTTGCGTCGCGTTGTTGAAACCCATATTCAGCACACGAATCCGTTTCGTGATCGTGGGGTCTTTGAGAATCGCCGAGGCAACGTCGGTGATCGCTCCAATATTCAAGACTTGCAGTCGATTGTTTTCGTCGTAGCCCTGTGAGGTCTGGATGAGAAAGTCCACTGCGGGGCTGGATTGCGGCTGCATCTTCGAAACAAGAGGCAGGCTGGCACCCTCGATGAGCGGCGGATGAGACCGCATCCCCATGCGGTCTTCAACAACAGAACGAAGAATGCCGAGAGAAACCTTTCCCGCAGGCGGACTGATGCTGGGGGCGTGCGCCGAAAGAATGCCCTTCACGTCAAAAGTCGGGTGAAGCAGCAGATACACAATCGCCCACTGGTCATCGATCTCGTTACCAACATCGGTGGAGAGTACAACAGGAATGCGAGTTTGAGCACTAAGCAACGACAGCGCAAAGGCACTGGCGACAAAGAGTTTGCAGAACATGTGAATACTGTAACGCGCACTGCGTCTTCCACGCCCGAAGCGCCACCGCTTAGATGATATGGAAAGTCGCAGCGCTCACTTTCAAAACACCTGCAAGCTTTTCGGCCACTCCACGGGTGATCTTTCGCCTGCCAGTGAAGATTTGGCTTACATAAGGTCTTGATCCAAGAGCCGCAACGAAATCGGCCTGACGCAGCCCGTGTTCTTCCACCAGGTGCAGCAGCATCTCAAGCGCAGGCACTTCCACCATCCGGCCATGCTCAGCCGCCGTTCGAGGCAGTTCCGGCCGGTGCTTGGTTAGCAATTCCAAATATTCGTCACTAACGATCATTCCGATTGCCATCCTTTCCATATGCAGTCGTCGTGTGATTCGATCGTGCCCTAACTCAATGCGCCGTCTCCACCGCTTGCGGCCGGATCGACAGCACCAGCAAAATCGAGAAGAGCGCGACGCTCGCGAAGATACCGAAGATCGTCATCAGCGGCACATGCGCATCCCGCAACATTCCAAATCCCAAGTCCGCAATCCCTCCGCAACTGATGCTCACCAGGTTCATGATCCCGTACCCGGTGGCTCTCAAATGTGGACGCGTAATCTGACACAGAATCGGCATATTGTTTGTATCGAAAAAGCCCCATCCCAGTCCAAAAAGAATCAGGAAGCCGATCGCAACCCCAAGCATGCCTGTCTGTGGCGAGTATCCAACTCCAAGCATGGCAATGACAATCAGCACAATCCCGAGAGAACTTGTGTAGATGCGCCCACGGTCAGTCCGCTGCATCCAGCGGTCCGCTCCCCAACCACCCACAAATGCCGCCAGAATCGCCGCCACCATCCAGTAGAGCGTAGCCGAAACACCAGCCTTTCCTTGGCCAATCCCAAATTCAGCCTTGAGGATCGCAGGCATCCAGTCACGAACAATCCATCCCGCCATTGCCGGAAGGGTAAAGTAAAACACCAGCAGCAGGAACGACCGGTTGCTCAGCAATTCCCGTAGTGCACTGCCCGGGCTGTGACGCTCCAGCACCTCCTTCGCCACCGTCGGTGCATTCCGTATCAACAAAAATAACGGCACCGCATAAACCACACCAACCAGCCCGCAAACTTCAAACATCCACCGCCAGCCAAGCGTTGCGCTATCCGCCGCATACCCGCTAAAACCTCCAACAATGACGCCGGCATAAATACCCATCTGATGCAGGCCGACTGCGCGAGACCGCGTAGGGCCATAGTGGTAGTCGGCGATCAGTGCCAGAGCGGCCGGAAGGTAGAACGCCTCGCTGATACCCATAACGGCCCTGGTGATCAGTAACTGGTCATAACTCGTCGCATGCCCGGTGGCCCAGGTTACAGCAGACCAGACCACCAGACTCGCAGCAATAACATGCCGCCGACTGAACCGATCAGCCAGATAGCCACCGACCGGACTCAGAAAGGCATAGGTCCACTTGAACAACGCGAGAATCTTGCCCCAGCTCGCTTCCGAGCCAATGTCGGGGATATCCGTCATCAGTGAAAACTTCATCGCCGCCAGCATCTGCCGATCCATGTAGTTCAGCAGCGCCACCGGCATAAGGAGTGCCACAACAAACCATGCATACTTCATTCGATTGCCTTCACTACCACTTGTCATTTGCACTGCGGCGATTGTACCGTTTTGTGAATTGCTCGCGACACAAACTCAACGCAGCTGGCGATGCAGCCATGCAACGGTGGGAGCCTTCCAGATTTGAAAGCGCAATTCCTTCTCCCAATTTTCGACCCCGTGCGGTGCCCCCTCTATCAGCTGCATGTCACAGCGGGCACCCACTTTGCGCGTAGCCTCACAGAATGATTGAGACTGCTGCCAAGGCACACCTTGATCCGCTGTTCCATGCACCAGCAATACCGGAGCCTGGCCGCGCTTGACGTAAGTGATCGGCGAAGCTTCAACCAAGGCAGCATCATTGGCCTGCGGCAGATAGAGCGCAATGTTTCGCGGTAGCTCGCCCCGCTGGATTTTCCACTGGGGAATATCGTGAATCCCGTAAAAACTCACCAGCCCGGCAACTTTCACTTTGTCCCTCAGCGCCGCAAGGGCGGCGAGATGACCACCAGCAGATTCGCCCATTAGAACAATCCTGTCTGGATCGACCTGATATTCGCGTGCGTGCCCACGAACCCACGCAACAGCAGCTTCGATATCCTCAACCGCAGCAGGATGCGGAAATCTCGGTGCAAGGCGGTAGTTGATGGTGAACCATGGAATGCCTGCAGCAGTCAGCGTCGTAAACCACGGACCAATATACGTGCGCTTGTCACCCGCCTCCCAACCTCCACCGTGGACAAGAATGACGGCTCCGCGCACTTGCGCATCGTCCGGTCGCCAAGCATCCAACGTCAGCGAATAGCCATGCGGACGAGCGAATTCGATATCTTTGATTTCCTTGGACCAGGCTATCGAAACTATCGAAAGGAAAAGCAGAAGCAGGCGCGGCAAATCAAACGTCATCTCTCGAAGATAGCGAAATAGCGAATCGAATCCACAACTCTGCTACAAACTCAAGTAGCCAAGTTGCCCGTTGCTATCGCCCAATGTCTCCACGGGCACGCCCATGCGGTCCAGCATCGCGATAAATAGATTGGCCATTGGGGTCTCGTTCGGATGCCGCACATAGCGCCCAGGCTTCAAGGTCCCGCACCCTCGCCCAGCCACTACCAGCGGCAGGTTCGCGTGGTCATGAGCATTACCATCACTCAACCCACTGCCATAAGTCACCATCACGTGATCCAGTAGTGTGCCGTCGCCATCCGGAGTCGCTTTGAACTTCTGCACCAGATACGCAAACTGCTTCATGTGATACCGGTTGATCTCGATCACTTTCGCAATCTTCTCTCCGTCGCCCTGATGGTGCGTCAACCCGTGATGCGCCTCAGGAATTCCAATCTCCGGGTAGGCCCGCGGACTCTGCTCCAGCGCCAGCAGCAAAGTCGCCACTCGCGTCGCATCAGTCTGAAACGCCAGCGTGAGCAAGTCGATCATGATCCGGGCGTGCTCACCAAATTCGGACGGCACGCTCACATCCGGGGTCGGCATCTCTGGCCGCTTTGCCGGTGTGCGATTGCGCTCGGCGGCCTGTATGCGCTGCTCGACATCACGAATCGAATCCAGATACTCATCCATCTTCCGGCGGTCCGCTCCACCCAGACTCGCTGACAGCCGCTTGGCGTCTCCAGTGACTACATCGAGAATGCTCCGCTCATACTTCGCTTGCCTGGCTCGTCGCAGCGGATCGGCTTCGAGATCCGCTGCACCAAACAGCCTCTCAAATACGGCGCGCGGACGAATCTCCGCCGGATTCGGCGCTGAAGGAGTTCGCCACGAGATGCTGTTGCTATAAGCGCAGCTATAGCCGTTGTCACAACTCCCGCCCTGCACACCTTCTTCACATCCCAGCTCCAGTGACGCCAGCCTCGTCTTGCCCTTCATCCGCTGTGCCGCAATCTGATCCACAGAAACTCCCGCCTGCAGATCCCGCCCGTTCGTTTTCTTCGGGTGCACACAGGTCAGATAATTCGCTCCGGCCCGCCCGTGGTCCCCTGGCCCATCCCCCAATGCCCTGCCCCCGTTCTGGGTCAATCCGCCAATAAACAAGAGGTCTTCGCCATACGGCGCAAGCACCGAACTGACACTCGGCAAGGTACCAGGCAGGGCCGTCACCCCAGGCTTTTGATCCACAATCCAGTGCTCCATCATGATGCCGTTTGGAACATATAAAAAGGCCATTCGACAAGGGGCCGGATTCGCACTTTGCAGCAGGCCCGGCACCATCGCATCGAGCATCGGCAGCGCCAGCGCCGTCCCCACTCCGCGCAGCAGCGTACGTCGATCCATTCGTTTACTTGGTTGCAATGGCTACTCCTTGACCCTTACCGCGCATCTGAAAAGGCTTGCTCTTCACAATCTCTTCTACCAACATTCCCATTCTGTATCCATTTGCGGCCAAACGCGAGTTGATGCCATCCACTGTCTCCCTGTCACCCGCTTCAACTCCGCGACCCAGCGCATAAGTCATCAACTTCTCCGTGAAGGTCCGCACAAACTTAGGCGATTCACTTCGCAGCGACTGCCGCAATTCCTCAGGCCCATTGAACTTCGCTCCGCCAGGGAAAGTCCCGGAACTGTCTACCGGGAAATTCCCGTCGCGATCACGCCAAGCTCCCGCAGCATCAAAGTTCTCAAGACCAAATCCGATCGGATCCATCTGGTCATGACAGACCGCACAACTCGGGTTCGCACGATGCTGTTCGAGCCGCGTCCGCAAGGATGCAGCGCTTCCCAGATTCGCTTCCACCAGCGCTGGAATGTCTGGAGGGGGAGGAGGCGGCGGCGTACCCAGCAAATTCTCCAGAACCCATCGCCCGCGCAATACCGGCGAAGTCCGCGTCGCGTAAGACGACAAACTTAGAACAGAGCCTTGGGTCACCACACCCCCGCGACGCCCATTCGGCAGAGCAACACGCTCGAAGCTCTCCCCTCTAACACTCCCGACCCCGTAGTGCCTCGACAGCGGCCCATTCAGATAGGTGAATCGCCCATCTAGAAACTCAATAACGCTCCGGTCCTCCCTGAGGATCTCTCGGGCGAACAGAATCGTCTCCCGCCGCATCGATTCAAGCAGTTCATCATCGACAAGCGGAAAGCGTTTCGGATCCGGCTTGCGCCTCTCCATCAGGCGCAAGCCAAGCCACTGCCCTGCAAAGTTTTCAACCAGCGCATCAGACTTTGAGTCGCCCAACATCCGCTGCACTTGCGCCGCCAGTACTGCCGGTTGCCGCAATGTCCCCAACTCCGCTGCTAGCAGCAATTCGTCATCGGGAAGGCTGCTCCAAAGAAAATATGAAATGCGTGAAGCTAGATCAAACTCACTCACTAACTCCGCCCCTGCACTAACAGGCTCTGCCCGAAAGAGAAAATGCGGCGACAGCAGAACTGCCTGCAAACCGACGCGAATGCTCTCCTCGAAAGAATCTCCCTCACGACGCACCATTGCCGCCAGATCTGTCAGTTCCCGCAACTCTTGCTCCGTCACACTGCGCCGGTACGCCCGCCGAGCCACTCCACCTAGAATGCGCTCCGCACACGCCGCCGACTTTTCCTTACAGACGAACAGGCGCTGGTAACTCTCCGGCTTCTCAGCCGCCACAGTAAACGGACCCACAACATCCACATAATCGATAAACAGCTTTCTCCGCCCGTCGTCGTTCATGTTGTCGAGCGGATTTTCGATAGCGGCAAACGACGGAAATGAAGCGCGGAAACTATGCTCTCCTGCCTTCACCTTCACCCTCGCCACAGACTCGCCATGCGCATACTGATAATCGACATTGCCCTCGACGCTTTCCGTAAGAACTGCCTCACCATCAAGATTCAAGACCATCTGCACCGATGGATACTCACTCCGGTTCAATCGGATCAGTTCTTCGCGCTCGGCTTGATTTACCGTCGGCTTCCGGAACAGTTCTGCGCGACGGAGAGAAGCAGCCAGTCGCGGCCGGTAATTGCCCACTCGCATACGCAACTCATACTCTCCGCTCACCGGAAATCGAAAGCTTCCATAAATCGCACCGCGAACCGAGAATGGCAAGGCCCCCGGCGTCGGATCATCCTGCGACTTCTTGCTCATGTATCGGACTAGCTTTGTCGGCTTCGCCGCTGCCTTTTCCCCGTAAACCGCCACAGTCGAGAGCCGCCGCGCCGCAGCAATGTATTTCTCCATCAACATCGGAGAAACGGACAGTACGTCGCCGATCGTGTCAAACCCATAACCCGCATCATCCAGAGGAAACTCGTCAGCCGGCCGCAACGCAACGCCCAACAAATCCCTCACCGTGTTGTTGTATTCCGCACGATTCAATCGACGCGTTGTCACCCGCCCCGGCTCACTCTCAGCACTCTTCAACCCGCGCGTATTTTCGATCCACCCCGACACTGCAGCCACTTCCTCTTTCGTGGGTTGCGGCGCACCGAGCGGTGGCATTCTTCCCGTGCGCAGCTTATCCAGCAACTTCGCCCATACTTCTCCCCCAAACTGCGAATCCTCGAGGCTGAGCCCACCGGCCTTCGCACGCGCACTATGGCACGACAAACAATTCTTCTCGAAAAATGGTGCTACTGCAGTCCGGAACTCCTGCGAGTCCGTGCCCTGCCCGAGCGCAGTTCCGCAGACCGCAATCCCCATCGCAAAAACGGTGAACCTGAATTGAAAAATATTGGAATCCTTGCGCCCAAACTAACACAACACAACCCCCAACTCAGTGATACCCTCATTAAATCAAGCGTCCATCTACGCCCAAGGAGTTCCTTCCCCGTGAAGTGGTTTGACTACAATTCCCCTACTACGCTCGCCGACGCGCTGGTCCAACTCGACAGCCATCCCGGCGCGTACCTGCTCGCTGGTGGCACAGACCTGCTCGTCCAACTCCGTGCTGGACGCAAACAGACCGACCTCGTCCTCGACATCAAGCGTGTCCCCGAATTGAACGAAATCTCGTTCCATGAATCGAACGGCCTCACGATAGGCTCTGCGGTCTGTTGTGCAGAAATTCATGACAACGCCACCGTGCGACAACACTACCCGTCCCTGGCCGAAGTCTGCTCTATCATCGGCGGCACCCAGATTCAAGGCCGCGCCTCCCTCGGCGGCAACCTCTGCAACGCCGCGCCCAGCGCCGATTCCGTTCCCCTCCTCATCGCCCTCCGGGCAAAATGCCGTGTCGCGAACCTCAAAGGCGAGCGCCACATCGCCGTCGAAAACTTCTGCCTTTCCCCGGGAAAGAATGCGCTCCTCCCCGGCGAAATACTGGTCTCCTTGAACTTCCCGGCCCCCAGGAAATCTTCCGGATCGCACTACCTGCGCTTCATCCCGCGCAACGAAATGGACATCGCCGTCGCTGGCGTCGGTGCCAGCGTCGTACTCAACAACGGCACCTTCATAGATGCCCGCATCGCGCTCTCCTCAGTTGCCCCCATACCGCTTTTTGTCCAGGCCGCAGGCGACTCACTCAAGGGCAAGCGCGTGAATGCCGCATCTATTGAAGCCGCTGCCGAACTCGCCAGGTCAGCTGCCCAGCCGATCTCCGACATGCGTGGCACAGCCGAGTATCGGCGGCATCTCTGCGCCGTTCTCACCCGTCGAGCCCTTGAAGAAGCCATCAAACACGCCCAGGAGCACAGCTAACCATGCAGTCCAAAACGCACGTCCACACCACCATCAACGGCGAAGAAAGAGACTTCCTCTGCGAACCTCGCCAGAGCCTTCTTGAAGTCCTCCGCGACACCTTGAACATGACCGGCACCAAAGAGGGCTGCAACGATGGCAACTGCGGCTCCTGCACCATCACTCTCGATGGCCGCCTCGTCACCTCCTGCCTCGTCCTCGGCGTCGAAGCCGAGGGCCGCAAGATCACCACCATCGAAGGCATCGCCTGCGGCAACGAACTCCACCCCATCCAGAAAGCCTTTCTCGAAAACGCCGCCCTGCAGTGCGGCATCTGCACACCAGGCTTCATCGTTGCCACCAAAACTTTGCTCGAAAAAGAACCCAACCCTACCGAAGAACGCATCCGCTTTTTCCTCTCCAACAACCTCTGCCGCTGCACCGGCTACGACAAAATCATCAAGGCCGTCCAACAGGCCGCTCGGGAGATGCAGGCATGAAATTCTCAGTAATCGGAACCCGTCCCATCCGTCACGACGGTGCCGACAAAGTCACCGGTCGCGCACTCTACGGAGCGGACTTCCAGATGGCCGGCCTGCTTCGTGGCTTCATCCTTCGCAGCCCCCATTCCCACGCCCGCATCAAGCGGATCGACACATCCAGAGCCGAAGCCTTCCCCGGCGTTCATGCCGTTATCACCACCAAAGACTTTCCCCAGGTGGATGGCAAAAAAATGGTCGACCTTGGCGAAGGCGCAACCCCGCTCGCCTATGCCCGTGGCAATGTTCTCGCAAGCGACAAAGTCCTCTACCGAGGACACGCAGTTGCCGCAGTCGCTGCCGTCAACGCCCACATCGCCGAAGAAGCTGCCAGCCTCATCGTTGTCGAATACGAAGTACTTCCCTGCGTGCTCACCGCGCCTGGGGCAATGCAGCCCTCTGCGCCCATCATCCACCAAGACCTCACAACGAAAGAACTCGGCGTAGACACCGGCAAGGTCTCGAACATCGCCGATCACATCCGCTTCTCAATCGGCGACACCGAGGCAGGCTTCGCCGCAGCCGACCTGATCGTCGAGCGCGAATTCAACACCGCCACCGTCCACCAGGGTTACATCGAACCTCAAAATGCCACCGCCCTCTGGAACAACGATGGCCGCATCAGCATCTGGTGCAGCACTCAGGGCTCCTTCGCGGTCCGCGATGCTACTGCCGCTATCCTCGACCTCCCCGTCTCTCAAATCAAAGTCACTCCGATGGAAATCGGCGGCGGCTTCGGTGGCAAAATCAATGTCTATCTTGAACCTGTGGCCGCCCTCCTCTCAAAGAAGTCTGGTCGACCCGTAAAAATCCTCATGCCCCGCCAGGCTGTCTTTGAGGCCACAGGTCCCACTCCTGGCTCCTACATGAAGGTCAAAATCGGCGCAAAGGAAGACGGCACGATCACCGCCGCCCAAGCCTATCTCGCCTTTGAAGCCGGTGCTTACCCGGGCGCAATGGTGGTTCCCGGAGCCATGACCGCCTTCGCTTGCTACGATCTCGCAAACGTCCTCATCGATGGTTACGACGTCGTCGTTAACAAACCCAGCACCGCCGCCTACCGAGCCCCAGGTGCCCCCAACTCTGCCTTCGCCGTCGAGTCGGTCATCGATGAACTCGCCTACAAACTCGACATCGATCCCATCGACCTGCGTCTGAAGAACGCCGCCAAAGAAGGCACCCGCCGCGCCGACGGCCCCAAGTTCCCTCGCATCGGCTGCATCGAAGTTCTCCAGGCGATGAAGAATTCCGCGCACTACAAGTCCCCACTCACCGGTCCCAACAAAGGACGCGGCGTCGCTCTCGGCTTCTGGTTCAACATCGGCCTCCCCTCAAGCTGCACCCTTAACGTCACCGCGGACGGCAGTGTCAACCTGATCGAAGGCTCAACCGACATCGGAGGTTCCCGCACCTCCATCTCCATGCAGGCTGCTGAAGTGCTCGGCCTCCAGGCTGCAGACATTCACCCCACCATCGTCGATACAGACTCCATCGGCTACACCGGCGTAACCGGCGGCAGTCGCACTACCTTCGCCACCGGTTGGGCTGCCTACGAAGCCGCACAGGACGTCGTTCGCCAGATGAAAGAACGCGCAGCAAAACTGTGGGAAGTCTCACCAGACTCCGTCTCAGCCGAAGGCGGCATCTACAAATCGGGGGCTCACTCCATCGGCTTCAAAGATCTTGCCTCCCAAATTGCTGACACCGGCGGACCCATCGTCGGCCGTGCCGCAGTCAATCCGCGTGGGGCCGGAGGCTCTTTCGCCGGTGCCATCGTCGATGTCGAAATCGACCCGGAGACTGGCAAGACCACCATCCTTCGATTCACCTGCGTACAGGACGCCGGCCGCGCCATTCATCCTGCCTATGTCGAAGGCCAGATGCAGGGCGGCTCCGTTCAGGGCATCGGCTGGGCGCTCAACGAAGAGTACTTCATGAGCACCGACGGACGCATGATGAATTCCAGTTTTCTCGACTACCGCATGCCCACCGCCCTCGACGTACCGATGATTGAAACCATCATCGTCGAGGTGCCAAATCCCGGTCATCCCTTCGGAGTTCGAGGTGTGGGCGAGGCTAACATCATCCCGCCGCAAGCCGCCATCGCCAACGCCATCACCCACGCCATCGGCACACGTCTCACGCGGCTGCCCATGAATCCACCCGCCATCATGGAGGCGATCTGGTGCCAAAAGTCTTCATCCCCACTCTCTTGAGGCATCTGACGGACGGACGCGCCGTTCTCGACATCGAAGGCGCAACCGTCCGTCAGATCATCGCCAATCTCGAAGCGCAATATCCCGGCTTCGACGACCGGCTCCTCGAAAACAACCGACTCCGCCCCAACATCGCCATCGCCATCGATGACGAAATCACCCCTCTGGGCCTCATGGAATCCGTCGCCCCAACGAGCGAACTCCATTTCATCACCGCCATCCGCGGCGGCTAACAAATGCTGCCTCCCCCAGCATTTTCTTCTCTACACAAAAGCGCTATTCTGATAGCACCTAGAAAGGTGCCTCAATAGGAACGATCCCATGCTTGACATCACGAACGACATCCAATCGCTGACAACGTTTCGCCGCCGGTCCGGCGATTTCATGAAACAGCTCAAGAAGACCAAGCGCCCCGTGGTGCTGACCGTAAAGGGAAAGGCGGCGGCCATCGTACAGGACGCAGAAGCCTATCAGCGTCTGCTCGACATTGCTGCCAGCGCCGATCCCGGAGAGGGAATCCGGCAGGGACTGGCGGACGCAAAGCAAGGCAAGTTGCGTCCCGCGAGGGAGTTTTTCGCGGACTTCGAAGCCACTCATGGCATACCTCGTTAGTCTCACGGCTCGCGCCGAGCGCGATCTCGCCCTCCTGTACGTTCAGATCAACGCCGAGGATTCCGAAGCAGCCCTGAAATGGCATCGCGGGTTCAAGAAAGCGATCCTCAGCCTGGAAGAGATGCCGAACCGGTACCCGGAGACGCCCGAGAGTGATAAGTTCAGGCATTTGCTGTACGGCAATAAGCCGCATATTTATCGCGCGATATTCCGCTTGCTGGAAAAGCAGAAGCAGGTTGAAGTGCTGCACATCCGCCATGGCGCACGCCGCAGGTTCAAGCGGGCAGATGTCGCATAGGCCGCGTTCCGGAATTGTACGCGAGATGAAGAGATAACGCAGAAGTGCCGATTGGGAGATAAACAACTCTATGCAGAATGGAGCCAATGAAACAGCCAACTCGACCGCGCACAGCATCAGTGCTGATTTCCTGACGGGAAGCACGGAGATCGGCCTGGACCGAATCCGCACGCGGCTTCTCGACATTACCAATCGCAACAAGCTCCTCAACTTCCGGCATTCCCCTGCATCGTCCCTTCGCGTGGTCGATGTCTCCATCGACGCCGTGTTCCAGCATCTCCGCGACACCGAAAAACTCGCGTTTCTGGCCGTCCCGAAGCCGGATGTCGGAGGCGGCGAAGTGCCGCCCGCAAAGGATTTTGCCGACGAACTCGGCTGGAACACGTCCTTCGACCTGAGTAAAGGCAACAACAGCGCCGTGTCACTTCCGGTATTGTGCTACCACGAGCATCTCGACACGCTGAGCCGCAAGATCGCAAGTGCCGCCAAGACGGCGATAGAAGAATCCGGCGCGAACATGCTGTATCTCGTGTTCGGTTTCCTAGAGTGGTACGAATCCGACGATTCAAAGCAGCCGCATCTTGCTCCACTGGTCGCACTACCGGTAACCATCGAGCGCATCACTTCGCACCATTGCGGACTACGTGCAGAAACTGGCACGTTTTGACGATCATGCTGAGTACCGCGCGACGCTCGGAATTCATTTTCAGGGCGTTCTAAGTCCGTGGGGCGACCTGGACGCAATACTTCTCTGGTACGAGCAGGTTCTTGTTGCCTTGCCCGACCATCATGCTCACACAGAGCCGTTCCGCAAACTGTTGTTTACCGCACGGTCAGAGCGCATCAAGGCGATCAAAGCCAGTCTCACGCCCACAGGAGCGCACCGCAAAGCGCTTCAGCAGATCTTATCGCGTGTGTCAGAATTACGCGCGCGGAGAATTGTCCAATGCAAGATGAGCATGAAACGGGATTGGATTCCAATGCAAGATGAGCATGAAAGCGGGGAAGGTGGAGTAGGCATGCTGGCGTATGCAGATACGCATGGAAAATGCCGAGAATTTAAGTCAAAAGAAGAT
>JANXLY010000052.1 GCA_025354885.1 Acidobacteriota bacterium | reverse complement strand
GCCATGGTGATCCCAGTCGCGATGGTAGAGCTGAATGAAGCGGACGCCGCGTTCGGCGAGACGCCTGGCGAGGAGGCAGTTGGAGGCAAAGCTGCCATCACCGGGTTTGGCACCATACATCTCCATGACGCTCGCGGGCTCTTTGGACATATCCATCAGATCGGGCACGCTGGCCTGCATCCGGAAGGCCATCTCGTACTGAGCGATTCGGGTCTGAATTTCGGGATCTTCGATCGCCGAGTATTCCTTTTGGTTGAGGCGATTTACTGCGTCGATGGAATCCTTTTGCATGTCTTTGGACACGCCTGGCGGGTTGCGGACGTAGAGCACCGGATCGCCGACTGAGTTGAATTTGACGCCTTGAAACTTGGAGGGCAGCATTCCCGCGCTCCATTGCCGGGCGGCAATGGGCTGGTTCTGGCCACCGCGTCCACTCGACATCATGACTACAAAGCCGGGGAGATCTTCTGTCTCTGCGCCAAGGCCGTAAGTGAGCCAGGAACCCATGCTGGGGCGGCCTGTGATGATGGAGCCGGTATTCATGATGGTGTGGGCGGGATCGTGGTTGATCTGCTCGGTCCACATGGAACGGATGATGCAGATTTCGTCAGAGACAGAGCCGAGCTTTGGAAAGAGGTCGCAGATTTCCTGGCCACTCTTGCCGAAGCGTTTGAAGTTTTGTTGTGGCCCAAAGCAGATGAGCGGTTTGCCTTGCAGCTGGGCAATCTGCTGGCCTTTGGTAAAGCTGTCGGGCATTGGCTTGCCGTGCATCTCGGCGAGCTTGGGCTTGGAGTCGAAGGTCTCAAGATGGGAGGGGCCGCCAGCCTGATAAAGAAAGATGACTCTCTTCGCTTTGGCTGCGTGGTGGCGATAAGTATTGTCGCCCATGAGATTTTGTAGAGCCGCGAGGCCAAAGCCGGCGCAAGTTTTTCCGAGAAAGGCCCGGCGTTTCAGGTTCACTTCTTGCATGGTCTGTTCCTAGTTTCTCGTGATCGTTTCGTGCAAATTGAGGATGACGCGTGTTAGCGTTGCGGCGGCTGCCAACTCCTCGGGCTTGGTCTTTACGGCGAGTGGAGTATCGCCGACGGTGAGTAACTGTCGTGCTGCCTGAGGATCGGCGCGAAAGCGTTGCAGATCTTTTGTGTGCAGCTCAGTGAGGATCGCTTTTTCGTCCGCAGTTGCGTTGCGGCCGAGTGTGCGCAGGAATGCCCAGTCGATTTGCGCGCTGAGGGTCTTGCCGCCTTCGGTGATCATCTTCTGAGCGAAGACACGAGCGGCTTCGACATAGGTGGGATCGTTCAACAGGACCAGGGCCTGGAGCGGGGTGTTGGAACTGACGCGATTGACAGTGCACTCTTCGCGCGAAGGAGCGTCGAAAGTCATCAGGCTTGGGTGGAGGAAGGTGCGCTGCCACTGGGTGTAGAGGCCGCGAGCGTAAAGGTCGTTGCCCTTGCTTGCTGCGTAATCGCGCTTGGGAAAGTTGAGTGAGCCCAGATATCCTTCCGGCTGATAGGGCCGAACACTTGGGCCTCCGAAGCGCTCTGTGAGCAAGCCTGAGGCGCTTAGAGCGATGTCGTGTACGGTCTCGGCGTCGACACGCAGGCGGCTTTGCCTGGCGAGCAAGCGATTCTCAGGGTCTTTGTCGAGGGCATCTTTTGCAGGTTGTGAAGACTGCTGATAGGTGTGGCTCATCACGATTGTTTTGACCATGCGGCGGAGATCCCAATCCTTTTGCAAGTCAGCGGCGAGCCAGTTGAGGAGATCGAGATTGACGGGCAACTCTCCTTGAGAGCCGAGGTCGTCGAGGACTTTACTGAGGCCAATGCCGAAGAACTGACGCCAGAGCCGATTGACTTGAACGCGGGCGGTGAGAGGGTTGTCTCTCGACACGATCCAGTTGGCGAGATCGAGGCGTGTTGCGCGGCGGCCACCTGTGTCGAGGACCCCGAATTTGACTGGAATGGCGGGTTCGACCACAGGGCCGGTTTCGTTGAGAAAATTACCGCGAGGCAAGAGGCGGGTTTCTACCGGTTCGATGGCCTCTGTCGCGAGAATCTTCGGAATGCTTTTATCGAGATAGAAGCGCTGCTGCTCGAGTTGCGCGACTTCGATCGAGTTTGCTTCCATCCAGCTACGGTGGGCATCGAGAGTCTTTTTGTCTGCTTCTTTCCATTCGGAGGGCTTGGTGCGCAGGGCTTTGAGGACTTCGTCGGGAATGCCGCCAGAACCTGCATAGAGCTTGTCGCGCTTGGCTCGCTGCTCAGTAATGTCGGTGCCCTCTGGCCAGGAATACGATGCTTCGCTGAGGGCCAGACGAAAGCGGCCGACGGTTGCTTTGCGAACGTTTGAGTCGTGGCGGATGTGAACGGTGATGGTTTCCTTTCCAGTTGTGACGAGCTTGTCTTTGAGCCTCAAGGAGAGGAAGGGATTTTTGTTTTCACCGTAAGTGAGGACTCCCCAGCCGGTGTTGGGATCGTGATCGATGGCAGAGAGGGGAGGCTGCTCCCAGGCGGGGTCTGAGACGTTGGAAGTGGCGAGAGTAAAGCGCAAGGGAGTCTTGCCGAGAGTTGCTTCGACTTCGGTGACGACGAGCCGGTCTCCACCTCGAGAGATGCCGTTGCTGGGTAGAGTGTCGTCTTGCACGACTTCGAGGCCGAGCGCAGTCCAGGAGCCGGCGGCAGGACGGAAGGTCACAGTGTAGGTTTCGTTATCGGGGTTGGTTCCACTAGCGACGACGAGACCTTTGCCAGGGGCGCGGTACTGGCGCAGGATGCCACCAATGTAAGGCATCATGTCGACCTCTTCGTCGTTGTAGATCTTAAGGGTTGCACCGTTTTGCGAAGTAGCCGTCAGGGGGCGCTGAATTTTCCATGCGAGCTTGCCGGAGTCGTAGTCGGTGAGCAGTTGTTTTTGCCAAAACTCGTCTGCCGGTTTAGCGGAGGCGTCGAGGGTTTTGCGAGCTGCGGCGAGACGGGAGAGGATGCTGTCCATCTTCGTTTGTTGATCCGGACTGGGCAGTGGCATGACGCTACCCCAGGCTTTTGAGCCGCGATCCGGAACGAGGCCGGTTTCTTTGATATCAGCGAAGAAGGCCTTCATGGAGTAGAAATCTTTGGCGAGCAGGGGATCGAATTTATGGTCGTGGCATTCGGCGCAACCAAGGGTGGCACCGAGCCAGACGGCGGAGACGGTGCGAACGCGGTCGGCACCGTATTTGGCTAGATATTCTTTGGGCTGGAGACCGCCCTCGGCGGAAACGCGATTCAGACGGTTGAATGCTGCAGCAATTTTCTGATCGCGGGTGGCGTTCGGGAGCAAGTCTCCAGCGAGTTGTTCGCGAGTGAATTCATCAAAGGGTTTGTTGTTGAGGAAAGAATTGAGAACGTAGTCACGATAGGGCCAGGAGGGGATGAGATTGTCGCCGTGAAAGCCTGCGGTATCGGCGTAGCGCACGGCATCGAGCCAGTGCATGGTCATTTTTTCGGCGTGCGCTTTGGAAGCAAGGAGGCGATTGACGACTTTTTCATAAGCGCCGGGGCTGGAGTCGGTGAGGAAAGCGTTCATATCGGCGGGGAGCGGAGGGAGGCCGCTAAGATCGAGAGTGACACGACGGAGGAGGGTGCGCTTGTCAGCCTCCGGCGCGGGCTTCAGGCCGACTTCGGCGAGCCTGTTTTCGATAAATGAATCGATCGAATTTCCTTCGGGCCGACGGATCGGCTGGTAGGCCCAATGCCCTTCGTAGACGGCACCTTCAGCGACCCAGCGGCGAATTGTGTCTTTTTGTTTGTCGGTCAATTCCTTGTGGGCGGCGGGGGGCGGCATGAGGCGAGCCACGTTTTTCTGGAAAATCCGATCGATGATTTGCGACTTATCCGGGTCGCCGGGGACCACTGGAATTCGCCCAGCTTTGTTGGGGCGAGTTGCTTCTTCTCGCGAATCGAGCCTTAAACCGGCCATTCTGGAGCTCTGATCGGGGCCGTGGCAACGGAAACAGGTGTCGGCCATAATGGGCCGGATATCGCGGTTGAAACTCACCGGGGACTGCGCCTGGGCGCAAAAAACAAGGACCAGAACGGCAAAAAGCCTCATGCCAAGATTATGACGCACCTCGTAAGCTGCTCGACATTCGGTGCTGCACTGCGAGACAATAAAGACTATGGCTGAAGCGAAACTTGCAACACGCGTAAACGCGAATTTTGTCATCCCGGATGATCCTGAACTATCCACCTACCGCTTCATCATCGTAGCGGCCAAGCGCGCTCGTCAGCTACAGAGCGGACAGCGCTCGTTTCTGCCGACCATGTCCCGCAAGCCGACCGTGGTTGCCATGGAAGAGACTCGACGGGGCCTTGTGCAGTATCACATCCCCGGAACCACTGAGCCTGGCACCGAAGAAGAATCCTAGGGTCTCATGCCCCGGGAAGGCGCCCGCATTATTTTAGGCGTAGGCGGCGGCATAGCCGCCTACAAATCTGCCGAACTTGCCCGACTGCTAGTGCAGCGCGGCTATTCCGTTCAAGCTGTGATGACCCATTCGGCCACTCAGTTTCTCACCCCCCTTACTCTCGCTTCTCTCACACACAACAAAGTTATTACCAATCTTTTCGCTGAGCGCGACGATTCCACTGCAACCCTTTCGAGCGCTATTGAACACATTGATGTTGCGCTCGAAAATGATCTGCTGGTGGTCGCTCCTGCGACTGCCGATCTGCTGGCGCAGTTTGCGCACGGGCTGGCTGGCGACTTTCTGACGACGATGCATCTGGCTTTTACCGGGCCTGTGCTGCTTGCTCCGGCCATGAATACGAACATGTGGAATCATGCCGCTACGCAAGTCAACCTCAAGACACTGCAGCAGCGCGGGTATCATTTGGTTGGACCCGATGCAGGTGATCTGGCCTGTGGCATGGTGGGAGCGGGACGGCTTGCCGAGCCGCTTGAGATTGCGGATGCGGTTACGGCGCTGCTGCATCAGAGTCTGCATCAGAGTCGCGATCTTGCTGGAGAGACGATCCTGATTACGGCGGGGCCGACGCAGGAAGCAATCGATCCAGTGCGAGTCATTACGAACCGCTCCTCCGGACGCATGGGCTATGCGATTGCGGAAAAGGCGGCTGCTCGGGGCGCGCGTGTGATTCTGGTCAGTGGCCCGGTTGCGCTGGCTCCGCCGATGGGGGTGGAAGTGCTGCGCGTGGAATCGGCCGAACAGATGAAGAATGCCGTAATGGCGAATCTTGAAGCGGCTTCGATTTTCATTGGCGTTGCGGCTGTGGCCGATTACAGGCCGAGACACCCGGCCGATCAGAAGTTGAAGAAGACGGCTTCGCGGCTTTCCATCGAACTGGAACCAACCACCGATATCCTTGCTGAAGTGGGCCGCCAAAAGGGTGACCGCATTGTGATTGGATTCGCTGCCGAAACTCAAAATCTGGCAGCTGAAGGCAAGCGCAAACTGGAATTGAAGCATTGCGATCTGGTGGTGGCGAATCTGGTGGGTCTTGACGGGACCGGGTTTGAAAGCGACGAAAACGAGGTGTTGCTGATTACGCGCGATGCTGAGCCCAAGGCGATTCCGCGGGCTGCCAAGCGCGAGATCGCGAGCCGTATACTGGATCAAATCGCTCCGCTACGTCTGAGCGCCAGAGCCCGTAACGCATGAACGCCGAACAGATCCGCCAATATCTCGAATACTACCGGGACCTTGGCATTACAGATTTGAATCTGGCAGAAATTCCAAAGATTCCGAAGACGGCGGCCGTGGAAGCAGCGGCACCTGCTGTTGCTGTGCCTGCGCCTCCCCCCAAACCTGAAATGGACCTCATCCTACCTAAACTCGCGCCTGAGGGCGATACGCTGGCGAAAATCAGCGCCGATATTGGTGATTGCAAACGCTGCCAGCTCTGCCAGGGCCGCAACAAAATTGTGTTCGGATCCGGGAACGAGAAGGCGCGCCTCGTTTTTGTGGGCGAGGCGCCGGGTGCGGATGAAGACGAGCAGGGCTTTCCCTTTGTCGGGCGTGCCGGCCAATTGCTGACGCAGATGATTGAGGGCACAGCAGCCAAGGACAAATTGCCGTTGCGCCGCGAAGACTGCTACATCTGCAATGTGGTGAAATGCCGCCCGCCGGAGAATCGCACTCCGCTCCCCGACGAGATGGAAGTGTGCGGCCAGTTTTTGTATCGTCAGTTGATGACCATTCAGCCAAAAGCAATTTGCGCGCTGGGGGCGACGGCGGCAAAAGCGCTCTTGCACACCAAGGACAGTGTCACCAAGATGCGCGGCAACTGGCATCGCTGGCACGGCATTCCGATGATGGTGACTTATCACCCGTCCTATCTGTTGCGAGCCTACAATGCCGAGGCGAAAAAGGAAGCCTGGCTTGATTTGCGCAAGCTCTTTCATTTCGTACTTGATGATTCGAAGACCGAACCAGAATAGAACCATGCCTGCCGGATTATTTCTTAGTATCGAAGGTATCGATGGCAGTGGCAAATCGACTCAGCTGGAGCTGTTGACGGCCCGGCTGAAGCGCGAAGCTGTGCCTTATCTCCTCAATCGCGAGCCCGGGGGCTCGGAAGTGGGCAACCAGATTCGCCAGATTTTGCTTGAGCCTAAAAATCCAGTTTCACCGACTGCCGAACTGCTGCTTTACTTTGCCAACCGGGCGCAGAATGTCGATGAGCAGATTCGTCCGGCTCTGGGCGAGGGAAAACTGGTGATTTCGGATCGTTATACGGATTCGACTTTGGCATATCAAGGGAGTGCGCGCAACCTGGGGCAGGGCCTTGTTGCGAGTTTGCATGCCATCGCCTGCCGCGGTACCGAGCCAACTTTGACGATCTACTTGCGGATCACTCCGGAGCTGAGTGTAAAGCGGCTGGGGCAGCAGAAGAAAGATCGCCTGGAGGCGGAAGGCCGTGCATTTCACGAGCGTGTTTTTGAGGCTTATGAAGCCTTGGCTCATGCGGATTCAGCGCGTATTGTGGTTGTGGACGGAGACCGCAAGCAAACTGCGATTGCCGAGGAGATCTGGCGTATTGTGATGGATAGGTGGAAGCAGCGTGATTAAGAACTTCTATGGCAATCCGGACGCTGTAGAAACGCTAACGGAGATGCTTGCGACCGAGCGCATTCCCCAAACCATTTTGCTTTCGGGGCCGGGTGGAATTGGCAAATCGACACTGGTCAGACGCTTTGCTTCGGTCATCCTTGATGCGAATGCGAGTGACCTTGCGAAAATCGAGCATGATGATCTTTCTCTGGGGCACAATCTTGAGTTGATTGCAGAGCGCGAGAAGCTGGCGAGCGACAAACGGTCGGAAGACCCACTCAAGTTTGCGAGTCATCCTGACTTCATTACGTTTGCGCCGGATGGGCCATTGCGGCAGGTTTCGATCCAGCAGATTCGTTTGCTCAAAGATCAGTCTCAATTGCTGCCTTCGCGCGGAAAGCGGCGGGTATTTCTGATCGACCAGATCGACCGGGCCAACGAACAGGCGGCTAATTCTTTGTTGAAGGTGCTGGAAGAACCGCCGGCGCACCTGCTGATTTTTATCACTGCCGAGAATTCCTACGATCTTCTGCCGACGATTCGTTCGCGTTCGGTGAATATCCGGATGAACCGCTTGCCGGAAGAAGACATCACGAGCTTTCTTACGGCGCGAGGGCTGGACCAGCCGCTGCGGCGTGCGCGGCTAGGGAACGGTTCGCCTGGTGCTGCGGCTTCGATCGACCTTGAAGTATTTGACAAGCGGAGAGCGGCGATGTTGAATTTGCTGGAAGTGGCCAGCAGGAGAGCAGCATTTGGAACTTGGCTTAAGAATGTGGAGTCGATTTCGGCATCGAAGTCGGAAAAGCTCGATTATTACCTTGAAGTTCTATTCCTGTTGCTCGAAGACATACTACTCATTGCCCATGGGAATGAACAGATTCGCAATCCGGACATCGCCCGCCAGCTTCAGGCGATTGCCGATGCCGTGAGTTTGCCGTGGATGCGCCGTGCCGTGGAATTGACCGATGAAATGGCGCGACTTTTGCGAAGGAATATTCAAAAAGGCATTGCTCTTGATGCTTTTGCAATTGAGCTGAGGGATATGGTTCCGGCTGGGGCCTAAATGGATTTTTTGTTCTGTTGAACCTTTGTCCGGCTTGGAACGTCTCTTCTTCGACGGCATAAAGCGCTTATAATCATTAGTAATTCGTAAGGAGTCATAACTTGGATACACCCATACGCCGTGTAGTGCGCGCCCCTCTCTCGGAATCAAGAGAGAAGCCACACGCAACGGCAAAGTCTTCTTCCGCTGCGGCTTCAAAAAAGCAGATCCCTCCGGATCAGACCAACGCGGAGAATTTCTATTACATCAAACAGATGAACAGCAAGACGCCAATGGTGATCGTTCTGAAGGATGGGGAAACCCTGCACGGCATCATCGAGTGGTACGACAAAGGTTCGCTTAAAGTGAATCGCGACGGGGATCCAAATCTTCTTGTTTATAAGTCGAGCATTAAATACATGTATAAAGACGAAGACGAGGAAGACTAGTCGTCGTTTTCGGCCTGTAGCCGTTTTTTCATCTCAAGACGATATTCGCGGCGGGCCCCCGCCTGCTCGTATCGTCTTTTTTCAGCTTCCGACTCGGGAATTACCGGGACAACGCTGATCTTGCCGCCCTTGCCGTCCACAGCAACAAAGGTGAGATAGGCGGAAGTGGTGTGGCGGACCTCTCCGGTCATCAGATTTTCGACGTAAACCTTAACGCCGACTTCCATTGAAGTGTTCCAGGAGCGATTGACGGAACTGCGCACGATCACGAGTTCGCCGATTTGAATCGGGTGAAGGAAGTTCATGTAATCCACAGAGGCGGTGACGACCGGGGCGCGGGCGTGCCTGCTGGCGGCGATGGCACCACCGATGTCGACGAGGTGCATGACCCGACCGCCGATCAGGTAACCCAGAGGATTAGAGTCGTTGAGGAGTGCGAGCTCTGAGATCTCGGAGCTGCTCTCGCGAACAGTTCGCCCTGATGCTGGGGATTGGTTGGTTGTGGCGAGTTTCCAGGCTGTCATTTCACTTCGACGCTAACATGATAACTGTGTCCAACCGTATTGAAACTCTTGAGAATCTTCTGACCCAGTCTCCGGGCGACAGCCGTCTGCGCTACATGCTTGCCAATGAATTCAAAAATGGCGGCCAACTAGCGGAGGCCATCCGCGAATTTCGTTCGATCATTGCGGCGGATGTGAATTACGGGCCGGCTTATTATCACGGTGGACAGGCGCTGGAGAAGATGAACCTGCTCGATGAAGCGCGGGCGATTTATGCGGCCGGGATTGAAGCGACGGGCCGATCCGGGGATGCTCATACGCGGAGTGAGCTCGAAGCGGCATTATCGATACTCGGCTAGATGACGGCCGCCATGCGCTGCTCTTCGCTTCTGTTGAGCGAGATTTCTTTGGTGGGACGAATGCGCTGTTGCCGGGTGCCTGGGTCGAGATAGTCGAGGCCAAGTTTGGAGAGGAGCGCGTCCTCGATTGCACCACGCAGAACCGGGGAATTGTCTAGTGCCTCACGAGCCTGATCCCGTCCTTGGCCAAGGCGATGTTCGCCAAAGCTGAACCAGGAACCGGACTTCTGGACGATGCCGTGCTCGGCACCGGCGTCGATCAACTCCCCGAGCCGGTCGATGCCCTTACCGAAACGGATTTCGAATTCGACTTCCCGGAAGGGGGCTGCCATTTTGTTTTTGACGACTTTTACTTTGACGCGATTGCCGCAGATTTCGTCGCCATCTTTGACCGATGTAGTCTTGCGCACTTCGATACGTTGAGAGGCGAAGAACTTGAGGGCCCGGCCGCCGGTGGTTGTTTCCGGGCTGCCGAACAAGACGCCAATTTTTTCGCGGATCTGGTTGATAAACAGGATGGTGCAGTTGTGGCTTGAAGTGAGGCCGGTGAGCTTGCGCATGGCCTGCGACATGAGTCGCGCATGGACGCCAATGAAGGCATCTCCCATTTCTCCATCGAGTTCAGCTTTAGGGACGAGGGCGGCGACGCTATCGACGACGACGAGGTCGATTTGGCCGGAGGCGACCATGGACTGGGTGATTTCGAGGGCTTGTTCGCCATAGTCGGGTTGTGAGAGCAGAACGCGTTCGGGATCGATTCCAAGTCTTGCGGCATAGCTGGCGTCGAGGGCATGTTCGACGTCGATAAAGCCGGCGTAGCCTCCGAGTTTTTGAGTTTCGGCAATGGCGTGGAGGGCGAGTGTTGTTTTGCCTGAGGATTCAGGCCCATAAATTTCAATGATGCGCCCACGGGGGAAGCCGCCACAGCCTAGGGCGTGGTCGAGAAGGATAGAGCCGGTAGGGATGACAGGGATGGATTCGGCGGCGCGCGAGCCGAGCACCACAACTGAACCGCTACCGTTCTTTTTTTCGAGTTGCTGGGCGATCAGGGCAAGAGGCGAAAGCGTGCGGACACTCATGGTTCTGTAGTGGACTGCGTTCAAATTTAGTCTCAAGAAAGCTGAAAGCTTGCCGAAATGAATGGAATAGAGGAGCTCGGATTTCGTTTATGGGCCTAACACCACTTACCTTCACCGGGATCAGTCAGTATTCACAGGACTTTCAGACCATTCTGCAGCGTGTGACGACGATCGCTTCGTTTCCGCTGAATCAACTGAAGAACGAACAGCAGGATGTTGCCACCAAGCGGCAGCTGACGAGCGAGCTCAATAACAGCGTGAAGTTGCTGGGAGAAAAAATCACTGCACTGAAGGATGTGGCGGCCACCCGGGCTGTATCAGCATCGAGCTCAAACACATCGAAGCTGACGATTGATTCGGTGAACACGGACACGCTCACCACCTACAACATTACCGATGTGACGTCGATTGCGATTGCGGCGTCAGAGACCTCTTTGAATTCGTATGCGAGCTCAACGGCGACCCAGGTTTCGGCGAGTGGAAACGTGCGGCTGACCGTGGGAACGACCGATTACAACATCGCGCTGAGCACTGAAGAAAATAATCTGGTTGGCTTGCGTAACAAGATCAACACCCTGAATAGTGGCGTGACCGCCACCATTCTGACTGTGGATGGGAACACGAATTACCTCAGCATTAGCGCGAATGGGACCGGAGCGAAGGCGCTCACGTTGAAGGAAGACCCGACAGGCGCCAATACCAGTCTGCTGACCAGCACGAATCAGGGCAGCAATCTGAACTTCAAGCTCAATGGAGTGCAGGTGAGTAGAAGCAGTAATCAGGTGAATGATCTGGTCTCGGGAGTAAGCTTCAGTCTGAAACAGACGACGAGTGTTTCTGAAACTCTTTCGATTGGATTGTCGAGTGATCGATCGAAGCTCTCGAATGCGGTGAGCAGCTTTATCGACGCCTACAATACCGTGCAGGCGAAGATTACGGGGCAGGTTGGCAAGACCGCCGGACTGCTTACAGGAGATTTTCTGGTGCGGGAAGCGCAGAATATCTTGAGAAAGGTGTCGAGTTTTGGACTGGGTGAAGGGACGGTCAAGAACTGGTCAGATCTCGGCGTAAATTTTTCTACGGCGGGCCAGGTGAGCTTTGAAGCTGGAACCTTCAACAGCTTGAATGGGAATCAGTTGAGAGACAGTTTTTCGTTCTTCAAGGACACAACGGGATTGGGCGGGCTTAGCAAGTTAACCGACGGGTTCTCGCAGGATGTGACGGGTCTGGCGGAGATTCAGCTCAATCAATACGAAAAGACGGATTCCCGATTGACAGAGCAGATAGCAAAGCTTGACGAACGAATCAATTTGCTGCGGCAGACCTATCTGCAAAAGCTGCAGGCAGCAGATGCGTTACTGGGGAAATTCGAGTCGCAAAAGAATGTTGTTTCGGCGTCGATTGATGGATTGAATCTGGTGCTGTACGGAAAGCAGAATGGCTAATTGAATGGCTCTCATCCAATTCGGAGTTTGCTGGACGCGATTGCGCAGATCGATGAGCAGGCGCTTGGGAATGCACGTTCCGGGGAATCTTTCCTGGTGGACCTGGAAGTTTTGAGTGGCCGTGAACTGCTGATACGTGCGCTTGCGCAGGAATGCAGGCGACGGCCGGAAGCGGCAATCAGCGAATTTGTGGCGTTGCGAGAGTTAGCGACAAACACGGACCGGATCTATGAATGTCTGGTGTCCGAGCGGAGCCTGATCTCGAGCCAATTGAGTGAAGCCGAGATGCATTTGCGGCAACTGAGATCGTTTGGGGAGAGTGGGAGCGAAGAAGATCTGCTGTTGAACCGTTTGATATAAGGAATTGGTTTCGGGGAACAGAAACGAATCTGCGGCAGCTGAGCTTGTTTGCAGAAACGGCTGCCGCAGATGCGTCCCTCCTGATCCGACTGGCCTAGAGCGGGTCGAGTAAAGATCGTTTGACTTCGCGGATGACGGAGGGCCAATCATCGGGAATGGGTTGACGGAAGAGGCGCATGGAAGAATACCAGGGAGAATCATCCCTGAAGAGCAGCCAGCGCCAGTCTGGAGCATAGGGCAAGAGAGTCCAGACGGGCTTGCCGAGAGCACCGGCGAGATGTGTGACGGCGGTGTCGACGGAGATGACGAGGTCCAGGCATTCAATAGCGGCTGCTGTTTCGTTGAAATCAACGAGGAGGGGGGCCAGATCGATGATTGACTCCGGAAGAGAATTGCGGGTCAGGCCTTTTTGAAGGCTGAGGAACTGATGTCCTGGGGTGGAGAGCAACTCATCCAGCAGGTGGAGTGAGAGTGACCGATTGTGGTCGTTGCGATGCTTCGGATTGCCTTGCCAGACGAGGCCGATGCGGCGCTTGGCCGTTGGCAATTCGGCGAAGACCTGACGCCAGCTCTCGAGGTTCCCGGCGCTGACCTTCAAATAAGCCGACGGGCTGGGAATCGTCTCCAGGCGAGTACGAAACAGATGGGGCAGACTGGGGAAGGGGAGCTGCCAGTCGATGGGATTGAGGGGATCCGCAGTCAGGGCCTCGAGCGAGGAACTGCAGCGTCGGATGCCCGGAAAATTGACGAAAAGCGATTCGAGCTGGGGTTGGCAGAAAACGTCGACGAGCATGCCGGCATTGGTGAGCAAGTGGAGGTATCGGGCGAAGTGAATGGTATCTCCCATGCCTTGTTCGGAATGCACGAGAATGCTTGCGCCTTTACGGAGCTTGCCGTCCCAGCGCGGGATTTTCCAGTTTTGCGGGATGGCATCGTTTTGGGTGAGGCGGTGTTCATATCCGGCCCAGCCACGGGCGTAATCGCCCATAAGTAGGGAGACAATGCCAAGATTCATCGGAGCTTCGCGGTGGGATGCGTGAATGGCGAGAGTCTCGACGTATTGGTTCTGCGCCTCCGAGAGACGATTCATCTTCATGTAGCAATTGCCCAGGTTGTTATGGGCCTCGCTGAAGCCGGAGTCGATTGCGACAAGTCGTTCATAGATGGAGATGGCCTCGGGCATGCGGCCTTCTTCCTGGAGGAGTACGGCGAAGTTGTAAAGGGCATCCCGGTAGTCTGGCCTGACGAGAAGCGCTCTGCGGTAGCAGGCTTCGGCAGCGTTGAGGTCTGCGGCTTCTACTTCGAGCAAGGCGAGATTATTCCAGGCCTCGGCGTAGGTTGGGGTGATGCCAACAGCTTGTTCGTAGGCTCGTCTGGCTTCATCCTTGCGTTTTTGCAGGGAGCGGGTGACCCCAAGATTGAACCAGGCCTCGGAATGGCGTGGCGACTGGGCAACAAGGATTTCGTAATTTTTGGCGGCCTGATCATTTTCGCCGTGCAAGTGGAGCAGGTTGGCATAGGCCCAACGGAGATCGCTGCTGGTAGGCTCGCCAACTAACGCCTGTCCGACACAGGCAGAGGCCCGGCGGTAATCGCCTAGGCGGGCAAAGGCTTCACCGAGGTGAGCGCAATAGCGCGGAACGGGACCATCCAGCTGGATGGCTTTACTGAAGAGATCGATGGCCTCGGGAGCAGACTGGTTATCAAGGGCGAAGATGCCGAGTGCATCATAAGCGGCGCCGTTGTTTGGGTTGGTTTCGAGATGATGGAGAAGTTTTTCTCCATCTGCTTCTAGGGTTGCGCTTGTCATCAGGATTCTCCTTTCGTCAAAAGACGAAGGCTCCCTGGCGGCCAGGCCAGGTGGCTGGCCGCCGGGAACGATTCGAACTTCAATTGGCTAGCCGGTTAAGGACTAACCCCGGAGGAGGCTGAGAACCTGCTGGGGAGCCGAGTTGGCCTGCGCAAGGGCGGCAATGCCGGCCTGCAACTGGATCTGGGCTTTGGACAGGTTGGCGGCTTCTTGCGCAAGATCTGCGTCGCGGATACGGCTTTCGCTGGCGGCAAGGTTGGTCAGTTGGCTTTGTGCAAGGTTGACGGCAAAGCTGAGCTGGTTTTGACCTCGACCGACAACGGCTTGCGCACTGCCGAGTGCGGAGACTGCGTTCGAAAGCGCGGTAACTGCGCTTTCTGCGGCAGCCTGGGTGTCGATAGTGCTGTTGGCACCGGTGCCTACGACAGCTGACTTGTCGATCCCGCCTGTGGGCTGGGTGAAACCGGTGCCGGCTGCGGTTGCGCCGACGCCGACCTCAAAGCCCTTAACGGTGCTCAGGAAACGGATCTTTTCTGCACCACCCGTGTTTTCCTTGACAGCGAAGATGCGCTTGAGCGTCTCGTTGTTGGACTGTTGCAGCTGATCGTTGATGGTCTTGACGGCATCATCGATGGTGCGGCCGTTGCGGCCCGTTGCATCGTTGCGCAGTGTGACGCTCAAGCTCTGCTTGACACCCGTGGAATCGCTGCCGGTGATGTTGACCTGTTGGTCGTCGCCACCGTAAGCAATGCCGGTAAAGGCGAGTGCGGAACTCGAATCAGCGCCACCAGCATTGATGGTTGCACTGGTTGCCGAAGGACCCTGCGTCGTGGTGCCTGTAAAGGTAGAGCCATTGACACCGAAACCGAGGTCGAGTGTTGTGGCGCTATAGGCAGAAACACGGAAGAAGGTGTTGTTGTTGGAAGTGAGCTTCAATTCATTGCTGCCCGTGATGGTGGCCTGGATGCCGGCGTTACGAAGTTCGCTGTCGGCGGCGATCTGAGTGTTGATCTGATCGCGGATATCAAGGCGAATGTTGGCTACCGAGTTGCCGCTCGCGTTCGCATTGGCTGTCAAGCCGAGGTCGGTGAGGGTAGCTGCTGCCGAGCCCGCACTGATGACAATGTTGCTGGCTCCTTGAGCGCCACGGATGCTGATCTTGCTTGAAGCACCAGTGCCCAGGATCTCCGCAACGCCACCAGCGGCGGTGAAGCCAGCTGTTGCGTTGATCGCGACAACTGCTGCCGCGAGGGTAGCAGCGTTGACGATCGAAGTCGTGTAATCCGTGCCGTCGAGATTGATGACCAAGTTGCCTGTGGCAGAGGCAATTGCAGCTGCACCACGCGTGCTGCCAGTGACGACAGCGCGATCAGCGAGCTGATTGACTGTAATCGAGTTGGTCGAACTTGCGCCTCCGTTGAGCGAGAACTGCAAGACTGCCGATTGTGACGCGTAGGCCTGGTCAAAGGATGGCGTGAGCGCGGCGCTACCCGTGATGGTCGAATAGTCGAACGCTGCGCTGGCATCGGCGTTGAAAGAGCCGAAGCCGAGCTTGTTCTGCGAGTCGCCCGTGACAGAGACCTGGAAGGATTCGCCATTGGCGCTCTGGAAGACGAGGTTGTTGCCCGTGCTTGCCGAGCTGAGAGTGATGCCGGCAGCCTGAAGCGAACTGTTATTCGCAACGCGGCTGGCGAGATCGGTCAATACACTGGTTACCGTTGTGGAACCGGCAGTGACGGCATTGAGTTCAATGTCGATCGGGCTGTCGAGGCCGCCGCCCTGAACGCGGACCTTGATGTTGTCAGCGGTAAGGAAGGTGTTGGTGTTCGATACGGTGCTGGCAGTTAGGCCGAGCAGGGTGTACGCACTCGTTGCTTGCGTGTTGACCGCGACACTGTCTCCGGCGTTGTTTGCCGTGAGCACAATCTGATCCTGGAACACGCTTGCCGTGACCTTGTTGGCCAAAGTGCCGGCGGCGATCTTGGTGTTGAGATCGTCGGCAATCTGGTGCTTGGTAAGTCCATCTCCTCCGTTCAGCGTGAGGCCGGCGGTCACGCCACCCACGGTGAGGTTGAGCAAATCGCTCGTACCAGTAACGACGGTACGGGTTGCGTTTGTATCTGTTCCGACGTAATTTGCCCCACCGACAACTGCAGTTGCGCCCTGCACGCGAATTTTGACATCTGCTCCAGTGGAGGCTGTGGCGGCCGTCGCAGCTGTTGCGCTGAGTCCTAGATTGGTCGAGAGAGCTGTCGTTGTGATCTCCACTTTCGAGGAGGCGGAATTTGCCTTCGACTTGATGACGATCTGATTGCCTTCGAGGTGCGCAGAGGCAACATCGGAGAAAGCGGTTGTGGCATTCAACTGCTTGACAATCGACCCCTTGGAGGTGGTTCCGCCACTGCCGTTGTCCACAACCGTGACGCTGAATGCAGCGGCACCGTCGACGGCCAGTGTCAATGTGTCGGCTCCAGCAGGTTCTGTGTTGACGCTGACGGCGGTGTCGCTGCCGGTAAGAGTCGCGTTGCGTTCAAAATTGCCGAGCAGTGCGTTTGCAGTACGATCTCCGGCTTCTACCTGGAAGGCAGTGCTGGGCGACGTGAAGGCCAACGACTGACGACCGCTCGAATCGGTTACGACCGAGGCTTTGATGTTTGCATTTTTGAGCGCGGTGGCGGCCTGGGTACCGGCGTTGGCTGCCGAGTCGATCGCGGCATTGACGCGGGAAACCAGGTCGGAAGTGCTGCCCACAGCATTGGTGTTGACGTTTACCGCAACTCCTTGGCCACCAAAGCCAGGACCGCGCAGTGTAAAGTTGGCCGTGTTGGAGGCAGCCTGGGAACTGGTGTTACCCGTGTTGGCAAGAATTGTCGCCAGACTGGTGGTGGGGGAACCGGTGCCGATGTCGGTTGCCGTTACTCCTTTGGCCTGAACGCCTTTGAGGCCCAGGCTCTGTGAGTCCACCGTCGAGTTACTCAGGTCGAGCGAAGTGGAACCGTTGGAGATGGCTGAGATGCCGTTCGACGTCTTGCCGCCACCAATGAATACCGAGAGCGAACGTGCAAAATCACCGCCAGTGTTCAAGCCGATGGCCTGAGCCTGCCGGTCGACTTCTTCCAGTACACTCTTGAATTCGCTGTTGAGTACGCTGCGTGAACCCGTGAAGGTTCCCGAAGCAGACTGCGTGGCGAGGGTACGGGCGCGGTCAAGAAGCTTTGAAATATTGTTGATGCCGCCATCCACAATCTGCAACTGGCTCAAGCCGTCGTTCGCATTGCGGATACCTTGATTCAGTACAGACTGGTCGCTGCGGAGGCCGTTTGCAATGGCAAGGCCAGCCGCGTCGTCGCCAGAGTTTACGATACGCAAACCGCTGGTGACGCGATTGATGGTTCTAGCCTGGAAGTCCTGTGTGTTGTTGATGTAGGCTTGCGACTGTAAGGACGCAATGTTGGTGTTTGATGAAAAAGACATGATTCACTCCTTTGTGTTCAGGCACCCGGAGATCCTCTCCAGGAGAGTGGCTTTTCACCACATTGGCGTATTCGCTGATATGAGACGTATCGGTGCGTGGTGGAGGGGCTTGAGGAAGAAAATTGCCCTAGACGCTGAGCTTTAATCCTCTGGCGTTGGAGGGGTTAGCGGTGGAAGGGTTAAGCGCAAACGCTTGGAGGCTTGTTCCAGGACATTGATCTCAACTACCTGAGCCGAATCGAGATTCGTGTCGCGGGTGGCAGCAATCTCGCGGCGCAGGATCGCGGTCTCTCGCGGGGCGCGGATGCCGATCTTCACCTGATTCCCGTCGACCTCAAGAATGTCAACCTCAATCGAATCGCCAATGAGAAAGCCTTCTCCTGCGCGTCTGCGGATTACGAGCATAGAGCTGGCTCCGCAGCGGGCGTCGCTGTAAACAGAGGCTGGCGGGCGGAATAGCGAGAATCTTCGCGAATCGATTGCACGCCAAGACCGACATCGCGACGGATCACAAGCGGGCCCAGCAGATTGGCAGTTGGCGCATCGGGGCGGGCAAAACAAAGGATGGCAAGCCATTCGAGAACGGTGCCCGGGGCAACGCCCTCAGGCGGCATGGCAAGAAGTTCCCGGTCCTGCCGGGGAAGCACCGCCTCGTATTTGGCAAGAACCAGCGGGAGAGGTGCACAGACAAAGGACAGTTGTGGACTCGAGATGCTCTGCAGGAATTTTAGGGGAAGGCTCTCCTCAGTTTCAATCAGAAGGAAGCGATTTTCCTGTTCAAAGCCGGGAAGGCCGGCCGGGAATTCAATGACCTCGTGTTCGTCAAAGCGAACCTGGCCAAAGCGAAGCGTTTCGATAGACTGCATCAACGAACTTATCGGATCAGGGCAGCGCTGTCTTAGGGAAAGTTGGAGAAGGATTAGCGAAAGCTGGCGCGGCGGAGGCGATCATGGATTCCGGCCCAGTCAGCGGAATCCGGGGGAGTTTCGATCGCGATCCAGTCGTAGCCGGATGCGTCACACAGATGTAGGGTGTTGTACAGAACTTCGGCGTAGGCAGCAGGGGTTTCGGGCATCTGGATGGAGTGAGTTCCCATAGGTGCATCGCTGAGATAGAGATAAACGCCCCGGCCGGAATTCGGCGTATCGCTCGTTTTCTCAACCATATAGAGGGGTGTGATGGGCGCGTAGTGGCGTTCGTGCAGACCAGGAGAGGGATGAGCAGTGCCGATACTGTCCGGCAACGCAACCGGGCCGATGATGGCTTCGATTTGCGCCCGTGAGATCATGCCTGGTCGAAGCAGAGTGGCTTTGTTTTCTGCGAGGCTGAGGACCGTCGATTCGATGCCGATTTTGGAGGGACCATCGTCAAGGATAAGGTCGACTCTATCACCAAGGCTCCTTGCGACGTGTTCGGCCGTAGTAGGGGAGAGGCCCATGAAACGGTTGGCACTGGGGGCGGCGATGGGCAAGCCGGACTTTTCAATGAGCGCGAGGGCAACGGGGTGGTTGGGCATGCGCAGGCCAACCGTAGACAGGCCGGCGGTGAGTGCCGGTGACACGATGTCTGCTTTGGGAAGGACAAGGGTGAGTGGGCCGGGCCAGAATTCAGCGGTCAAGAGCTCTGCGGCGGGAGGCCAATGCTTAACGAGTCGTTTAGCCATGTTGACACTGGAAACATGCACGATGAGTGGTGAAGTAGCAGGGCGCTGCTTGATCTCGTAAATACGGGCAATGGCCTTTGGATCCAAAGCATTAGCGCCAAGGCCATACACCGTCTCGGTAGGGAAGGCTACGACACCTCCACTCCGAATGAGTGCAGCAGCGCGTTCCATCTGAGCAGGGTCGACCATCTTAATCGGGCATGTCGTCTTTCGAGTCGCTTGCAATCTTACCCGTCTTTTTGTACACGAGCCAGGCGTGGATAAATGGTTCGAGGTCGCCGTCGAGCACCCGGTCGACATCGCCGACACTGAGTTTGGTTCGGTGGTCCTTGATCATGCGGTAGGGGGCAAGAACATAGCTGCGAATCTGGCTGCCGAAGTTGATATCGAGCTTGGAGTCTTCGCTCTTCTTGTCTTCAACACGTCGCCTTGCGAGTTCGTGTTCGAACATGCGGGCCTTGAGCTGTTTGAGGGCGCTGGCGCGATTCTTATGCTGGGAACGATCATTCTGGCACTGAACGACGATGCCCGTAGGGATGTGGGTCATGCGGACAGCACTCTCGGTGCGGTTGACGTGCTGGCCGCCGGCACCGGAGGCGCGAAACACATCGGTGCGGACATCCTCGGGTCTGATTTCGATCTTGATTTCGTCGTCGATCAGCGGATAGACATAGGCGCTTGCGAAGCTGGTGTGGCGACGCGCGTTGGCATCAAAGGGAGAGATGCGCACAAGACGGTGAACGCCGATTTCGCTCGCCAGCAGGCCATAGGCGTTTTCGCCTTCGATCTCGATCGTGACGCTCTTGATGCCAGCCCCGTCGCCAGCGAGCTGGTCGGTGATCGTGGCTTTGAAATCGACGCGCTCCGCCCAACGCAGGTACATGCGCATCAGCATTTCAGCCCAGTCCTGACTTTCGGTTCCACCGGCACCAGGGTGGATATTCAGAATTGCCCCGAGGTGGTCATGCTCATCTGAGAGCAGCATGCCGGTTTCGAGCTTGGCCAGGAGTTCACGAAAGGACTCCAAATCTCCGTTCAACATGGCAACTACATCTTCCCCTTCACCCGCGAGCTCGATGAGGGCGGTGATGTCGGAATTTAACGTTGCAATGCGGCGCGCGTGGCCAACGCTCTCTTCGAGTCGTTTCCGTTTCTGCATGACCTCCTGACTTTTTTCCGGGTTATTCCAGAATTCAGGCTGGGCGATGAGCAATTCGAGTTCTTCTAGTTGGGTTTGTTTTTTGGGGGCGTCAAAGATAGCTCCGCACAGAATCTGCTTGCTGGCGGAGCTGTTCGTAGTCCCGCTCGATATCTTCGAGGGTCATAAGCTACCAGTTTCCCATGAGCTAGGTGTCGATGGTGAAGTCGGGGTAAAGACCGGGCGGGTGGGGCTTGTATCCGATCCACTGCGTCTGGCCGATGTAGCTGAGGCGATAGCCTTCGATGGTGTGAAATTTGAGCAATTCGAAGAATTTCCCCTGGGGTGTGGAGGGATTTCCCTCTTCTGCGGCTGCGACTTCGAGCAACGCGGTGAGCTGCTTGCGGTCGAGCTGAGCGAGGGGGTGGCCAAAGCTTGTGAGGGCGAGCGAGTTGAAATCGTTGAGGCCGTCGGCGAAGGCATTCTTGACAGCGGGGACATGATGGGCGACTAGGTCAAAGTAGTTCGCGACGAGTGCATCGTGAGCTCCACCAGCTTTGGGGTCGGTGGGAATGATGATGTCGGCCAGCAGATCGAGAATCGTGTTCTGTTCGTCGTTGAAGGCCTGACGCTGATAGGCAGACGTGGAGACCAGTGCCGGCTTGTGGTGTGCGTGCTGGGCATTCAGGGCCGTGACGGCAGCAGCGGCAAGGATAGGGAATAACTCGCGTCGATCGATAGTCATTGCTTAGATCTCCTTGTTCCGCATTTTTGCAGCGAGGCGTTCCGACATGCGCCAGCTGAGAGCGATATTGGTGAGGGTTGGATTCTTTTCGGGATATTGCGGGAAGACGCTGGCATCGCCGATGAAAAGGTTGGGAATGTCGTGGGTTTGGGAGTCTAGATTGACCACACTGTTTCTGGCGTTGCTGCCCATTTTGGTCGTGCCGACCCAGTGATTCAGATCGATCACCAGATCTTCCTTTCGGACCTCGCCAGGGCTGGAAAGTACTTCCCCACCCCCGGCGCGAATGATCTCTTCGCAGGTGTTGGTAGCGTCCTGCGCCATCGCCAGGTCGGCGTCTTCGTAGTGGAGGTGGATGCGTGGCAGGGGGACTCCGAAGCGATCTTTACGATCCGGATCGAGATCAATGAATTTCCTGTCGCTCACTAGTAGCGAGCCCTGCATGTTCATGCCTGCATGGCATATGTTCTTGCGCAGCAGCTCCTGCTTGAAGGCCGCACCGAAACCCTTCTCGTTCCGATAGAAAAGACGCTGGGGAGGCAGGCCTGCGCCACACTGTACCTGGTAAGTACCTTCGAAGTTCGGGTTGGGCTTGTCCCAATACATGCCGGTCAGTAGCGAATGGTAATAGCCCGTGCCCGCGTCATCGCTATGGTTTCTCTGATTCAGTTGTGAGAAGAGGCCGAGGACAGTAATGCCAAAGTGGCTAGTGAGATTCCGTCCAACCTGGCCGGAGGAATTGGCAAGACCCTGCGGAAATTCGCGCGTCTTGTTGTTGAGCAGCATACGCGCTGTTTCCACCGCGCTGCAGGCAAGGACGAGGGAACGGCACTCCAGTTTTTCGACTGCACCGCTAGCGTTCGTGTATTCGATGCCGGCGATGCGATTGGCCTCTTTGCCCATGAGGATGCGCGTCATGTTGGCATTGGTAAAAACTTTGAGATTGCCGGTTTTGCGCGCCAGAGGGATGGGGGTGTTGGCGGAAGTGTATTTTGAATCGATCGGGCAGCCGCCGCAATTTCCGCAGTATTGACAGATGGCACGACCGGAGGAATGTTTTGTTGTGACCATGGCCTTGCGGAGGGCAACATAATCCATGGCGCGGCCTTGCTTTTTGAGACGGTTTACACCGCGTCGAAGCAGTGATTCGCCGGCCCGCATAGGGACAGGGGCGAGGTATTCGCCGTCGGGCAAATTGGACAAGCCATCCTTGTAGCCGTAGACACCCATGAAACGTTCTGCGCGTGAATAGTAGGGGGCAACTTCGTTGTAGGAGATGGGCCACTTCTCATAATCGAGTGGTCCGAAGCGGAGGGTGTGTCCCGCCCAGCAGAGGCTTCTGCCACCGAGGGCTCGCAGAAAACCATGGCCGGGACGATCTCCGACCGGGGTGAAGTGATCCTGGTCGCGATAGTCCCAGGCCGAATCGAAGCCGCCAGTCTTACCCTCTGTGAGTCGGCGTGCGAGAAGGTCGAGAGGAGGGAGATCGCGTCCGTAATCCTTGCCGGGGGTCATGCGCCGACCGGCTTCTACCAGAGCCACTCTTAGCCCCTGGGCGGCCAGTGAGTAAGCGGCGATGCCTCCACCGGGTCCACTTCCAACAACAATCGCGTCATAGAGCATGTCGAAAGTTTATCGCCCTTAGTCAATCTGTGGAAACGGAATCAGGTTGGAGATAATCAAATTAGAAGAAGGAGACTTATCTTATGAAGAAGATTTGTATATATGCTGTGCTGGCGCTGTCGACAAGCCTGTTGGCGCAGAGTAATGAAGAGAAGCGGCTCAAGGCTGCCGGAGATGTTCTCCACGAAATCATGGAAATAAAGGATAAGTCCATTCCGCAGGATCTGCTCGACAAGAGCGAGTGCGCGGTGATTGTTCCCAGTGTGAAGAAAGGGGCCTTCATTGTTGGCGGCAAGTATGGGAAGGGATTCTTTACCTGCCGGGCAAAGGATGGCAATGGGTGGGGTTCGCCGGCAAGCGTAATCGTTGAAGGCGGTAGTTTGGGATTTCAGATCGGGGGAAGTGAGAGTGACGTGGTGCTGCTTGTGATGAACCGGAAGGGTGCAGCTCGACTGCTCAACAACCAGTTCAAGCTGGGCGGCGAGGCGAGTGTGGCGGCGGGCCCGGTGGGACGTACGACGAGTGCGGATACCGATATTTTATTGACTGCAGAAATCCTGAGCTACTCACGCAGCCGTGGCGTCTTTGCTGGACTTTCCCTGGAGGGTTCGACACTACGTCAGGATCTGGACGGCAACAAGGCCCTCTATGGCAAGACAATGACCAATAAGGAGATCATCGAAGGAGATCCTAAGCCGCCGGCAGCCGGTAAGTTATTGTTAGCGGATCTAACGAAGTTTTCCCCGCGCAAATCAAAATAGGTGATCTTGTAGTTTTGAACAGACCTCTATCCCGCATAGGTAGAGGTCTTTTGCTTGTTTAGAAGCAATAATGGTGGGATGCGCATTTCTTTGGAAGCCTGGATGCTAGCCGTGGCAGTTCTACTGTCTGGTTGCGCACCAAAACTGGAAGAGGTGAATTCTCAAGTGCCGGTCGTTAAAGACATACATTCTTATGCCAATCCCGCCGAGGCCCGCGTAAGGCATATTGAGCTGGATTTGCAGGTGGACTTTGAGAAGCGGACACTGGCTGGTACGGTGGTGCACTTGATTGAGGGCAAAGGGAAAGTCATTTTCGATACGAAGGATTTGAAAATCGAAAAGGCTGAAGCTTCAAAAAACGGGAAGGAATTTCAGCCGACGACCTTTAAGTTAGGGGCAGCAGACAAGATTCTGGGAGCGCCGCTTGAGGTAGTTTTACCGGAAGGTGCGCGCTATCTGAGAATCAGCTATGAGACGAGCCCGACGGCGTATGCCCTGCAGTGGCTTACGCCGCAGCAGACTGCGGGAAAGAAGGCACCTTACCTGTATACACAGGGCGAGCCGATTAACACCCGAAGCTGGATTCCATTGCAGGATTCGCCGGGAATCCGGATTACCTACCGGGCCAGGATCCGGACCCAGCCTAATTTTTTTGCGGTGATGAGTGCGAACAACGACCAACGGACTTCTGCCCCCACCGGCGATTATCTATTCGACATGGCGCAGCCTGTGCCGCCTTATTTGCTGGCTCTGGCAGTGGGAGAATTGCAGTTTCGAATGATTGGAGCTCGCACCGGCGTATATACCGAGAAGGTGATGCTGGATGCTGCGGCACATGAATTCAGCGATCTGGACAGTATGGTGACGGCGGCGGAGCAACTGTTTGGAAGTTATCGCTGGGATCGTTATGATGTTCTGGTGTTGCCGCCAAGCTTTCCGATTGGTGGAATGGAGAATCCCCGGCTGACCTTTGCTACGCCAACGATTATTGCCGGAGACAAAAGCCTGGTTTCGTTGATCTCGCATGAGCTTGCGCATAGCTGGAGCGGCAACCTGGTGACCAATGCAACCTGGAGCGACTTTTGGCTAAACGAAGGATTTACCGTTTACGTCGAACGGCGGATTCAGGAAGTGCTTTACAGCAAGCAGCGGAGCGAGATGGAGTTTGCTATCGAAGTGGCGGAACTGAAACAGGAAATGGCTACGCTGCCTGAAAAAGATCAACTGTTGTATGTGGATCTAGCAGGACGAGACCCGGAAGATGGCGTGACGCTAGTGCCCTACGTGAAGGGGGCTTTGATGCTGCGGGCGATTGAAGAAGAAGTCGGGCGGGAACGTTTTGATCCCTTTGTGCGGGGGTACTTTGATCAGTTTGCATTCCAGAGCATCACGACAGGCATGTTTGAGGCCTACCTGAAAGGGAAGTTGCCGGAATTGAAGCTGGATGTGAAGGAATGGATTTACAAGCCTGGTTTGCCGAAGTCCTGCCCGGTGATTTCGTCTTTTCTGCTGGCGAATGTCGATGTCGAAATAGCGAAGTGGAAGAAGGGGCAGCCGATCCAGACCAAGGATTGGGTAGCGCAACAGTGGCTGCATTTCCTGCGTGGGCTGCCAGCGGAATTGACAGCCGATCAGATGGCGAAGCTGGACCGCGAATTTCAATTCACGAAATCCAAGAACAGCGAAACACTGGATGCCTGGCTGATCCTGGCGATTCGGCATAAGTACGCGCCCGCACAGGTGGCCCTTGAGGAATTCCTGAGTCGTGTGGGGCGCCAGAAATTTATCAAGCCGCTCTATCAGGAGATGGCGAAGACCGGAGAAGGCAAGGCAAGGGCCAAGGCCCTGTTTGCGAAGAACAAGGCGAACTATCACCCGATTGCCAGCTCGGCAATTGAGGCTCTACTTGCGAAGTAGAAATTGGCCGACGTAAAGCACGTCGATGCCGCTCGAATAGAAGCTGCGCACTGCGTCTCGGGGGCTGCATACGAGCGCGTCGCCGAAAAGGTTGAAACTCGTGTTGTAGAGGACAGGTAGGCCAGTAGCGGTGCCCGCAGCTACGAGCAGTTTGTGGAATAGAGGGTTCTCTTCTTCGTGAACCACATGGAGGCGGATGCCATCGGCACCGAGAAGCGCTGGCGCAAAACGCTCGCGATGCTCAGGTAGCACTGTTGCGACGCTTGCAAGGTTTCGGGCGTTGGCGCTGCTCTCAAAATACTGACCGGCAAATTCGGCAGGCACCGAAGCAGCAAACTTGCGAAAGCCCTCGCGGTGTTTGATAAAACTGTTGAGATTTTCGGTGGCATAGGGATCGAGCGGCGAGGCAAGAATGCTGCGGTTCCCGAGTGCCCTTGGGCCGAATTCCATGCGGTCCTGAAACCAGGCGAGGATTCGGTGTTCAGAAAGTTCTTTGAGCGCAGACCGGATCAGCTCGTCGATGGTGAGAAGAAATTTGGGGCTGAGTTTGCAGTTTTCGAGAACCTTTTTGATCTCTTCGTCGTTGTAAGCAGGGCCAAGGGCCAGGCTGGAGAGTGCGACGCGCGGACTTGAACTGGCAGCGTAAGCGGCACCGATGGCGGTTCCAGAGTTGCCTGCGGCGGGTTGCACATAGACCTTTTGGAAGCGTCCTGAAGCTTCGAAAGCACGGACAAGAAGAGCGTTGAAGGCGACGCCACCGGCAAGGCATATATTTTCGGAGCTGCCGGCCATGGTGAGAGCGCAATTCTCAATGGCACGCTGAAGACCAGCGGCGATGTCTGCCTTGAGCGAAGCTGGAGGAGCTTCGGCGTCTGCGAGTCCCAGGGCCTTGTAAAAGTTGGCGCTGAAGCCCCCGCCGCCAATGCGATCCCGATCGAAATAAGCTCGATTGAGAGACGGCCAGCCGTTAGGACGAAAGCCAAGGATGGATTCGAATAGTTCTGTGAAACGACTGTCACCAGAAGCGGAAAGCCATTGAACTTTGTGCTCATCGGCACGCGAGACAAAGCCGAGGAATTCCGTGACTCGGCCGTACAGGTCACCGAGCGAGTCGGGGAAGTAAGATTCCTGTTCGAGTTCGAGCAGGCCATCGCTTGCATGCCAGCGGGCAGCGCAACGAAGGTCGCCCGCACGGTCGAGGGTAAGGACTGTGGATTTGGAGAAGCCGGAGGCGTAGT
Organism: Acidobacteriota bacterium; assembly: GCA_025354885.1. Classification (GTDB taxonomy): domain Bacteria; phylum Acidobacteriota; class Terriglobia; order Bryobacterales; family Bryobacteraceae; genus Bryobacter. Next base: position 17,420 of record JANXLY010000052.1, on the reverse strand, counting down.
AGGCGCTGGCGGCATGTGCCGTCTGGTGGTCGAGGATTTGGAGGCGCGCGTTTGGAAAGATCTGCTTGACGCGCAGGCTGAGCAGGCTTTCGGGCGAAGTGCTGAGGGGTCTTGCAATAGCTACCGCGTCAATTTGAGAGGGGTTGAGTTTGGCGATTGCAAGCGTGGCATCGATTGCTTCCTGAGGGAGCGAGCCCGGGTTGTGGCGACGGGCAATTTTTTTCTGTTCGACAGCTGCGACAATGCTGCCATTGACGGCAAGCGCGCAAGCGGCATCATCGAGCAGACCACCAAGGCCGATGACTCTCATACTTTTTGGAGTCTTTCGATGGAGCGTTCTCGCCCGATAGCCGTGAAGACATGAAAGGCGCTGGGCCCCGCCGGTTGGCCGGTTAGGGCGGCCCTGGACCCATTGATGAGAATGCCTGCCTTGAGCCCGCGCTCTTCGGCTAGCTTGCGGAGTTCAGCTTCAATGCTGGCTTCGGTGAATTCGGATGTTGCGGCAAGGCGCACGCCTAGTTCGCGGAGAGACTCGCGAGCACCAGGGGCGTTGAGACGTTCGAGTGCAGTGGGGTTCATTTCGTAGTCGTCGGTGAAGTAAGCACGCGAAAGCGTTGCGAAGTCGTGGAGCGTAGCCAGCCGTGCACGAAGTACGTCGACAACTACAAGGAATTCCGCATCCGAGTATGGAATCGAGAGGCCGGCGGCGAGGATACGCTCGCGAGCAATTGGCGCAAGTTCTTCCATCGGCATAGTGCGGAGATGCTGGCCGTTGAGCCAGGTCGCCTTGGGGTCGATGGGGTCAGCTTCACTGAAATTGACAACTGCGTTCGAGCGGTTGATGCCTTCAAAAGAGAAGACATCGATCAGTTCCTGCAGGGACATCTGCTCGCGGTTGTCTTTGGGACTCCAGCCGAGCAGACAGAGGAAGTTGATATACGCGTGGGGCAGGAAGCCGGCAGCTTCATAAGTCATCACGCTTACGACAGGGCCGTGCTTGCGCTTGGAGAGCTTGGCTCCATCGGGAGCAATGAGGAGAGGCAAGTGGGCGAAGGTGGGCAGGGCGGCTCCGAGCGCTTCGAAAATGAGGATGTGCTTGAAAGTATTTGTGAGGTGATCCTGGCCGCGGATGACATGCGAGATCTTGAGGTCAATGTCGTCGGCACAAGAGGCCATGTGATAGGTAGGCGCTCCGTTTGAGCGGAGCAGTGCGAAGTCTTCGATGTCGTTGACACTCTTGGACTGCGTGGCATAGACGGCATCGGCGAATTTGATGTAACGGGCTTCGTGCCGCGGAACACGAAAGCGGAGTACGAAGGGTTCGCCCCCGTCGGCGCGTCGCTGGGATTCTTCGGCACCTAATTCGCGCGCATCGGAGTTGAATAACCACGTACCGGAACCAGCACCGGTGCGATCCTCATCACCTTGGTGGGCCGGGGTGAAGTCACGATAGGCGTGGCCGCTAGCGAAAATCTGCCAGGCCATCTTCTGGTGGAGATCGAGACGCTCACTCTGACGGTAGAACTCGTCCCAGCTAAGGCCGAGCCATTTGAGGCCATCGAAGATGGAGTTTAGAGAGACCTCCGTATTGCGCTCAACGTCGGTATCGTCAATACGAAGGACCATCGTGCCGTGATTGTGGCGCGCGTAGAGCCAATTAAAGATAAAAGTTCTGGCGCTGCCAATATGAAGGTAACCCGTAGGCGAGGGGGCGAAGCGAACTCGAGGCATCAAACGGTCAGGATAGCATCGGCTCAAAGGCAGAAAGCCTTTGACAGAGGTCCAGCAGTTGTGCGGGTGAGAGTTGTTCTGCGCGAAGACTGGCTTCTGGCTGGGCGTCGATGGCCGTCTTGCCATAGAACGGGGCCAGGTTATTGCGGAGGGTTTTGCGCTTGTGGGCGAAGGCCCGAGACGCGAATTTGAGAAGTATCCTGGCTTCGGCCCGGTCTACTGGCTTTGGTTCGAGAAGGATCACGGCTGAATCAACTTTGGGCGGCGGCGAGAATGCGGTTGGGGGCACGGTGAAGAGGACCGAAGGATTCGTGTAAAGCCGTGTCATTACGCTGAGGTACCCGTAGTCGCGCGAGCCTTCGCGGGCAGCCATGCGGAGCGCCACTTCTTTCTGCACAAGGAACACAGCACGAAGCCAGGAGCCTGAAGCTTCGAAGACTTTGGCGGCGATCGGAGAACTGATGTAGTACGGGAGGTTGCCCACGATGACGCATGGGCCGAAGGAGTTGAGGTCTGTATCGAGGATGTCCTGAAGGCGCACCTCGAGTCGCTCTTCGCCGGGGAAGTTGCGGGTAAGAAAGGCGACCATTTCGGGGTCGACTTCAATGGCTGTGATTTTTGTGGCTCGTGGCAGGAGGTAACGGGTGAGGGCACCGCGACCGGGACCAATTTCGAGAAGCGGTTGCTGCTCGCCCGCAGGACAGGCGGCGTCAGCGATCCGTTCGAGTATGGACTGATCCTTGAGGAAGTGCTGGCCGTACTTGCGAGACAAATCAGCCCTTCACTGTAATTGCGGATGCTCCGCGCCGAAGTGTGAGGCGGAGCTTGGAGGGGACAGCTTGGCCAAAGCTGGTTGCGGGAGTGAATTCAGTGAACAGCAAAGTTCGCTCTACGCTGCGGCGCACTTCCATGTTGAGTTTCGGGTTTCCAGAAACTACCTGATAGTCGGCGATACGACCCCACTCATCAATGGAGACTTCGACTTCGGCATCCGCTGTGGGCGGCTCAAAGGGAGCTAGAGTTTTGGCGGCCGGTTCGGTGTAAAGAGCGGTCGGTCGGTCAGCCATGAGGCTGTTGGCTCGGACGGGCTGAATGTGCACGAACAGGGCAAAGACGAGAACCGCAGCTGCTAAACCTCCAGCACAGGGGAGCGCGAGCGGGCGCATCATGTTTGCCGTCCATAAGTCGAAGGTATTCTTCATGCGAACTAGAAAGGCTGGTGCATTGGCCCATTTTTGACGTCGGGCGGCCTCTTTGCTGGCTGAGATTTGCAAGGCCAGAGTCAAGCCAGGGTTCGCCCTGCGGCGGGGTAAGGATTGGAGTAAATCGCGAACTTCGTGGTGAGCGTTTTCCTGTTTCATATGACCTCCTTTAAGACTGACCTGCCGCTTGTGTGGACCAGGCGAAGCCGTGTGCCGGCTTGAGCATGGTTTCAAGTTCGAGGCGAAGCGCCTCGCGGCCGCGCACAATGCGCGATTTAACGGTGCCAAGCGAAATCTGCAAAACCTCGGCAATTTCGTCATAGTTCAGATCTTCAATGTCCCTGAGGACAACTGCCGAGCGGAAGACTGGGTTTATTTTCAGGAGAGCCTCTTCGATTAGAGCGCGCGTTTCGTGGTCTGAGGCGAGATCGAAGGGGGAGCGGCGCTGATCGGGCAGAAAGTCGGCGAGGCCAATCCCATTGTCTTCACGAGGGCCCATATTCACTTCGTTCTTTTTGTGCCTGCTGAACCAGCGGCGGTGATTGTAGGCTTCGTTCACGGCGATGCGATAAATCCAGGTCTTGAGTGTCGACTTCCCCTGGAAATGATTGAGGTTGCGATAAACTTTGACGAAAACTTCCTGAACAACGTCGGGTGCGTCAACAGGCTGATTGAGCAGCCGGTAAACGAGATTGTGCACCGAATCCCCATAAGTATTCAGGAGCTCTTCGTAAGCAGAATCTTCGCCCTGGCGAAGCCGCTCCACAAGAAGGGCATCTTTAAATACCTGTGCGGCGGGTTCTCCACCTTCGTTACGAAATCCCAAACTGTTCTCGGCCATCTCAGGGCTCCTGACAGTAATCTTAGCGCTCTGTTCGATTGGACACCGGGACGGGGTGGATGGTTCCTGCTAAGTTCAACTCATGCTGGACTGGGAAAAAGAAGCAGAAATCTTAGTGGGGCGATTCGGAACCGAACGGGTGCGGGTGGCAATCGAGTCGCTTTCGGAGGCCTATCGATCTGGCAAGGGGACGAAGGGGCCACGCCTCGATGGCGAGATTCTGGTGGCGGCTTACCTTGCGGTGCGGTTTCCGGCAACGCTGGCGGCGAATCGCGCCGTGTTGCGGGCGCTGCGGCAATCGCTGCAGACCCGTGGAGTGGACCCTGAATTTGTACCGGAATCGCTGCTCGATTTGGGAGCAGGGTGTGGTGCGGCAATTCTTGCGGCTCAGGAGGCCTGGCCAGGGTTGCGCGAAGTGACGGCGATTGAGCAGATTCCAGCAATGGTGAAGATGGGCAAGCAACTGTTGCCGGAAGTGACTTGGAGGACCAGTGCTCTCGAAGCGATGGAAGAATTGCCTGAGCACGACGTCGTGATGTTTAGTTATTCGATTGGCGAAGACACCGGGAGGGCAGCTGCAATTCTGGCGCGAGCCTGGAAGGCGGCGGGTTCGCTCCTGATCGTGATTGAGGCAGGAACGCCGCGGGGCTTTGCGACGATCGATGCGGCGAGAACTCAATTGATTGGCTTGGGTGCATCGATTGCGGCTCCATGTTCTGCTCCGGCAGCCTGTCCAGCAAGTGGTGTGGACTGGTGCCATTTTGCGGCAAGGCTGAACCGCAGCGCGGTGCACCGGAGATTGAAGGGCGGGAGTCTTGGATACGAAGACGAGAAGTTCAGTTATGTAGCGGCATGGCGTGGAGAATTGCGAGCTGGAGCGCCAAGAGTGATCCGGCATCCGCTAGTGCAGCCGGGCAGGATCGAAGTCGAACTTTGCGAGGCACCGCTGCGAGGCAAAGTATTGACTACGAAGAAGAGCAAGGCGCACTTTCGACTGGCAAGAAAGCTAGCATGGGGAGATGAGTTTGTTCTTGATGCTGCTGCTGGCCCAGAGCTTGCCGATGGAGACAACTGACGGGCTGAAGGCATACGGGATGATCGTTGCGCCCGCAACCTACAAAGGGTTGAAGTCGGTTCGAGTGATCGAGTCCGGCAAAGGCGGAGAAAGTCTGGTGTTGATCGAGAAACTGGTCTTTGGGGACGGCAGCATCGAATTGGAATTAGCTGGAGCACCAGGCAGCAATGCAGTCGGGGGCGCAAGGGGCTTTGTTGGTATAGCGTTTCACGTGGCCAGCGATCCGGGCAAATACGAGGCCTTCTATTTGCGGCCAACCAATGGCAGGGCGGACGATCAGGTGAGGCGCAATCACAGCGCTCAATACATTTCGCACCCCGACTATCCCTGGGAACGATTGCGCAAAGAGTTTCCCGAAAAGTACGAGAGTTATGTTGATTTGGAATCCGGTGCCTGGACGAAGATCCGGGTCGAAGTGAAGGGCATCAGCGCGCGGCTTTTTGTTCATGGCCAGGCTCAGCCAACTTTGATTGTGAACGACCTGAAGCTGGGCGCAACCAAGGGGGGAATTGCTCTTTGGATTGGGCCGGGCACAGAAGCGCATTTTCGCAATTTGCATGTGCGCGCCGACGAGCAGAAATGAAGTGTCGGCTCTCAGCGATTCTGGTCTCTCGCGGACCGTTTTCGGTAGTTCGTTCGACGGTGCGGCGGCTCGCAATGCAGGAGGAAGCTGCTGAAATTGAGCTGATATTAGTGGGAACTCTGGGGCCGCTGCGTGTACCAGCGGGAGAGTGTCAATCCTTCGGAGACTTCAAGGTGCTGCAGCTTCGCGATCGGTCGACCGTTTCTGATGGGAATGCTGCGGGGGTGCGAATTGCAACCACATCAGTGGTGGTCTTCTGCGAGGATCACTGCTTTCCCGAGCCAGGCTGGGCAAAGGCCCTATTGGCAGCTCATGCAGAAGATGTTGCCGCAGTAGGGCCGGTTTTCCTCAATGCCAATCCGCGCAATGCTGTGAGCTGCTGTGATTTCCTGGTTGGATATAGCCCGTTTATGGAACCTTGTGAGAAAGGGCCGAGGCCATTCCTGCCAGGACACAACTGCTCCTACAAGAAGGCGGAATTATTACTTCTGGGTGACAGTCTCGAGGGCTGGCTGGAGGCCGAAACCTTGTTGCATTTCGAGATGCGAAAGCAGGGTAAGAAACTGATGCTTGAGCCGGCGGCGCGGGTTTCGCATCTGAACTTCGCACTGTTCCCGGTCTGGCTGCTAGCAATGTTTTATGGAGGCCGAGTCTTTGGAGCTTCAAGAGCGCTTGGCTTTAGTCCTCTAGAGAAGGCGATTTTTACGGTTGGTTCGCCAGCGATTGCTCCGCTTCGATTCTGGCGTTGTGCAAGGGCACACATGGGGAGAGGAGGAGCACTGGCGCAAATGGTCTCGATCGCACCTCTGTTGCTCGTTGGCTTAAGCCTTGACGCGGCGGGGCAAATGCTGGGGTATGCGTTCGGATTTGGGACGAGCCGTGAGCGTGTGGGCGAGCTCGAGGCGAACCGGGTGAAGTACATTCTGGATGAAGACAGGGAAGCCCTTGAGCGGGCAGCTGGCTGAAGTGGATGCAAGCGTAATCATTGCGACTAGAGACAGGCCAGAGCATTTACGCCAATGCTTGGAGTCCCTTGTCAGGCTGGAGTATCCAAAGGATCGTTTTGAGGTCATTGTTGTGGATGATGAGAGTGCCCAGCCCCTCGATGGAGTGGTGGCCGCCTTTGCCCAATCGCTGAATCTAAAGCTGATTCGCATCGCGCATAGCGGCCCGGGAGGAGCCCGCAATCATGGGGCGAATTTGGCCGCAGGCCACGTGCTGGCCTTTACCGATGATGACTGTGAACCTGCACCAGATTGGTTGAGACGGATCGTGGATGAGCTGCGGCGATTGCCCTGCAACATGGCAGGCGGACTCACTCAGAACAAGCTCAAGTCCAATCCCTATTCAGCGGCCGCACAAGCGATTGTCGATCTTGTTAACGCGCACTACAACAAGAATCCAGCCAAGGCGAGTTTCTTTACGTCGAACAATATGGCTGTGCCGGCGCTGCAGTTCCAGCAGTTGTCGGGATTTGACCCCAGCTACCGATTCGCGTCAGAGGATCGGGATTTGACCCTACGCTGGAGGCATGCAGGATTTCCGCTCACCTACTTGCCACAAGCCGTTGTAATGCATTCTCACAACATGAGCCTATGGAAATTTTGCAAGGTGCAGTTTTCTTATGGCCAGGGTTCAGTGCGCTTTGCCGATTTGAACGCCCGGCGTGGGACAAGCGACGCAGAAGGGCTTGTTGGACTCCACCGCAAGGCGCTGAACTGGTTCTTTGCTCCATTGCGAGACCTGAGCTTGAAGAAGGCGTTCGTGCGTATGGGGTTGCTCGTTCTTTGGCAAGTTGCGAATGTGGCGGGCTGCGCTTACGAGCGAATTTTCCCCGACAGCGGATCAAAGGTCATGCGTGCGCCTTTGCGATAAGCCATGTTGCAGAGGTGCGCGGCCGCGGCGGCAAAGTGGCCTTCTTCGGCGTTTTCGCGGCTGGGCTTTGAGTTCACGATCGAGTCGATGAAGTGCCAGTTGTGGGACTGCCCCGCCTCGACGGCGATCTCTTTGGGCTGAGGGCGATCGGGCTTTGGATCGTTTGCGTACTTCGCCAGGTATTCGTCGCGCAAGCGCTTGGGGAAGTTCATGCTGCCGTAGAATTGGGCTTCGCTCTGTTTTGGTTCCGGAATGAGGGTGAGCTTGCGGTTTTCCACCTGCAGCGTGGCCTGATCGCCCATCACCAGAATGCCGCGCGGAGCAAAGGAATTGGCTTGGCTGACATAAACGTCGACGAGAAAACCCTCTGGATATTCGAGCAGGCTGTTCATGATGTCCGGCACCGTGCGGCCATCTTTCCACTTGAAAATTCCTCCCTGAGAGACGGCTGACTTAGGAGCTTTGCTGCCCATGAATTCATGCATCTGGGTGAACTGGTGCACGAAAAGATCGCCGGCTACACCGGCTGAGTAATCCCACCAGCAGCGCCAGCGGAAGAACTGCGCCGCATCGAAAGGACGCTTGGAGGCCTTGCCGAGAAAGCGAGGCCAGTCGATCGTCTTCGTGGAAGCATCGGGTGGAATCGGATAGACCCACGCACCTTCGGCGTTGTTGCGGTTGTTGCCCATGCGGATCATGTTTACTTTGCCGAGCGCGCCGGAGGCGATCAACTCTTTGGCTTTGGCGGTGAGGGCTGAAGTTTTTGCCTGGCTGCCGACTTGTAGTACCTTCCCGCTTTTGGCTGCGGCGGCGATGATGCGGGGGCCCTCAGCGACCGACCAGGTCATGGGTTTTTCAACATAGACGTGTTTGCCGGCAGCGAGTGCGTCAAGGGTAATACGCTCATGCAGGTGGTCTGGAGTGGCGATGACGACCGCTTCAATGTCTTTGTTGTCTAGAAGTGCGCGATAGTCCTTGGCGATCTGAATCTTGTCGCCAAGTTGCTCTTTGCCACGCTCGAGGCAGCCGTCGTAAAGGTCAGCCAACGCGATGCCGCGAGCACCGGGGACAGCCTGAAATTCTTCAATCAACTGTTTGCCGCGAATGCCGCTGCCGATGAAGCCGATGTTCACCGTATCCTTGATGGCAGGTGCGGGAGCGGCCCCTTTGAGGGAGAAGACCATAGCGGAAGAAGCGACCAATGAACGGCGAGATATCGTCATGGGACTAGACTAGCGAATTGGGCCCTCTTTTTGTAAAAGTTCACGAACGCGACAACGTCGCAATTATTGTCAATGCCGGCGGCTTGCCCGCAGGCGCAGAGTTTTCGAACGGCTTGGTGCTCGTGGAGGCGACGCCACAGGCGCACAAGGTAACCTTGCGCGACCTTGCTGCAGGCGAGCCAATCTTGCGCTACGGCGAAGTGATCGGGCATGCCAGGAGGGCGCTGCCCGCGGGCGCGTGGGTGAGAGAAGAATTTGTGGCAATGCCAGAGGCGCCATCACTCGAGACGCTCTCCCTTGCTACTGCAATACCGGTGTCGATGCCCGTGCTTGAAGGCTATAGCTTCGAAGGATTTCGCAATCCGGACGGAAGCGCGGGTACGAAGAACATCCTCGGCATTACGACCACTGTTCAGTGCGTCGCGCCCACGGTGGACTATGCAGTAAGGAGGATCAAGGCCGAGCTCTTGCCACGCTATCCCAATGTGGATGACGTGGTTGCAATTACTCACAACTATGGGTGCGGTGTGGCGATTGATGCACCAGGCGCGGCGGTGCCGATTGCGACTCTAGGCCACATCAGCCGCCACGCGAACATTGCCGGATCGCCGCTGATTGTGAGTTTAGGTTGTGAAAAAATGCAGCCGGGGCGATTATTGCCGAATGATCCAGCCCTGCCGGTCTATCAATTTGAGCCCGATCTGATCCGGCTGCAGGATGAAAATTTGCGAGGCTTTGGTGAGATTGTTGCCGCGATTCTTGTGGCGGCTGGAAGAAAGCTCGAATTGTTGAATCGACGGGCACGTCAGTCTTTGCCGGCATCGGAATTGATCGTTGGGTTGCAGTGTGGAGGCAGTGATGCCTTTTCCGGAGTTACCTGCAACCCGGCCGTCGGATTTGCTGCCGATCTGCTGGTACGTGCCGGTGCGACTGTGCTGTTCAGTGAGGTGACTGAGGTGCGCGATGCCGTGCACCTGCTCACGCCGCGCTGCGCAACGCCTGATATCGCGCGTGAACTCATTCGGGAGATGCGCTGGTACGACGAATATCTAGCGCGTGGCGGGGCAGACCGGAGTGCAAATACAACGCCTGGAAATAAGCGCGGCGGGCTTGTGAATATTGTCGAGAAGAGTTTGGGTAGTATCGCGAAGTCTGGCAGCAGCGCTATCAGCGCCGTGGCAGCCCAGGGGCAGCGGGTTCGCTCGAAGGGTCTAGTGTTTGCGGCTACTCCGGCGAGTGATTTTATTTGCGGGACACAGCAGCTGGCCTCGATGAATTTGCATGTCTTCACGACCGGCGAAGGGACGCCATATGGTCTGGCACTTGCGCCAGTGATCAAGGTTTCATCGCGGACTGCACTTGCCGAACGCTGGCCGGACTTGATCGATCTTGATGCTGGACGGATCGCCAGTGGCGAGGCGACGATTGAGAGTGTTGGCTGGGACCTGTTTCATCTGATGCTCGACGTGGCGAGCGGGCGAAAGAAGACTTGGGCCGACCATTGGGGTTTGCACAATGCTCTTGCCCCCTTTAACCCAGGGCCTGTGACTTAGTTCAACTCCAGAGGGGCGCAATCATCTGGCGATTGGTGCTTTCAAGTTCTTCGAGCAGCGAGTCTCGCAGGCTGATGCGGCTGGTGGCGAGGTCATTCGTTTCCGATACATCTTTCGACAGATCGTAGAGCTGAAAGTCGATCTTGCCCTGACGCTGACGGACGAGCTTGAAATTGTCTCTACGTAAGGCAATGTTCTGGCCGTAGGGCCAGAAGAGCGATTTGCGCTCCAACGCTTTTGCGGGTTGGAGCAGGTGGGGAAGCAGATTCACTCCGTCAAGATTTGCAGGAGCTTTGGCACCTGCGGCAGCAAGCGCAGTGGGCAGAAGGTCGAGTGCAATGACCGGCTGCTCCGATACTTTGCCCGCTGCGATCTTGCCTTTCCACTGGCAGGCGAATGGAACGCGGATGCCGCCTTCGTAGAGTTGACCTTTGCCGCCGCGCAAGGGCAGATTGGAAGAAGTGAGTTCCTGGGTGGGGCCACCGTTGTCGCTGAGAAAACAGATGAGGGTGTTTTCTTCGAGGCGGTGTTCGCGGAGTTTTGCGAGAACCTTTCCGGTGGCATTGTCCATGGCTCGCGTCATTGCAGCAAAGAGTCGACGCTGCTCATCGCGGATGCCTTCGAATTCTTTCATCAAAGCGACAGAAGCCTGCATGGGGCTGTGAATGGCATTGAAAGCAAGATAGAGGAAGAAGGGCTGTTCTCGTTTTCGATCAATGAAGGAACAAGCTTCGCGGCCCAGCGCGTCGGTGAGGTAAGAGCCTTCTTCAACGGGATCACGTCCCCGCATTAGAGGGTTGTTTTCGTCGTATGGCGGTTCGTTTGAGCGGAGGCGTGTGAGCCCTCCACGATAGGGAGGCGGGTAGTAGAAATGGCCTTCGTGCAGGAACCCAAAGAATTCGTCGAAGCCGCGATTGAGCGGATGAAAGCACTCGGTGCCGCCAAGATGCCATTTGCCTACAATGCCTGTCGCGTAGCCGAGGTCTTTGAGTTGGCTGGCCATGGTGCGCTCTTCGATTGGCAGGCCAATGCTCGGGTCTAGGTTGCGCCTTCCAACAACGTTGAGCTCATGCCCGAAGCGAGTTTGATAGCGACCGGTCATGAGTCCTGCGCGGGAGGGGCAACAGAAGGGCGCGGAAACATAACCTTGGGTGAACCGCATTCCATTGCTGGCGATCGAATCGAGGTGCGGAGTAGGGAATTCGGAATTACCTTGAAAGCCAAGTTTGCCATAACCAAGATCGTCGGCAAGAATCACAACGATGTTTGGTTTGCGCACTGGTTGCGCTGCCAGGGAGACTAGAGAGGCAGCTAGAAAATTGCGGCGGCAGAGCATAGGCGGGGCTTAGGACTTGGCTTCGGAAAGCGATGTGATGAAGCTGTCGGCTTCTTTCATTGAGCCCTCGATATCGGTAATCAGGATACCGACTTCGCCGTCTAGCCTGGATGCCACGGTCTTCAGCGAGCCGATCGCTTTGGCATTGAGGTTGTGTTTGAGAAAAAGTACCTGGTCGCGGAAGCTCTGGAGAACCGGCTGCATTTTTCGCTCTGTCTGCAGCATGCGCTTGAGATACTGTTGGTTGCGGGACTTCGTATCGCGCAACATCTCCTGGCTTCGAGCCTTGAGAGTTCGATCTTTCATTTCGGAAATTTCCCTCTCCCATTCTGCGAAGAGGTCTTTGGATACCTGATCAATGCTCTTGATACGGTTTGAGAGATCTTTGGCCCGATCCTCGGCGCTGGTGAATTCGCCATTCAATTTCTTGTAGATCTTCTCGAGGTTGCCGCCATCAAATGCGGTGAGTTCCTGGAAGGCTTCCAGCGTGGTCCTGAGTTGCTTCTTGGCAGCCTCCTGATCCTTTTTGCCATCGACGATTCTCTGTACGAGAATGTCTCGCTTTTCCTTGCCAATTCTCTCCATGGCGTTGTAATACAGCGAAGAGCACCCAGTTAGGGGAAATGCGAGGATTGCGAGGCAAAAACGTCTAGTCATGAAGCTTCAGTCTATTGCAGATCGCGTGAGTCAACGTCGTCGGGAACCGCTGGCAGCTTGCGCCGGAAGAGCATTCCAAACACGCCACCAATCAGGATGGCCCCTGCGAGCGCGACGCCAGTAACCATGAAGAAGGGGAAGCCGCCCGATTCGGTGAGCAGGGCTTCTCTGGCTGGTTCATCGAGATGAAAACGAATCGATTTATGCGTGGCAGTTGTGGATTCTTCACTCTCGACGAAGCGACCGTCGATGCGGACATGTGAAAGTTCGTTGCCGAGGCCAAGCATGGTACGCGGAAAGGCAACGGAGACGATCGTCTTGCGAGCCGTGGGCGTAAACTTCACCTTCAAATGGCGCCGTGTAGCTTCGAATTCGATCTTGTCGATGGGTGAAGATTCGGGCCAGGAGACAGTGAGTTTGCCGGCCTGATTCGGGCCAATGAAGGCATTCACTTCTTCTTCGTGGATGCGCATTCCTTCATCGGAGAGCGCCGTGACGCAAGTGACCCGTTTGGGGTCAAAGATTCGCTCGGGCGGAGTCTTTCCGAGTGCTCCGACAGGTTCCGACTGCGGGATCTTGTCGAGCGGAAAACTATGCACATCCTTGAAGCTGCGTACTCTGCGTCCGGCTGCATCTTCGACCGCTGTCGTCGAGTAAACAGTGAGTTGCATACGGCGGAAATCATAGATGGCGTGGTGGCCGGCGCGCGTGTCCCAATTGTTGTGAACAAGCCGTACGAGTCGACCAGCCGTTCGCAGGAACTGGCCGCCGTTCGGGAGAAGGGTCTCCGCCACAGGACCCTCGTGCTCGACACCAATGGAGCTGATGCCGTCGGGGAGTTGGCAGCGGTCGAGGCGGCGAGATCGGCCATCCGGGGCTGAGAGCCGATATTGATAGTTGAATCCAGCTGCTTCTTTTGCGCACCAGATTTCTGCACCAACACCACCAGGGTCTTTGATTCGCAGAAGCAAAAAGGAGCCATCGGCTTCCGGCTTGGGCCGAGGAGTGGCTGAGGGCCCAGCGCAAGCAGGAAGATTGGAAAAGCTCATGGGCAGAAGCTCCGCTTGCCCATATGCGGTTGTGGCAATCGCGATAGCGATCAGGAACTGAATCACGAGTCGAGTTTGGCTTTCATCATTTCGTTCACGGCACCAGGGTTGGCCTGGCCTTTGCTGGCCTTCATGACCTGACCCACGAGGAAACCGATGACGGTCGGTTTACCGCCTTTGTATTGCTCTACCTGTTTCGGATTTGCTGCGAGTACTTCATCGATGATTTTCTCGATTGCTCCGGTGTCAGAAATTTGACGGAGACCGTCGCGATCCATGATCGTTTTGGCCGACAGACCTTCGGCGTACATCTTGGTAAAGATGTCCTTGGCCAGCTTGCCGGAGAGTTCTCCGCTCGCGATCAGGCCGACGAGTTCACCGATATGTTCGGCGGGAATCGGAGATTCTTCAATGCTCTTGCCCGCGCCATTCAGCATTCCAGCCAAATCTCCCATTACCCAATTGGCAGTTGTTCTGGGGTCGGAGGATGCCTTGGCGGCGCGCTCATAATAGTCGGCCATCGGACGGGTGAGCGTAAGCACCTGAGCATCATATTCGCGAAGACCATACTCGTGGATAAAGCGCGAGCGACGGTCGGCCGGAAGCTCAGGCATGCGGGCCTGCAACTCGCTCTTCCATTCCTCTGTGACTACGAGTGGCAGGAGGTCCGGCTCGGGGAAGTAGCGGTAATCGGCGGCTTCTTCTTTGTCGCGCATCAGTGTGGTTTCGCCACTGTCGACATTGAAGAGGCGGGTTTGTTGGCGAACTCGCTGGCCGGATTCGAGCAAGGCGATCTGACGCAGGATCTCGTATTCAATGCCAAGCTTGACGTGTCGAAAGCTGTTGAGGTTCTTGATTTCTACTTTGGTCCCGAGCTTTTCCGCTCCCTTGATTCGCACGCTGACGTTGGCATCACAACGCAATTGACCTTTCTCCATGTCGCAGGTGGAGACTTCGATGAACTGCATGGCCTGCTTCACTTCTGTGAGGTATGCGTAAGCCTCTTCAGCGCTGCGCATGTCAGGCTCGCTCACGATTTCGATCAGTGGAGTGCCGGCGCGATTGAGATCGACGTAGCTGAATTTTTCTGAGTCCCTGAAGCCCTCGTGAGAGCTCTTGCCGGCATCATCTTCCATGTGGACACGTGTGACCCTAATGCGCTTGGTAGCTCCATCGACCTGCACATCGACCCAGCCGTGCTCGGCCAGCGGCTGATCATATTGCGAGATCTGGTAGCCCTTGGGAAGGTCAGGATAGAAGTAGTTTTTGCGCGCAAAGACGGAGATGGGATTGATCTCGCAATGGAGCGCGAGTGAGCCTTGGACGCCAAGTTCAACAGCCTGCCGGCTCAGCACCGGCAGGGCGCCGGGCAGGCCAAGGCAGACAGGACAAGTATTGGAATTCGGATCCTCTCCAAAACTGGTGGGACAACCGCAGAAAATCTTCGTATTCGTGGCCAATTGGCAATGCACTTCGAGGCCAATGACAGGCTCGTATTTGGCAACCTGATCGGGCGTTGCCAGTGCAACTTCAGCAGTGGACATAGCCTTTATTCTGGCATAGCTGCCAATCTGGGCCGCTATCAGTGGGCCATCGATAGTTTGCGATGCCCGCGTTATCTACTCCGCGAAATGATCGTCTTTCATGCGGCGGGTGGGTTCGGGAATGGGGCGATTCAGAAATTCGACCAAAGGTGTGGATGCGCGGAATCGGGCAGAGACTTCGCCGAGCAACTGAGGGGTAAGAGCGAGATCTGTTGGAAGCGTTGCCGCCATGAAGTACATCTTTCGGATGAGCAAGTCTTGTGCCGGATGGCCCGCTATGAATCCCTTGGGAGGCCGAATCATCAATTCGCCGTGTAGCTCGCCCATCCACTTGCGGAGTTGGTTGTCTGCCAGAATTTCGCGGAATTCAATGTGATTGGCTGCGATGTGATTGCGGAGCATCCGGATGTGCTCGGGAATCGGCATGTAGACTCCAGCGCCGACGAAGATGCCTTTCGCATCCAGATGGAGGTAGAAGCTTGCGGTGTCGTTTTTGCCAAGATTCTGGCGATGGAAGCCGGCTGCGATATTCGTTTTGTATGGATCTTTGTTTTTTGCGAAACGCACGTCGCGATGGATGCGGAAGACGGCCTTGCTGGGCTCGGTGATGTATTCGGGAGCGTAGTCGAGAAGTTCCTGATCGAGCGCCTCGACTAGCGCGAGCATGGGGGCCTTGACGCTGTTCTCGTAGACACTCTTCATTTTTCCGAACCACGCGCGGTTGTTATTTTTCTCGATGCTCCGCAAGAACTGCAGTGCTTCTTTAGGAAAGCCGGGGAAAGATGCTTTGGTGCGCGCCATACTAATTAAGGATGACGGGTGAGACACACATACTGCAACGATTGGATGAGTTTCGATCAGAAATTGTGGTTCGCGAAGACGAAGCGCTGAGCAAACACACGCGTTTTGGTCTTGGCGGGTCGGCGCGCTGGATGGTGGATGTGGGGACGAGCGGGGTGCTTCCCGAAGTGGTATCGATCCTTCGCGAAAGCAGCATGCCGATGATTACGCTGGGGGGCGGTTCGAACCTGATCGTTGCCGATCAGGGCTTTGACGGGGTGGTTTTGCGTTTTACGGGGAATTCGATCACTAGAAACCATGGGCTGACGCTTGCTGAGGCGGGCAGTGTCTGGCAGGATGTGGTCGATTTCCACACGGATTTGGGGCTGACCGGGATGGAGAGAATGACTGGAATTCCTGGCTGGCTGGGCGGAGCGCTCTACGGCAATGCCGGTGCTTATGGCCAGACGATCATGGATTTTGTCGAGCAGGTGACTGTATTTGATGGAGTTTCGATTCGGGAAGTAGCGAATGCGGACTGTGGCTTTGCGTATCGCAGCAGTGGATTCAAAGCGCATAAAGACTGGATCTTGCTTGCTGCAAGGATGCGGCTTGCATCGGGAAATCCCAGCGAAGTGCGCAACACGGCTGCCGAAATTCTGGCCACCCGTAACGAGAAGTTTCCGCCGACCCTGAAGTGCGCCGGAAGTATTTTCAAGAATCTGCTGGTTGCCCAGCTTTCAGAGAAGACGTTGGGCCGTGTGCCTGCCCCCCTGATTCGCGGCGGCAAAGTGCCTTCGGCCTGGTTTCTGGAACAAATTGGATCAAAGGGAATGTGCGAGGGCGGGATTGAAGTTGCAAGCTATCACGCAAACCTCATTTTCAATACCGGAAGTGGTAGGGCGGCTGAAGTCTGCCTTCTGATCGACCGGCTAAAGTCACTTGTTTTCAGTGAGTTTGGCTTGATGCTTGAAGAGGAAGTGCAGTATGTGGGATTTGCTGATCGCGTGAGCCACTAAAGTAAAACAATTGTTATGCCGATCAGTTCGGCACACATGATGATGAGACGCCGACGCACTAGTGGTGGTGCCAAAACAGGTTATTACCGCTTTCAGGGAGCAGGCAACCAAGTGCTGCAGGGCTTTGGGGATGGCGACTTCATCCGACTGCGGGATGAAGAGGGTCATGAATGGCAAGGGACTGCCGAGGCATTCGATACGATGATCCGATTCCGCTTTCGCGATTCGAAGGGCAATGCGCTTTCGGGAGTTTCTGAGGGTGGCAACGGAATTGTGTTGCGTGACGAGAAGGGCAACACGTGGCGTGGGTATGTTGACTAGCGCGAAACCCTTCGCAGCTTGAGCAGCAGCAGAAATTGGTTTCGTTCCTGTTTTTTCGACCTACTCCATGCAGCCCATCCGCTTCAATCTTTTCAAGCAGGAATTGAAATTGGTTTCGATCCTGATTTTTTTGATTCCGTTCGGATTGCGCTCTCCAAACAACGGATAGGCTGCGGGCACAATTATGGCGTCAGCAGCGACTGAGAATATTCAATTGTCAATGAACTCGAGGATGGGGCTTTCGCCCGCTCCTCGATCTATTATCCGGCTTGGCAACCTAATTTTTGACGAACACAGTGTGGCTACTGTATTGATAATGAAGGGTTTAATACGGTTAAAAATTCACGTGAATCTAAAACGCTGCTCTTCGATTGGTAGTGTTGCAAAGATCGGTTAGCCCGGATTTCTCACCAGCCCTTCAGAAAACACCCTTAGCCGGAAAAGCGAACGGATAGCGAAGCTTCAAAAAACGCAAAAATCGACTTTTGCTTGTTTTCATTTATTTACGGACATGGGCTCCATTTCAAGATTCCTCTTGTTAGTTTTTTCTTCTCTAGTTGTCAAAGATCTGGGGGAGCCCTTGGTCAGCAGCGCAAGGCAAGATGCGCTTGCTTGAAGACCTCTTGCCACG
>JANXLY010000051.1 GCA_025354885.1 Acidobacteriota bacterium | reverse complement strand
CCCAAGCAGTTTGGACCGATCCGATTCTAACTTTGCGAGAGCATCAGTCATGTAGTCTCCTCTGTGCGTATACATCCGCTCAGAAGTATGCCATAAAAAAAGAAAAACGGCTAGATCCTATTTCTATGTCGCACACCCGTTGGCCTGGGTGTGAACGCCGCCGTTTTCAGTGTTGTTGATACGCTATTCCTTCGCAGTCTCCCTTTTCCGGATGCCAATCGACTCGTGGTTTTGCAGGAATTTCGCAATAACAAATCGAGCAACAGCAACCCCGGGCGCATTGCCGACTGGCGTACTCGCGTCACCGCTTTTGAAAACGTCGCTAGTTATTATGGCGAAGCTACTCAGTTGCGTGAGAATGAAGGCAACCGCTCGGTTGCCGTCATGCGTGTTGTCGGCGACTGGGTGCGCCTGCTTGGCGCAAAAGCTCTCGAAGGCCGCCTCTTTACTTCTTCAGAGCTCCGTGGTGGCAAGGTGGCGATTCTTACTGCCAGAGGTCGAGACCTCGCTCTTGTTGGAGATACGATCCGCGTCGGTGCAGATTCTTTCCAGGTCATCGGGGTTGTCGATAACAGCGCCGTGCTTGGCGAAGATGTCCAGATCCTCACTCCCATTTCCGAAGCACTGCTCAATGGAAACCGCAAAGCCGGCTACCTCCAGGTAATCGCTCGACTCAAACCCGGCGTCAGCTTCGCCGCCGCTGAAGCCGAAGCTTCCAGTGTCGCGGCACAACTTGCTCTCGAATACCCTGATTCCGACAAGGGAACCGCCGTCAAAATCGTCTCTGCTCAAAGCGCATGGACCGACGAAGCCCGCGAACCTGCCCTCTGGATTCAAGCAGCCTCTGGTCTGCTTCTTCTGATTACTCTCGTCAATCTTGCTGGCCTTTTCGCTGCTCGCGCTCTAGAACGCAAGCGCGAAGATTCCGTTCGCCTCTTCCTTGGTGCAGGCCGCTGGCACTTGATCCGTCTGCACCTGGTCGAATGCGGCCTTCTGGTTTCACTCGGCTGCGCCTCCGCTATGCTCGTAGCTCCATGGGCTCTGGCCTTGCTGCAGTTGAACTATGGCGACGACTTTACGCCAATCAAAAACGCCGTGATCGACTCTCGGGTTTTTACTTTTCTGCTCCTCATCGGTTTCATTGCAACGCTGCTCTTTGCCGCTGTGATGGCTTGGCAGAGCACCCGCGAAAAAGATCCAAGAGGTCAAGGCCAGTTCCGCCTCCGCAGCTTTCTCATCATCTCTGAAGCCGCTCTCGGACTTGTCCTTCTGGCTTGTGCTTTCCAGTTGGTCCGCGATTTCTCCGCTCTCCGTTTCGCTCCCAACGGCTTCCGCGAACAGGGGCTTCTGAGCGCCAGAGTTTATTTGTCCTGGGAATCAGACCCGAAAGACCTGCTCAGCGCCATTCGTCGCGGTACAGAAGAAATCGGTGCGCTGCCCGGGGTCGCTGGCGTCGCGGTTGTCGATCGTCTACCGCTCGAAGGTGGCTCGCAGGACAGCCCGCTTTTCATTGAAGGCATTCCCGAAAAGACTCCCGATTCGATTGGCTTGAGGCTTGCCACCAATAACTACTTCTCGCTGATGGGAATTCCTCTTCTCGTCGGCGAGCTTCCCAGAGACGAGACCTCCATCCTTGTAAACGACGCTTTCTCTCGGCGCTACCTGAACAGCAATCCGATTGGACGCAACATCTCGACAAATGGAAAAAGGTGGTGGCGTGTAGCCGGAGTTGTTGCGAATGTCCGCTATTCCTCAAAAGATGCCAAGCCCCGTCCGGAGATCTTTCTTTCTGAACGCATTCAATTCTGGCCGCAGTTGACCTTTGTCATTCAGACTTCTCAGCCTGCTGCCAACCTGTCACCAGCCCTGCGCCAGATGTGGGCCAATATCAACCCCGATGCTAATTTCAAGGGCGTCACTACTCTCGAAGACCGCATCGACGAAATTGTTACCCAGCCCTGTCGTCAGCGAGACATAGTCGCGATCTTCGGCGTCCTCGCACTGCTGCTGGTGGTTGCGGGTGTCTATGGAATCATGTCCAGTGAGATGCTGCGCCGCCGCCGGGAAATGGGTATCCGAATCGCAATCGGTGCAACGCGCACTCACGTCATTCAGATTGCACTCGCCCGAGCCGCATGGCTCGCAACTGCTTCCTGCCTGATCGGACTTACACTCGTGCTCTCGTTGTTGAATCGCTGGGTCAAGCTAGATTCCATTGCAACCGGGGCCCTCGCAGTCGCCTTCGGCATCTTCGCTGCGGCCTTCATTCCTGCATGGCGCAGCTCAAAGACAGACCCGATCCAGGCGCTGCGTCAAGACTAATTAGCTTCCGGCTAAGGCTTCGATCCTCGGATCCAGTTCAGTATCGTTTCATACTCTTCTGACGCCGTTGCCTGCCGCGAATCTTTACCCCATCTCGTCCCGCCACCATGCGTGCTCGTGTGCAGCGCCGGATCGCCAGCGTTATCGTTTGGCCGCGTCGGCTTCAACAATAACAAACTCCGCTTCGGCTCTTTGCGGTTTACTTCCCGCAACGCCGACCGGTAGTTGAATTCCGACTGACCCTCGGTAAATCCACCCTTGCCTGGCATCCGCAATACAAACTGTCCTTGTGTCGAATGACACAAAACACATGCCCTTCCATCGCCATTCAACTTCGTCAGCATCGGCTGTACCTTTTGCTTAAAGTACTCAAAATCCGGATCCGCAAGCGCCAGCGTCTCGCCTGGCCTTCGGAACATCTTCAGCTCTTCATAGCTGTAAACCAGCTCATCGGCTGACCTCTTCACCTGCGGGTCCCGATCCTCCATCCCCAACTCGACCAGCCTCTGCGCCACATCCGAACTGAACAGATTCGAATCCTCGGGCAACACCACGTCCCGTCCAGGGTTATAGCGATTCAACGCCGATAAGCGCAAAGAAAAACGCGCCGGATCCAGAGCATCGAGCATTCGCCGTCTAACGGCTCCCTTTGTCTTTTCCGCAAACTGCTTGCCCAACACCGGGTTGGTCGGCTCGGCAACATAACTCTTCACAAAGCTCTCTACGGCTGCCGATTCCAGCGCGCGGTCTCCGCTCGCAAAGGCTTCCAGCATCGTCGTTCGAATCAATGGTCCATCGGCGATGTGCGGAAACACTGCTGCTGCAGCAAGCGCCAAATCTAACGGCACACCTAGAGGCTTCAACAGCAGGCTCTCCAGTCTTCCCTGTAAATCAGCATTGCGAGTCAACGCATCGCCCGGGGTCACCCGAGCCAGTGCCGGCAGCAGCGTCTCCAGCGCATCGCGGTTTCCAGGTCGCAACACCCCAAGTAACGCTTCCACCAATTGCAGCTCAAAACCTACCGGCTGCTCCAGATTCAGAGTCGCTCGCGCCTCATTCTGATATACAAAACGCACATCCCGCCCGTACGCGCCATTCGACAACTTCACTACAGCCACGGTCAACTTGGGACTCAGGCCCGCAGGGAAAACACTCAGCGCCTTGATTGCGCTGCGCACCAAGTCGGGACCATCAGACGCCAGACAACGCAGCAGTTCCCCCTCTAACTCCGCCCGAGGCAATCCCAAATCCGGCAACTCGCTATCATTGCCTACGCGCGTCTTGAAAAATGCATTCCCGGCACCATAACGAAACGCGGCATTCTCCGCAAAGGGCTCATATCCTCCCCGATGCAAATCCGCTACTCCACGCTGATATTCGCCAAAGTAAGCCGGCAACACCACTTCGCTACGCCCTTCGAGATCCGTAGGCAATCCAGCATGCCGCTGCGGATGATCCCAAAGCGCATTCAGCAAATGAACCTTGCGGTCCGGCTGGGCCAGACTCAATGCGCGAGCCAAAGCCATTTGAATGCGTTGCTTTCGCATCGCAAGTCCAAGCCTCGTTTTCTCCCGGTCCGACTCGCGTTCCAACTGCAGACTCCAGGTCGCCAGATACCCTTCGTTCTCATCCATCGAACTGTAGAGTGCCTGCTGCCATGCACCTCGCACCGTAGCTTCAGTCTCCGTTGCAATCCGTTCGCTGATCGTCTCCAGAATCAAGGTGGCCGTCTGCGCCTCGTCCGCTTGCCATCCATACTAGCGAGCCAGCCCATTGGCTGCATAGAAACGGATCATCGGCTGCTCGTCTTGTGACAGTTTCAAAAGCGAATCCAGCAATTTCCGGTTCCCTGTTAACTCTCGGAATTGGCTGCAGAATACTCGCACTCCAGCTAGTCGTTCTCCAGCATTTCCACTCTCCAACAGCTTCAAAATGGCCGATACATCCCGCGATTGCCGCAAGCTCATCGATACTCCCATTGGCCGTTCGGCACTCTCTCCACGCGCGGGAGCCACCGTCAACGCACTCATTGCCGGCACTGCAAACTGTGTATCTCGAAAGGGCGTATCAAACGCCTTATGCCTCGCTGCCCCTTGCCACTCCCCACTCTCTTTCTGCCGCGAAAGGCAAAGTTCATAAAGCCGCTTCACGCGCACATGGTCAAGCCCGTAACCAGCTCGCGCCAATGTATAAAGGGCGTGCCAGCTGATGAATTCGGCCCCGTCCTCATCGCGGTCAAAATGCATCGGCCACAAGCCATCCTTGCCCTGATACGAGAACAATTTCTCAGCTAGTTCCCGCACCGGTTTCTTCAATTCCGCCATCCCCAGAATCTTCCAGTTCAGATCGATCACATTGTGAGCGGCTTCATTCTCAATCCGCTGTGCAACTTCCGGTTCACGCAGCGCCCGATACCTTTCATACTCAATCTCAAACGGACTCACATTGGGAGCTCCTCCATCTGCTTCCTCCTCCCACTGCCGCACTCCGGTCAATTTCAGGTAAGGCAACAACTCTCGAGTCCACGCAGCAGCCCGTGACGAAATCGCTCGTGCCGAAAATATTGTCCGAGTCCAGCTCACTCCCTCATGCCCAGGAAACGGCCGCGGGTGATTTTGCAACTGCTCTACCAGCTTCATCCGCGCCGCCGCATTCACATCGCCCCATCCAATGGCGCGTGCCGCATCATATGCCCGCAATGTAAACACGGTCGGATGACAGGCAATACACCCCTGAATTTCCGCATGTGGCAGCGTCGCTCTGGTTGCCACTGCCCCGCGTCGCGGAACATTTGCGTGCCAACTTTCGCCAAGGCTCACCAGAAAGTCCATCCCCATCGTTACCGACTCAGCCGCACTCCGCCCTTCCCGCCCAGGATAGGTCCTAAGCCGCAACGTGTAAGCGGGATGATTCGCCGCTACCCGCAACAAATATTCCTGCCCTGCTTCAAGCCGTCTTACCCGAAAACTAGCCAGCCCAGGCATCGTCTGCGTCGTCTCCGGCAGATACCCAAACCCGCCTTCGCGATAAGGCCGCAACTCTCCACTTGCTTCCCGCACAAAGGTCTCGATATCGCTCGGTTGATCCCGATCTTTCACTTGCACACTGAGATCGGCCACAACCGATTTTGTCCCGCTGTGCTTCAGCCTGTACCAGTGAATTCCTTCTTCCGGTTTGCCATCAAAATACGGACGCTCGCCACCCAGCGCGTGGTAATCGCGATCCAGCTTCAGGTCAATTGGGTGAGTGACGTCGCGAGAAGATTCTGTCGCCAGCCGGTCTGTCACAGCAACAATCCGCAAACCCGCTTCGGAACTTGGTGCTTCTTCCCCTTGTGCCCTCCAGTACATGCTCAGGGTTGGATCAAACGCTGTCAACGTTTTCTCCACCAGCGTCCGTCCGGCATGGCGTATCGCCACTGGCACTGGCCCTTTAGGCCACAACACAACTTGCAGTTCATACAACTGTCCGGCTATCAATTTCGGCTTGCTCGAAGGGACTTGCGACAGGGCTAGCCCGGATTTCTCACCAGCCCTTCAGAAAACACCCTTAGCCGGAAAAGCGAACGGATAGCGAAGCTTCAAAAAACGCAAAAATCGACTTTTGCTTGTTTTCATTTATTTACGGACATGGGCTCCCTTTCAAGATTCCTCTTGTTCGTTTTTTCTTCTCTAGTTGTCAAAGATCTGGGGGAGCCCTTGGTCAGCAGCGCAAGGCAAGATGCGCTTGCTTGAAGACCTCTTGCCACGGATAACTTCTGGGCATCGACACCCACACCTTACGAGCCGTCACCCGGATC
>JANXLY010000047.1 GCA_025354885.1 Acidobacteriota bacterium | reverse complement strand
GGCGTCCTGCGTGGACTGTTCCGATTGCGAAGATGCCGTACCGCCGACGTGGAAGGTACGCATGGTGAGCTGCGTGCCAGGTTCGCCGATGGACTGAGCGGAGATGATGCCGACGGCTTCACCACGCTCGACCATGCGGCCGGTGGCGAGGTTGCGACCGTAGCAGAGCTGGCAGACGCCGCGCTTCGATTCGCAGGTCAATACCGAACGGATCTTGACACGTTCGATACCAGCGGCCTGAATGGCGGAGGCCTTCTCTTCGGTGATTTCCTGATTGGCACGGACGATGATCTGACCTTCAAAGTCAATCTCATCTTCTTGCGCTACGCGGCCAATGATACGGTCGCGAAGCGGTTCGATGATTTCGCCGGCTTCGATAATCGGCTCGACGAAGATGCCTTCGAGAGTGCCGCAATCGAGTTCGGAAATGATCACGTCCTGGGCAACGTCGCAGAGACGACGGGTGAGATAACCCGAGTCGGCTGTCTTCAAAGCGGTGTCGGCGAGACCCTTACGGGCACCGTGCGTCGAGATGAAGTACTGGAGCACGTTGAGGCCTTCGCGGAAGTTGGCCGTGATGGGGGTTTCGATGATTTCGCCGTTGGGCTTGGCCATCAAACCGCGCATACCGGAGAGCTGGCGGATCTGTTGTTTCGAACCGCGGGCGCCGGAGTCGGCCATGATGTAAATCGGATTGAGGTAACGGCCGGTACGATCATCTTCTTCCATGAGTTTGAACATGGCGTCGGAGATCTGATCGTTGGCGCGCTGCCAGATTTCGATGGTCTTGTTGTAGCGTTCGCCGTTGGTGATCGCACCGTCGTTGTACTGCTGCTGGACTTCGATGACGTTCTTTTCGGCGTCAGCGATGAGCTTGGGCTTGAGGCTGGGTACAACCATGTCGTCGATGCCGATAGAGACACCGCCGCGGGTGGCGTAATGGAAGCCAAGCGCCTTGACATCGTCAAGCATGGCGACAGTAGCGTGGAGACCAAAGCGGAGGTAGCAATGATGCACCATCTGCGTGAGGCCCTTCTTCTTGAGCAGGCCGTTGATGAAGGCGATCGGTTCGGTAGTGAGCGGGGCAATGGCACGCTGCAGGACGTCATTGAAGATGACGCGGCCAACCGTCGTATCCATGTACTGCTTCACATATTCGACTGGCTCGGTGTGCATCACGTTCTGCGAGTCAAAGGCCTTGGTGAGGTCGATGACTTTACCCGTGTAACGCAGGCGGATGGGCGACAGAGTTTCTACTTCGTCGAGTTCGAGGGCGATCAAAACATCGTCAACCGAAGCAAAGGTACGGCCTTCACCGAGGGTGCCGGGGCGAGCTTTGGTGAGGTAATAGAGGCCAAGCACCATGTCCTGAGAGGGGGTGGCGATTGGCGCACCGTGAGCAGGAGACAGGATGTTGTTGGAGGCGAGCATCAAAGTGGAAGCTTCGATCTGCGCTTCTGGCGAAAGCGGAATGTGCACAGCCATCTGGTCGCCGTCAAAGTCTGCGTTGAAGGCGGTACAAACCAGCGGATGCAGCTTGAGGGCTTTGCCTTCGACAAGCACTGGCTCAAAGGCCTGGATGCCGAGGCGGTGGAGCGTAGGAGCGCGGTTGAGAAGGACCGGGTGATCCTTGATCACCTCTTCGAGAAGGTCCCAAACGACAGGATCCTGCTGCTCGACCAATTCCTTGGCCTGCTTGATGGTGGTGCAATGGCCACGCTGTTCGAGGCGATGGTAGATGAAGGGCTTGAAGAGTTCGAGCGCCATCTTCTTGGGCAAACCGCACTGGTGCAGTTTGAGTTCCGGACCGACTACGATGACCGAACGACCCGAGTAGTCGACGCGCTTGCCGAGAAGATTCTGGCGGAAGCGGCCCTGCTTGCCCTTGAGCGTATCGGAGAGGGACTTGAGGGGACGGTTGTTGGCACCACGAAGGACGCGGCCGCGACGGCCGTTGTCGAACAGAGCATCGACGGCTTCCTGCAGCATGCGCTTTTCATTGCGCACGATGACATCGGGAGCGTGTAGCTCGATGAGCTTCTTCAAACGGTTGTTGCGGTTGATGACGCGACGGTAGAGGTCATTCAAGTCGGAGGTCGCAAAACGGCCGCCGTCGAGAGGTACGAGAGGACGCAAGTCAGGCGGGATCACCGGCAGCACGTCGAGAATCATCCATTCGGGTTTGTTGCCCGATTTGCGGAAGCTCTCTGTAACGCGAAGACGCTTGGCGAACTTCAACTTCTTCTGCGCCGACTGTTCGGTCTTCATGCGCTCGCGGATTTCAATCGAGAGCGAATCGACGTCGATTTTCTTGAGGAGTTCCTTGATGCCTTCAGCGCCCATCATGGGTGTGAATCCACCGGGGAATTCCTGATCGAGTTGACGCTTGCGTTCGTCGGAGATCACTTCACCGCGCGAGACGACGCCATGGGCTTCGCCGGGTTCGACGATGACGTAGGCTTCAAAGTAGAGTACGCGTTCGAGCTCACGAAGCGTGATATCGAGCAGGTAGCCGATGCGCGACGGCAGGCCCTTAAAGAACCAGACGTGCGAGCAGGGGCTGGCGAGTTCGATATGGCCGAGACGCTCACGACGAACGCGGGAGAGAGTTACTTCTACTCCGCACTTGTCGCAGATGACTCCGCGGTGCTTCATGCGTTTGTACTTGCCGCAGAGACATTCCCAATCCGCAACCGGTCCGAAGATGCGGGCGCAGAAAAGGCCATCGCGTTCGGGCTTGAAGGTGCGGTAATTAATGGTCTCGGGCTTTGTAACTTCTCCGTGGGACCAGTTGATGATCTTCTCGGGAGATGCCAGTGAGATGCGGATCGAATCGAAATCCGCAATCAGGTTGGCGCGATCGTAGGGGGATGAACGATACATATTGTTTTTCTCCTGTCCTTTCAACTAGTCCGCCGCGAGGGCGGTGTCCACGGGAGCTTCTTCGTCTTCCGTGATCTTCTTCATTTTCATCAGTTCGACGTCAAGGCAGAGCGACTGGAGTTCGCGAATCAAGACGTTGAAGCTCTCGGGTACGCCCGGTTC
This sequence comes from Acidobacteriota bacterium, assembly GCA_025354885.1. Taxonomy (GTDB): domain Bacteria; phylum Acidobacteriota; class Terriglobia; order Bryobacterales; family Bryobacteraceae; genus Bryobacter. The sequence continues at coordinate 19,075 of JANXLY010000047.1, read as the reverse complement.
GGCAGCTGCCTCACCCTTGACGATGGCTTCATAAATCTTGGCGCGACCATAAACGTCGTCCGACTTCGCCGTGAGCAATTCCTGCAGAATGTAAGCTGCGCCATAAGCTTCAAGCGCCCAGACTTCCATTTCGCCGAAGCGCTGGCCACCGAACTGGGCCTTGCCACCGAGCGGCTGCTGGGTGATGAGGGAGTACGGTCCGATGCTCCGGGCGTGGATCTTGTCATCCACCAAATGGCTCAACTTGAGCATGTAGATGTAGCCGACGGTGACGGGCTGCTCAAAGGCGAGACCAGTCATACCATCGACAAGCTTGATCTTGCCTGAAGAAGGCAGACCGGCTTTGGCGAGCTGGGCCTTGATGTCCTTTTCGGTCGCACCGTCAAAGACGGGGGTTGCGAACTTGACACCGAGAGCACGGGCGGCCCAACCAAGGTGGGTTTCGAGAACCTGTCCGACGTTCATACGGCTGGGAACGCCAAGCGGGTTGAGAACGATTTCTACCGGTGTGCCGTCAGGGAGATAGGGCATATCTTCTTCAGGCACGATGCGAGCGATGACACCCTTGTTTCCGTGGCGACCGGCCATCTTGTCACCGACACTGAGCTTGCGCTTCATGGCGATATAGCACTTAACGAGCTTGATGACGCCAGGCGGCAGTTCGTCGCCCTTCTTGAGCTTGGCCTTCTTCTCTTCGGTGATCTTTTCGAGCACGGCGATCTGACGCGAGGTCATGTCTTCGATCTCGTCGAGCTTCTCGTTGAGGAGGGGGTCTTTCTTGTCGAGGCGCATGCGCTTGAGGTCGCGCGAACGCATCTTCTCAAGCAGGTCGCGGGTGATGACATCACCCTTGGAGACAAGTTTTTTGTTGGACTTTTCGTCGTGCAGGTCGGCCTGAAGAACACGACCGCCGAGCATTATTTCGAGACGCTTCGAGCGTTCGTCGTTGAGGATGCGCTTTTCGTCGTTGAGATTGCGCTCCAGACGCTGCACTTCTTCTCCCTGGATGATCTTCGATCGTTCGTCAAGGTCAGCGCCCTTGCGCGAGAAGACCTTGGCGTCGACGATGACCCCTTCAATGCCGGGAGGGCAATAGAGAGAAGCGTCCTTTACGTCACCGGCTTTTTCACCGAAGATGGCGCGGAGCAGCTTTTCTTCGGGTGTCAGCTGGGTTTCACCCTTGGGGGTGACCTTACCGACGAGAATGTCGCCGGGCTTGACGGTTGCGCCGATGCGGATGATGCCGGAGTCGTCGAGATTGCGAAGGAACGATTCCGAAATATTCGGAATGTCACGGGTGATTTCTTCTGGTCCGAGCTTGGTGTCGCGAGCTTCGATTTCGTACTCTTCGATGTGGATCGAAGTGTAGTAATCTTCCTTCACCATCTTTTCGGAGATGACGATGGCGTCTTCGAAGTTGTAACCACGCCAGGGCATGAAGGCCACGAGAACGTTGCGGCCGAGAGCGAGTTCACCGGCGTCCGTGCAAGGACCGTCGGCAAGAACATCCCCTTTTCTGACGCGCTGACCAACATAAGCGATGGGCTTCTGGTTGATACAGGTGTTCTGATTGGAGCGCTTGAACTTGGTGAGCGGATAGATGTCGGCACCGACTTCGCGGGACATCTGGCCTTCTGCCACACCGCCGCCATCGACGCGAACAATGATGCGTTCGGAGTCGACAGAATCGACGATGCCGGCACGTTTACAGATGACGACTGCACCCGAGTCACGCGCGGTAACGCGTTCCATACCAGTGCCGACGACAGGAGAATCGGCGCGGAGCAGCGGGACAGCCTGGCGCTGCATGTTCGAACCCATGAGTGCGCGGTTGGCGTCGTCGTTTTCAAGGAAGGGGATCAGCGAGGCAGCAACTGAGACGAGCTGTTTGGGCGAGACGTCCATGTACTGGACTTCCTGAACACCCTTGAGAACGAAGTTACCGGCCTGACGGGCGTTGACGAGTTCAGCGGTGATCTTGCCCTTTTCGTCGAGAGGAATGTTGGCCTGCGCGACGATGTACTTGTCTTCTTCCCAGGCGCTGAGGTAGTCGGAGTGCGACTCAAAGTCAGCGAGCTGTTTGTCCTTGCCGAGCGCCTTGTTGGCCTTTTCGAGAGCGGCGCGAGTGATGACATCATTCACCTTGTAGCTGGTGTCACCAGGATTCAGGATGCGGATTTCATCAACAACGTGGCCATCGACCACCTTACGATAGGGCGACTCGATAAAGCCGTAATCGTTGATGCGGGCGAAGCAGGCGAGCGAAGAAATAAGACCGATGTTCGGACCTTCAGGCGTTTCGATCGGGCAGATGCGGCCGTAATGCGTTGTATGTACGTCGCGGACTTCAAAGCCGGCACGTTCACGAGACAAACCTCCCGGTCCAAGCGCTGACAAACGGCGTTTGTGTGTGATCTCTGACAAGGGGTTGGTCTGGTCCATGAACTGCGACAACTGCGAAGAACCGAAGAACTCGCGAATCGCGGCCATGACTGGCTTGGCGTTGACGAGATCGTGGGGCATGGCGGTCGACATTTCCTGATAGACCGACATCTTTTCTTTGATCGCGCGTTCCATGCGGACGAGGCCGATGCGGAACTGGTTTTCAAGCAGTTCGCCTACCGCGCGGACGCGTCGATTGCCAAGGTGATCGATGTCATCGACTGCGCCGATACCGCGACGCAGCTTGAGCAGGTACTTGATCGTGGAGATGAAGTCACCAGTATCGAGAACGCGACGATCAAGGGGATTGGTGAAGCTCGGACGACCGTCCCTCTTCAACTGTTCCTGCTGCTCGTTCCAGCCAGCCGGGGCGTGCTTTTCGTCGTCGTGGATCTTGATATTGAACTTCATGCGACCGACACGCGAGAAGTCGTACTTGCGGGCATCAAAGAACATGCCCTGGAAGAGCTGCGTAGCTGTATCGAGGGTTGGGGGATCGCCCGGGCGGAGCTTGCGGTAGATTTCGAGAAGGCTCTCGGCCTGGCTCTTCTTTTCGTCCTTGCGAATGGTTTCGCTGATGACGATACCGACTTCGTCGCGCTCAGGGAAGAAGACTTCAAAGCTCTCGATGCCGGCATCGAGGAACTTGGAGTAATGAGTCTCGGTGAGCTTCTGGTTTGCTTCGGCGAGGATTTCGCCGGTCTCCATGTCGATTACGTCAGCGGCGAGATGCCCGCCTTCGAGATCGTTGGGTGCTACTTCGACATCAGAAATCTTGTTGTCCTTGAGGGCCTTGAAGAGAGAGGAAGTGATCTTCTTGCCTTGGGCAACCACAACTTCGCCAGCCTTGTTGGTGACTGGGTAACTGAGCTTCTGACCCTTGACCGCATCGCAGACATTGATCAGGACTTTGCCCTTCTTGAGCGTGATGCGCGAAAGCGTATCGGTGTAGAAGGCTTTGATGATCTGCTCGTCGGACTTGAAGCCGAGAGCGCGAAGGAACACAGTGCCGTAAAACTTGCGCTTGCGATCGATGCGTACAAAGAGGAAGTTCTTGTTGTCGTATTCAAACTCGACCCAGGATCCGCGGTACGGGATGATTTTTCCGAGGTGATAACCGGCGGCGGGAACACGTTCGAAAAAGACTCCGGGAGAGCGATGAAGCTGGCTGACGATGACGCGCTCGGTACCGTTGATGACGAAGGTGCCATTAGGAGTCATCAGCGGGATTTCGCCGAAGAAGACTTCCTGTTCCTTGATGTCCCGGACGGTCTTGGCCTTGGGGTCTGGATTTTCCGGATCTTTGTCGTAGACAGTGAGACGGATAGTGACCTTGAGAGGGGCCGAGAAAGTCATGCCGCGCTCTTCGCACTCGGGGATGTCGTACTTCAACTGAAGACCAACCGGATCGCCGCAGCGATTACAGAAGGTCACGATGTTCTTGTTGAAGGTGCCGCAGGCGTTACAAAGAACGTCGCCGGCATGGAAAGGGTCTGTCTGGATCGTCGATCCGCACTGGCGGCAAACGCTGCGCAGGTGGTTCAGACCTTTGAGGGCGCTACATTTGCACTCCCAGTTGCCGATCGCATAATCGACAAAGTCGAGTTGTGAAAGGCCGCGGAAGTCTGTGATCGGGAAGACGCTTTTGAAAACGCTCTGAAGGCCGATTTCGTCGCGTTCATCGGGAAGCAGGTCCATCTGCAGAAAGCGCATATAGCTGAGCTTCTGCACTTCGATCAGGTTAGGAATCGGGATGGTGGACTTGATCCGGGAGAAATCGACGCGGGTGATCGGCTGATTGGGCCGGTAGGCCGGCGGGGAACTCTGTTGCATTCGTTCAAACCTCTAGACGGCTTTAAGCCGTCGGACTGTTTTTACAGTGAATCTAGTTCGTACAGTGAATCAATTTGAAAAATCGTAGAAACGATCGGAAGAGGGTACTGCGAGGAACACTGGCCGACCCCGGGGGCTAATACCCCGGCTCTCCGGACACGGTGTCAGAATCATGGCATCAGAAAAATTTGGGAGCTGGGAACGCAAAAATAAGACAGCAAATGGCATGCCGTCTCATGAAGCGGGTGAAAATTTTGGAATTGGTTCAAAAAGTGCTCTGTCCAGCTCTACATAAAAAGAATAGCAATTCATGTCAATCGCGTCAAGGAGACCTTAGATTTGAGAGCTAAGCGACTCTGAGTAAAGGAAAAAGTGCGACTTGTGGCTGGTTGTGTTGAATGGGAGTTGCATCGGGCGATTGTGGGAGAGAGACTCTATGGGATATGCCTATAGATCTAGTTGTTGCACAAGACGTTCAACCAACCATAGTGGCTTGGGGGAATCTGGTCGCGATGCGCAAGGAAATCGGATTGCCGAATCTAAGTATTGAATCGTTGCAGAACTTTGCAGGCAAACAGCATGAGCGAAGACTCAAGCCAGACGAGCGCATTCTGATCATTGAGCAGGCCAAGCAGCTTTTTGAACACTTCTACGTGCACGCACCGTTCAAGCAGCGAACAGGGTCCCCGAATCCTCTCGAGGTCCTTGCCAAATTGAGAGAAACTCTTGAAGACGGCGACGAAAGCGATTTCCATCAACTCATGCTGATGCTTTTTCTAAGCCAGAAAGATGCCCACACGTTGTACGGTTTGCCGGCACCCTTCCGGAATTCACTAGCCTTTTTGCCATTTCAAATCCAGAGCTTCACCGATGAAACTGGCACGAAGCGCTTTGTTGTATCCAGATTGATGAAAGGGTTTGTTCAAGCGGATTTCGAGGTTGGGGTAGAAGTTGTGGGATGGTCCGGTAAGCCGATCCTTGATGCCGTGAGGGAAAGCGCCGAAGCCGAAGTTGGTGGAAATGAAGCTGCATTTCTGGCCAATGGGTTGACCCGCATGTGTCTGAGGCCTTTAACCTACGCGGTTGCGCCGGAACAATTCGAAGAGACTATTGCATACATTCCACTCAAAGGAGGGGATTCCAAGCAGACGAAACAGATCACCCTTCCCTGGGGAGTGAGCACAGGGATGGACACGATGAAGACCTTCGGCGATGGCACGGGGAGCAGCGCCGATCAAGTTGTACAAAAGAGAAAAGGGAGTATGGTGATCTGGAGCCCCGACAAGTGCGCGTACGAGTATGGCGGGGATAGCGGCGAAATGGACTCGAAGTTCAAGGAGATTTTCGAGTTTCAATACCCCGAGGGACCCAAGCGGCCCGGCTTCATGAATCCTGCGCATCTTCCCTGTGCTCTTCACCCGAATGCGCGGTATGGGTACATTCGGGTGAAGAACTTTGATTTGCATTTTCAAGGCCCCGGTACCCGCGAGGGAGAAGTGGCAGAAGAATTCAAACGGCTTCTTGAGATTCAAATGGATCATGCGCCTGATGGATTGGTACTGGATTTGCGGGGAAATCCTGGCGGCAATGTTAAGGCTGCAGAAGCGATGTTGCAGATGTTGACCCCAAAACGGATTCAGCCGGCAAAGTTCCACTGGCGACTGAATGAGACAGTGCGTCAAGCGCTTGAGCGGGTTCGCGCGCTCAGCAACAAGTCAGCCGCACTCGACGAAGCGGAACAGAAAATTTTCGACAGTCTAGCCCCGGAATTCGAAGCTTGGGATCAGGATCTGGACCCGGACATGGCTGCAAAACTTCCGGAGTTTCTTACCAGCGGCAGGCAGGTGACAGAAGAAGCCGATGCCAACGACATCGGACAGGTCTATCAGGGACCGGTAGTCTTGTTAGTTGATGCTTTCACTTACAGCGCTGGGGATATTTTTGCGGGAGGATTTCAGGATCACGAGATCGGCCCAATCCTGGGAATTGATACAGCCACTGGAGGTGGCGGAGCAACAGTAAAGCGGCATGAAGATCTTCTGCAAAATCTGGCACCCAATGCGGGGGTGCCACTGCAGCAATTGCCTGTTGGAGTAACGATGACAGTTGCTGTGCTTCGTTCGACCAGGGTTTTTGGATTTGAAGGCACGGCCATCGAAGGTATTGGAGTGGTGCCGGACAAACTGCACGTGCCGACCAGAAGAGATGTGCTGGACGGGAACCCGGAACTGATGGCAAAAGCAACTCGGCTGCTGGGACAGGGAAAGGCGTATCGGCTCCAGGTTGAGGAGGCCAACCATGTGGATGGTGGGCTGGCCTTGAGGATCAGGCGGACGGGCTTCGAAAAACTGGATTGGCGCCTCAATCTGAAGATGAAAGCACATGCCTCTGGCAAGGAGGGCAAGTGGCGCATTGAAGCTGGATTTGACCCGGCAGCTGATCAGGAACTTACGCTATTTGGCCTGGATGGAGCGGAGAAACTTGTGGTAGCAACCAGGGCGAAAATCGTCGGGGTGGACCCGGGTGCAGCGGAGCCATCGCGGCAGACATCTCCCCTCGCGATTGAAGACGCGAAGTATGTAGATAATGGCATTGAGCTTCGGGTATCAGGTGAAAACCAGGAGAAGCTGGATTGGCTGCTGGATCTCAAAATGATAGCGGTAGTTGCACAGTCGGCAGATGGCTTGCGTATACGGGCTGAATTTGACCAAAGCAAAGATCAGAAGTTGAGTATAGTGGGTTTCGAGGTGCAAGGCGCGGATGAAGACGATAAGCGGATCAGAAGGGCAAGCGTGACGCTAGGAGCTTCGTGAAAACAGGCGACACGATTTCAAGGTACAGGATTGTAGGCCCCCTGGGAAAAGGCGGAATGGGCGTGGTCTACGAAGCGGAGGACCTGCGCCTCGGGCGCAAGGTAGCCTTGAAATTCCTGCCGGATGAATGCCTTGGAGAGAATGAGCGCAAGCGTTTTCTGAATGAGGCGCGTGCTGCAGCGCAGATTCGGCATCCGCATATTTGCCCGATGTACGATGTCGAAGAAGTAGACGGGCGGGTGTTTCTCGCTATGGCTCATATTGCGGGCGAAACGCTTTCCAAGCGGATCAGGAAGGGGGTCGTGCCGCTGGGCGACCTGTTGCGCTGGGGACGAGAGTTGGCAAGCGGTCTTGAGGCAGCGCACGCAGCGGGGATTGTGCATCGCGACATCAAGAGCAACAACGTGATGATTGATGAGGCGGGGCGGGTGATGATTCTGGATTTTGGGTTGGCACTACTGGGGGGAGAAGAAAGATTGACGATCGGGCCCAATGCAGTTGGGACTCCGGCCTATATGTCGCCTGAGCAGGCAAGGGGCGGCAAAGTGGATGTGCGGACCGACTTGTGGGCGCTCGGTGTCGTTTTGTATGAAATGACGACAGGAAAATTGCCGGGCTTGGACCCGATGCCACTACGGGAGTTGCGGCCCGAAGCGAGCGTCGAATTGGAGCAACTGGTAACAAAGGCGATGGCCGAGAAAGTCGCCAACCGCTGGCAGAGCGCGCAGGAAATGGGAGCGGCTCTGGAGCAGATCGCACTTGGCACGAATAGCAGCATGACCCAGACGATGGTGCTCGATGCGAAGCAAGCTAGGAAGCCTTGGGGAATTGTGGGGCTGGTGGCTGCTGCATTGCTTGCTGTGGCGGGATGGGGTATTTACCGACTCACGGATAAGCCCCAGATCGCGCCGACAGCGCCTGCGCGAAGTGCGGCTGTTCGCCGGGTGGCCATTCTGCCGTTGACGGCTCAAGGAGAGCAGGCACAGGTAGTAAGTGACGGCTTACTCGAGGTATGGGCGGCAGCGATTGGCGAAGCAGAGCGGGAGGGACAAAAGATCTGGGCGGTTCCGGTAAGTGAAGTACTAAGCCGCAAGTTAGGCAGCGCGGAAGAAGCACGGAAGATTTATGGCGTGGATCTCGCCATCCGTGGAACGGCGGAAATGGTGGGCAAAGAAGTAAGGTTGGTGTTGCAGTTGATAGATACCGCGACTTTGAAGCAAGTGGGGGAGCAAAAAATAAGTTACGATGCAGCGCGGGCTTTGCCGTCGCGTGACTTGGCTATAGGAGCGCTGAAGAAGCTACTCGCTGTAGAAATACGGCCGGAAACAAATGCAGTAAAGACAAGCCGAGGGAGTAGCGAAGGAGGCTATGGCGCATACCTTGAAGGGCGGGGATTGATGGCTCGCTCTGAAAAGAGTGGCAATCTGGATCAGGCGATTCATCGATTTGAGGAAGCCGTGGCGCAGGACGGGAATTTCGCACTTGCCTATGCCAGTTTGGGGGAGGCGCTTTGGTTGAAGGCTGTGCGATCCAACAGAAGCGCCGAATATGCGACACGTGCACTCGTCTCGGCAAAGAAAGCAGTTGAGCTCGATGCGACGCTTGCGCTTGGGCACGCAAAGCTAGGTAAAATTCTGGCCGAGAGCGGAAAACAGGCAGAAGGGATCCTGGAGTTGGAGTGGGCGCTCAAACTGTCGCCTGGGAATGCGGAGGCATTGCGTGAGTTAGCAGAAGTTTATGCGCAGCAAGGAAGATTTGACGAGGCGGAAAAGCTATTCCGGTCTGCGGTCGAGGCAAGACCTACCGATTGGCGCGGCTATACGGAACTGGCCTTCTTTTATGAAGACCGGGGGAAACTGAACGAATCCGAGCAGAATTTGCTGCGTGCAGGCACTTATGCGCCTGAGAATTCAATGGTTGTAAGAAATCTTGGGCGGCTCTACAGGATGAGGGGAAAATACAAAGAGGCAGTAGAGCAATTTCAGCGGTCCATCAAGCTGAGTCCGAATGCTCACGCATACAACTCGCTCGGCTTGACTTATTACTATATGCATCAATACCGGGAGTCAGTTGTAGCCCTGGAGGCGGCGATCGATCTCGAAGGGAGGATTCACCAGTACTGGGGGAATCTTGGCGCCTCCTGTGCGATGAGTCCTGAAGATCGCGACAAAGCGGTCCCGGCGTTGCGCAAAGCAGTTGAGTTTGCAGAAACTTTTTTGAAATTGACACCGGCAGACTATTCGGCGATGTCGAGTTTGGCAGAGTACAAGGCAAGGCTGGGAGATGCGAAGGGGGCATTAGCTGAAATAAAGAAGATACCAGAGTCGGCAAAAGGTCCTCTGGCGAGCCGACTGGTCATCTCTTACGAATTATCCGGAGCTCGCCGCGAAGCCATTGAAACCTTGCGAAAGCATTTTACGAGCCGACAGAGACTTCGGGAGATCCTGGATGAGCCGGTTCTAGAGCGCCTGCAAGCCGATGGCGAATTCAAGAAATTCATTGCTGGCCTGCAGGCCCAGATTTAGGTGAGCAGCTTGTTAAGAAGCTGCTGCGCGGGTTCCGCTGTCGTCGCCGCCGATGATGGAGTTGGATGCCTTCAAAAGCTCGATCTGTGCCTTTTGCAGTGCATCCTTTATGGCAGTTGCATCTTGTGGCTCGGCCGCGAGCAAGTCGAGGATCGCAGTGAGTTGCTTAATTACTTTTTGAATTTGTTTCATGGGTGTTGTCCTTTAGGGGTGAGAAAATCCTAACACAGTGGGGCGAAGAGGTACAGAGTTTTTCCTAACAATGTGTCAGCGATGAGATGATGATGGGAATTATGCGGATTGCACTTTTGAATTTCTTGGTGGCGGGCTTCACTTTGAGTGCTGCCAGTCTGGATTTATCGCGGGCAACAGTGGTTGCGGGGAGTGCTGAACACAACTCTGCACTTGTGCTCGTTGAGGAAGTTGAAAAACGAACGGGGATTCGATTGCCGGTCGGGGAGAACGCGGAGCCAGGGAAGATTTCGATCGCGCTACGACGCAGTGCAGCTGCGGTGGCAACCGAAGGATATCGACTCGAAAGCTCTGCGGGCCGGGTCGAAATTGTGGGAGCGGATGCCAGGGGCGTGCTCTATGGCGTAGGGGCATTCTTGAGGCGCATGGACTGGAAGACTGGGAGCTTGAGCATCGAGACGCCGCTCGAGGTGAAGAGTGCGCCGGTTTCGCGGATTCGAGGCCATCAACTGGGTTACCGGGCGGCTGCCAATAGTTGGGATGCCTGGACCGTTGCGCAGTATGACCAGTACATTAGGGAACTGGCTTTATTTGGGGCTAACAGCGTTGAGAATATTCCGTTTCAGGATACGAGATCGAATCCGCTTATGAAGGTTTCGAGGCGCGACATGAATCGCGAGATGAGCAGGATCTGCCAGCGCTACGGATTGGAATATTGGGTTTGGGTGCCGGCTGATTTCCATCTCGAGGATACGGCGAAGCGAATCGCGTTTCTGCAGCGCTTTGAGGAAATGGCGGCAGAGAGCGTGGAATTGAGTGGAGTGTTTGTTCCGGGTGGAGACCCAGGCGACAATCCTCCGGAACTGGTGATGCCGCTACTGGAAGATCTGGCGGCGCGGTTAACGTTGCGGCATCCAAAGGCGAAGGTCTGGCTGTCGCTACAAGGCTTTAACGCCACGAAAGAAGAGGCCGTCTATCGATATATCGAGCAGAAGCGGCCAAGTTGGTTGGGTGGTTTGGTGGCTGGTCCTTCAAGCCCGCCAGCAGAGCGGTCGCGGCAGCGTTTGCCCCGCGAGTATGGATTGCGGCTTTATCCGGATTTGACTCACAACAAGATCTGTCAGTACCAGGTGCCAAGTTGGGATCAGGCCTTTGCGCTGACACTGGGACGGGAAGCAATCAACCCGCGTCCGGCTGAATTTGCTCGAATCCACAATCGCTTTGCTGGACTGAGCGACGGGTTTATTTCTTATTCGGACGGAGTACATGATGATGTGAACAAAAATGTGTTCAGCGCGCTCGCCTGGGACCCGACACGATCTGTGCGGGATGTGCTGATCGACTATGCGCGGCTGCATTTCTCTTCTGCCCTTGCGCCCGAAATTGCCGATGGAATTTTGGCGCTGGAGCGCAACTGGCGGGGTCCGCTTGCGGATAACGGTGGGGTGGAAGGCACGCTGCTCGCATGGCAGAAGCTGGAGCAGAAAGCGCCGCAACTGGAAACGAATTGGCGTTGGCAAATGAACTTGATGCGCGCCAGTTACGATGCGTTTGTGAGGCATCGACTGCTGGCTGAAAGCAAGCTCGAGAGCGAGGCGAATGCGCAGTTGCTCGACGCCAGGATGAATGCCGGGCAAGCAATGGCAGCAGCACGGATGATTTTAGAACAAGCGACTTCGCGGCAGGCGAGCCCTGAATTGCGCGCACGCATCGTTGAGTTGTGTGAGAAGTTGTTCCTGTCGATTGGATTGCAGACCAGCGTTGAAAAGTATCAGGCGAGCGGGGCCGAGCGTGGGGCAGTACTTGATTTTGTCGACTATCCGCTCAACAATCGCTGGTGGCTGGAGGACGAGTTTACTAAGGTTGCAGCAATGAAGACTGAGGAGGAGAAGAGGCAGCGGTTGCTGTCACTTGGGAAGTGGGAGAAGCCCGGGCCGGGTAGCTTTTATGACGATGTCGGACATGAGGGGCGATCCCCGCATGCGGAAGGTGACATTGAACAGGAGCCCGGTTCGTTTCGCGGAACAGAGCCGACCTTCTGGTGGTGGGATCAAGGCATGAGCAGGGCGCGACTCTCCTGGCAGAGCACCATCTGGCCGCGGCGACTCGTGTATGAAGGACTCGCTCCGGGCGCCAATTATGTGGTGCAGACACAAGGTTACGGGCAGAACCTTTTGCGGATCGATGGCAAGCCCGTGAAGCCTCGGGTTGAAGGCAGACTGATGGGAGAATTCTACGAGTTCGTTGTGCCGGCTGAGGCCTTGGAGGATGGGCGGCTGGAGTTGGCCTGGGAAGTGCCCAAGGATGAAGGAGCCCTGAACTGGCGCCAGAAATCGCGACTCGCCGAAGTCTGGCTGTTGCGCAAGAATTAGCGAGCGGCTTTTTGCTCATACATGGCTTGATCCGCTTGCTCGACCACTTGAGCAGAGCTGAGACCGGGTTGCCAGGCGGCGATGCCGATCGAAGCGCTGATATCTACTTTGAGAACAGCTTTGCCCGGCGAAACCGTTAGCGTATAGACACCCCAGACATACTGCTCGATGCGGCTGCGGGCTGCTTGCGCCTCTTCAACCTGCCCGGAAACAAGTACCAGGAACTCATCTCCTCCCCAACGGCCGACGAGATCGCACTGCCGAAAACTCTGGCGAAGTTCCGTTGCGAATTGATGCAGAAGCTGATCGCCAGCGAGATGGCCAAAACGATCATTGATCTGCTTAAAGTTGTTCAGGTCGATCAATAGGACAGCGAAAGGCGTTGCCCGAAGGATGCGCAAGTTGAGATCAGCCTCGATGCGACGACGGTTGGCGAGGCCAGTGAGCGGATCGAGCAACGCTTCCTGCTCGGTCTGCTCGAGACGACTGCGGTAGTTGGCAACCTGAACTTCAAGGGCACGCTGCGTCTGGGCGCTATCGCGACTCATCTGCTGCACGGTCTGACTCATTTCCTCTACGCTGGCGAGGAGGCTCGTGCGCAATCGAGTGATGTCTTCGAGTTCAGCAATCGCCTGGAGCCGCTGTGTGAGGCCCTGGAGAGTCTGGGTGTGGCTTTGGTCGCGCTCACCGATAGATTCCGCAGCGTGGGCGACGACCATCAGGAGTTCCTTCATTTCAGCGGTCTTCTGACGAAGGTAACCTGTGGTGCGATCCCGCCAGTGGTGGAGATGAAGTTCGGCCTTCTTCTGGTTGGCGATCAGATCGGCAGGCCACGATTGCGACGAGACGGCTTGCTCCAGCAGGCGCAAACTGGCAGCAAGATCGCCGGCTGATTGCGTGCAAAGCTCTGAATTGCAAGTCGCTGTGGCGGAGAGAAGGCGTTGATAAGAATCGACGAAAGCCGCCAGGACCTGCTCGTCGTGGGAATCGAGATATTTCTTCAGGGATACCACGCATGAAGTTATCGTCCGGTGAATTTGATTCTTGAGTCGATTTGGAGGGACTTAGTTCTAAACCATGGGGCAAATCAGTGGTAGTACGAAGCGAGTTTGGAAACCAAGTGATTCCTGATAGGCTGTTGCCACAGTGATGTTGAGCGAAGCAATGCTATTTGCGATCTCGATGGCGGCGGAGTCCGCTAGGGTAGGCGGCGAAAGGCCGACTTGTTCGGCGTTGTTGCGTGGGCAGATGTGGCCGCTAGAAGCGAATTCGGATTCGAAGCTGGCGACAATACTGGCAAGGCAAGGGAAACTCGTAATCTGCGTGCGCGGATCGTGGAAATACCACTGGATATTGCCCGCAGTACACATCGATCAGTTGCGCCGCGAAGCGAAAGGGCGAAGCGGGAAAAGCTAGCAGAGGCGGTGGTGCGATGATTAGGGCAGAATGTGGCGCAGTCTGTTTGTGGGGTTGTTATTGACGACACTTGGTTGGGGCCAACTCCTGATCCCTCCTGGTAGCCAACAGGCTCGGGAGCTAAAACGGTTTTTCGACGACTCAGCGGGAGTGAAGGACAAAGCAGCCAAATTGGCTTGCACTGTAGTGCCCTTCCCGGCGCGGCTCTCATTTGGGTTTCAACACTGGACGGGCTATGACATAGCTTTGCCGGTTAGCCAATTCGCGACAGGGGGCCGCGAAAAGCCGATGGCGATAGCGGTCGAAGTGAGGCCGGCAGACACCAGCAAGGCAGCATCCTACTTTTTTTCGAGGGCGGCATTTCCGAGAAAACTTCCGCCCCAGCTTTGGTTGATGAAAAACACGGAAATGAATCTGGGAGGAGGTTTTCTGGTGGGAGCTGGCAAATACTCCGTTTCTTTATGGTTGATGGATTCATTGGGAAGAGGATGTAAAAAGAGCTGGAAAGTTGAGGCCAATGCGCAGGGGGTTCCTTTGGTGCTTGGCCCGGGGGTAGTTGCAGAAAACGGGATGGAGCGGTGGAAAGGATTGGTGGGAGGAAGTGGAAAGTTGAGCGTCTACGTTCATGCCGCACCGATGATGCGCAGACGGATCATGACGAAACTTTCCTCATGGGATCGTAACGTATTGCTCAGTTCGCTGAAGAGTCTGCTGGAGGTGGGCGGCTTTAGCGAGGCGAGGGTAAAGGTGTTTGATTTTGACGGGCGGCGGGTATTATTTGAAAGCGAATCCTTTGGGGCAGAAGAGTACGAACGGTTGAGTGAGGTGTTGAGGAACCTGGGGCTGGGAACGGTTTCGCTTGAAACACTTAAGGGGCCGAACGAAGAAATGTTCCTGACCAAGATGATTGGGGAAGAAGTGGGACGCAAAAATGGGAGCGATGCGGTTGTATTTCTTGGCCCATCCTGGCGCTGGGGACAAAAGCTCTCGCCTTTGCTCAGGGAGTTGCGGGGGCAGATGCCGTCCACCTATTATTTGTCTTTGACGCCCTGGTTCGCTACTTCGACAGACTTGATTGAGATGTTTGTGAAAGCAGGGCCGAAGGGGAAAGTATTGACGGTCTATCAGCCGGTGGACCTGGCAAAAGCGATCCGGGAGATTCGAGATAAAAGGAACTGATCCGAAGTGGATCGAAATGTGATGGAATAATGGCTCACGTATGAACACTACCTGGGCACAGACATATGAGATGGGCGGATTGGGACTTTGGGGCAGCGCACTGGTTGCGGCGATTCCAATTTTTGTATTGCTTCTTTTGCTGGGGGTGTTGCGTAAACCTGCATGGATGGCGGCTGTAAGCGGCTTAGCTTCGGCGCTGCTGGTGGCATTGGCCGGTTATGGGATGCCCGGATCGATGGCGATTCAGAGTGTTGCTTACGGAGCGAGCTTTGCACTATTTCCAATCACCTGGATCATTTTCTGGGCCATCATTTTGTACCGCCTGACGCTGGTAACTGGCAAGTTTGAAGTGATCAAGGATTCGATCGCGTCGCTAACCAATGAACGGCCGCTGCAGGCGCTGCTGATTGCATTTGCTTTTGGCGCGTTTATTGAAGGAGCAGCGGGATTTGGAACTCCGGTGGCGGTAGCGGCGGCGATGATGGTGGGCCTTGGGTTTGGAGCATTTGAAGCGGCGGCGATTTGTCTTCTGGCCAATACAGCACCGGTTGCGTTTGGATCGATTGGAATTCCTGTCGTGACGCTTGCTGGCATCACCGGGCTGCCGCTGGCGGCTCTGAGCGGACAAGTGGGACGGCTTTGCGCTCCGGTGTCCTTTCTGATCCCGGCGTATTTGATCGCAGCAACAGAAGGGTTTGCAACCCTGCGCAGGGTGCTCTTCCCTGCCCTGCTTTGCGGTGGTGCGTTTGCCAGCGTACAGTTCCTTGTTTCGAATTACCTCGGTGCACAACTGGTGGACATCCTCAGTTCGCTGAGTGCGATTCTGGCGATGGTGGTTTACCTCCTTGCTAAAAAGAGTACAGCGTCGACGCAGCCGCTGATGACGGTGTTGCACGCCTGGAGCCCGTATATGATTTTGGTCGCCTGTGTTCTGGTTTGGGGCTATGAACCCATATCGAAAGCATTGCTGGGGACAGCCATCAAAATTGAATGGCCAGGCCTACACAATATGGCGCTACGGATGCCGCCCGTGATGACAAAGGAGACGCCTTATGCAGCCATATTCAACTTCAACTTCCTTGCAGCATCTGGAACCTCATGCATGGTAGCGACCATCCTGAGTGCTTTTGTTTTGGGAGTGAAACCGAAGCAGTTTCTGCAGGTGGTTGGCGAGAGTGCGATGCAGTTGCGGATGCCCACGCTGACAGTTTGCAGCGTGTTGGGGATGGCGTTTCTGATGAACTACTCGGGAGCAACGGGAACGCTGGGACTGGCCTTTGCCGGTACGGGTGTGATGTTCCCGTTCTTTAGCGCGATGCTCGGCTGGCTTGGTGTGTTCCTGACAGGTAGTGACACCAGCGCGAACGCGCTGTTTGGCAACCTGCAGGTAGTAACCGCGGGCAAGCTGGGGCTGGACCCGGTATTGATGGCCTCGGCAAATTCGTCAGGTGGCGTGATGGGGAAGATGATCTCGCTGCAGACAATTGCGGTGGCGGCAGCCGCGACCAAAATGTCAACGGCCGATCAGGCAAAGCTGTTTCGCTTCACCTTCGGCCACAGCGTGTTTCTGGCGAGTGTAATCGGCGTACTGACCTTTATTTACTCTCGGCTGTAGGAAGAGGCCGCACTTCGAAATCAATGGAGCGGACGGAATACTGCTGCTTTTTGGGTGCCTCCAGATCGCGGACAGCGAGTTGAAGAATGTATTCTCCAACAGCGATCCTGGCCCCCAGTTGCATGTTTCCCATGACGGAAATGCTCTTGCCTTCGGTGAAGCCTTCGGGCTGGAACGGCGTCCGCTTGCCGGTGTAGACCACCTTGCCGTCATGGAAGAGAACGACCTGGGTTTCGAGGTTGGGTTTGTTTGCTTCCTTGCCTGATTTTGCGTTGTATACAAAGGCTCCGTAGGCTAGCTTGGAACCGGGACGCAGAATGCGTTGCGCTGGACCGCCAGCAGGGTCGTTCTGATCCATCCAGTCTTCGCGGGAGACGATCAGGTCGGACATAGCCAGCTGCTTGTTCTTTATGTCTGGCACCTCAATGAACTGCGTTGCAGAACCGGTTTTCTTGGTGCTCTGATCCATGATTGCTGCACGAAGCTGATAAGCACCAGGACGTTTGACGGGCATATCGATTTCCTGTGTGAGTCCGACTTGCAGCACTTTATCGAAGCTGGCACCACGAAGTTTGATTTCGTGCGACTTGGAAACGTTGTCTACCTGCTGGCCAGACTGGTCAAAAAGGATGACGAGTTGATCGACAACAGCCTGCTTCCAGGGCTGCTGGTTTTTATCGGAGGGGTCTGCGGCAATTTCTTTAAATTGGAAGGCGGAGGGATCAATGTGCATGAGAGTGCGCAGGATCGACCCTGTTTGTTCGTCATGCAGAAATATCGGTGTCATGCGAACGGCCACTTCCACGGCGCGGAAGGGGGAGATCATGGCGTTGACGATAGGGCTGAGCGGCTTGGCGTTGCGCTCCTCGTCGGTGACTCCATAGAGACCATGGCGGTAGCGGACCTTGAGGCCGGAGCGCTTGAGCTTGACGGAAAGCTGATGGTACTTCAGGCCGGCTTTCGACTTCTCAAAAGTCTCATCATCGGGTTGGAAAGCAAGCAGGTAGTAACCTTCCTGATCTAAAAGTGCTGCTTTGAGAGCAGCAGGAATATCGTTGGTGTTGCGATAAAAAACGCCGCCGGTTTCTTCAGCGAGCATGGCCATGCCGTCCTGGGACTGGTTGAAATCCATCTGCCGTTCCTGCATTTGGGCACCAGCACGTCGTGGATTGCCGGAGGGAACGTCGACCGCAGTCATGCCTGTGTATACGAGACCGCGAGGATCGATCGTGTAGAGGACGACGCCGGAGCGATTGGCCGTGTCGATGAGGCCGCGCATGGCGGTGAGCGTGCGCTCGCGACTGCCGCCCATCGCACCTGGCATCATGGACATGTTCGAAGTCATGTTTGAGTTGGTCATGCCACGTGGAGCGTCATAAAGTTGGACACTTTCTGAAAAGAGGATCAGAGATTTGCGACCGGGCAATTCGCGGAGACCACGCACCACAAAGTTGACAGAGCTGAGCATGCCAGCAGTAACCATGTCCTGGCGCTGGCGATTGTTGATCTCTTCGCGGAGGCGCTGTTCGATAGCAATCTGGGCAATGGTGGGTTCGGATGATTCTTCGAGAGGGTTGCTGTTGATCGGAGCGAGCGAATCCACAGAGTTGATACTCCGGAAGCGAGTGTTTTCGATCTGAGCCAGAAGCTGCCGTTTGTCGGTGGTGAATTGCTGAAGGACACCGAGGCCGGTGGAAGTGCGAAAAAGGGCGACGAGGTCGCCGGGTTGTACGTTCTCTTCGACAAAGGTCTTGAGGGCGTTTTTTGCGTAGTAACTGGAGACAAAGGAAAGACTGAGGTCATCGATGAGGAGCGCAATGGTGCGGCGCACTTCCTGTGGACGGATGGGCTTGGGGGTGTTGGGAGCGAGGACCTGGATGTCTGATTTTGTAGAGACGACTGCGAGATGTTGGCCGGGCACCCAAAGAGCGCTCTTCAGTACTTGTCGTTTCCCGTCGCGGTAGACCTCGAAATCGTCTGTTGTCAGGTCTGGAACGTGTTTGCCCGTCTTGTCGATGACAGTCACGTCCATCTGGATGAGATTCACGTTGACGCGAATTGTCGGTGCAACTTGCGCCTGCAGCAGCGCTGCTAAAAGTACGAGGCACGTGAATTTCATAAGTTGATTGTATGTCCTGGCACCGGGGAGCAAGACTTCTGTATCTGGCAAGTCGGCGATCAGAGCGGCCAGAGCCTGGGGCGTTCCGGTGAGAGCCGGAAAGGTATCGAAGTGCATTGGGGGTGATCGTTTTTGAACGGGTCAGACGGCAGGCAGAGGCGGCCTGCTTGGGATCCATGAAGTAGCGGTCGCCGATGGGGAGGATGGAGATCTCCGGTTTGTAAAGGTCGGTGAGCAGACGCATGTCGCCCAAGACGCCGGTTTCGCCTGCGAAATAGAGCGAGTGGCCGTCGGGTAACCCGACCATGATGCCGCAGGGGTCTCCGATCATGTGATGGACACGTTTTGAATCGAGCCAGGTATCGAGGTCGTAGATGGCAAAGGTGGGGCAGCGGAATTCTGCGAACTGGCCGACGATGCTCGCGATGTGATCGAAGTGTCCGTGCTAAGGCAGGATGCCATCGAGGCGCGCAGGCTTGTAGCCAGACGGAGCCTTTGGCTGTCGAGCCAGAGATCGAAAAGGTAGGTCTCTCCGGTTTCTAGTTTGAGCTCAATGGAGCTGCGGCCAT
>JANXLY010000098.1 GCA_025354885.1 Acidobacteriota bacterium | reverse complement strand
TACTTCAGCAAGAACGGAATGAAGTCGAGGACTCGGTTCGAGTAGCCCCATTCGTTGTCGTACCAGCTGATTACCTTCACGAGGTTGCCATCCAGCACCTTGGTCATGCCCGCGTCGACAATGCTCGAGTTCGGGTTGCCTTGCATGTCGCTTGATACTACTTCGTCTTCGGTGTAGGCCAGAATGCCCTTGAGCGGACCTTCGGCAGCGGCCTTGAGCACTGCGTTCACTTCGGCAGTGGTTGTGTTCTTCTCGGTCAGTGCTACGAAGTCGACGACGCTGACGTTCGGGGTCGGAACTCGCATTGCATAACCGTCGAGTTTGCCCTTCAGAGAAGGCAGGACGAGGCCGATGGCCTTGGCCGCGCCGGTCGAGGTCGGGATCATGTTGATCGCCGCAGCGCGTGAGCGGCGCAGGTCCGGGTGCGGGAAGTCGAGGATGACCTGATCGTTCGTGTAGCTGTGGATCGTGGTCATGCTGCCCTTCAGAATGCCGAAGTTGTCCATCAGGACCTTGGCCACAGGGCCCAGGCAGTTTGTGGTGCAGCTGGCGTTCGATACAACGTGGTGCTTTGAAGCATCATACATCTCATTGTTCACGCCGAGGACGATGGTCAGATCTTCGTTCTTGGCAGGTGCCGAGATGATGACTTTCTTGACCGTGCCGCGTAAGTGCTTGGCAGCGTCGGCGCGATCAGTAAAACGACCCGTGGATTCCACCACCACTTCTGCGCCGGTGCTGGACCAGTCGATTGCGGCGGGATCCTTAATTTCGAAAACACGGATGCGCTTGCCGCCTACCGTGATGCTCTCGTCATCGTAGGTGACTTCCTGGCCGATGCCACCAAGGATCGAGTCGTACTTGAGCAGGTGCGCAAGAGTCTTGTTGTTCGTGAGGTCGTTGGTCGCGACGATTTCGATGTTGGGGTTGCCAAGCGCCGCGCGAAATACATTGCGTCCAATACGGCCAAAGCCGTTGATCGCTACTTTAATTGCCACAGGGAAAAATTCTCCTTCAGAGTCCGGGGGGATGTCTATAGGATAGCTAAGGAATGACGGGTCTGGGGCCTTGCACTGTCTGGCCGCCGAGGCCAGCAAAGGATTCGCGGATTTTGATGACCTTGTTCGACTGAAAGGTGAGGAAAGTGATCTTGCCGGGGGGCTGCCCGTAGACCCAATCTTCCGTTTCCACTCCGTCTTTGCTCTCGCGACTTTTTAGGCGTGGCTTGCCAACGGCCATGATGACCTGGTCGCGATCCATGCCTTCAATGACGCGATTCTCTTTGACCGCTGCTTTCACTTCTGGCGGAAGCGAATCGACATAGGATTCGGTTGCGCTGCGCTTTTCAAAATCGAAGAGCGGCTTGAGCAGCTTTTTCATTTCGGAAGCATCCACCGGCGGAACGCCTTTGGCGAATTTGACAATGATGGTGGTGCCGAGGGTGGCCGTTCCTGAAGGTCCATTGACGGGTGTGTTGCGGGTGCTGGTGCCAACGCTAACGTTGTCGTACCACTTGCGGCCGCTCTTCAAGCCGCCGTTGATTTCGAAGGTGATCGAATCGTTGTCGATGTCGACTTTGGTGATCTGGATGAGGTCGCCCGGCCGTGCGGCAGGGCCTTTTTCTTTGGCCGCTTCGTCCCACTTGTCTTTGTCGAATTTGCCGCCCAGTTCGTATTCGAGCGCCTTCTTGGCGCGGGGCAGCATGAGCTTTACCGTCGCGTATTCGGAACTCAGGCCACGGATCAGCTCGACACGCTGTTCGGGCGTCAGTTTTTCATTGGCTCCGAAAGCCAGAGTAGTAAGCAGGAGCAAAGACAGATACCGCATCACTTCTCCTCATCCAAGTCTTCAAACATCTGTGGGCGGGAAGTTTCGATCGGCGCTTTGAACAGGCACCAACCGAGCAGGGGCAACACGAGAGTGGTCAGGATTCCGGCCTCTGGCCCATAATCGCCGCCGCTCCATATGGGACCGACGTGCCAAATCATGACTAGTCCTGTAGTTGCCATCTTAAATCCGCTGACATTGGCTCCGAGCAGGGGCAGAGCCCAATTCCACCCCAAGTGTACTCCGATTGGCAGCCAGAGATCGCCACTGCGCAGGAAGCAGAGTCCGAGGAAAACGCCCCAGAGGAAGGTGTTGAAAAACGACATCCAGTTGGCACTGAGGTTATTGGCGTGTGCGGCGGCGAAGAGTACGCCTACCGGCAATAGGGTCTGAAATAAGCCGAGCTTGCGCATCAGCAATTGAAAGGCGTAGCCGTGGAAGAGCAGTTCTTCGCCGAAAGCGCCGAAGACCATCACGCAGAGGACAAAGAGGAAACTGGTGAGGGAGAAGCTGCTCTCTGGAGCGCGGGAAATGCTGGCCATGCCGACCAGCACGGGCAGGCCGGTGACGGCGAGAGCGCTGAGCAGGCCGCCGACGAGTCCGATGGACAGATTGCGGAAAGAGCCGAGTTTCCAGCCGAGGCCGACATCGCTGATGCCGCCGCGTTCGTAGATGCGGAGGGATAGTGCGTTGGCTACTGCGGCTGAGGCAAAGACGGCCATGGCGGCCTGGACCAGCAGGCCCGTCCAAGCGAGGAGAAAAGAGACGAGTTGCAGAGTGAGGATGCCGGTAATCGCGAAGATTCCGACGCGCAATGCGAGCCCGGTTGCACCAGGATTAGGCACTCACTTTGACCTGCACACCGCTGGGGGCGACGGCGAAGTCGAGCACGGTTGCTCCGAGTTCGCGCACAACATCGCTGACGCGGGCCTTGGCACCTTTTTCTACGAGGACAAAACAACAGCCGCCACCGCCGGCACCACAGACTTTGAAGCCTTTGGCGCCGGCCTTGCGGGTCTTCTCAGAGAGAGCGTCGAGGAGTTCTGTAGAGATGCCGGGAGAGTTCTTGCGGCGGAAGCTCCATTCTTCACGCAGGAGGCGAGCGGCTTCGTTCCAGTTGGCTGTTTCGAGGGCGTGACGCATGCCGTTTGCAATCGAAGAGATCTTGTCGAAGTTGCGGCGGACCTGCTTGTCGCCATCAATGTAGGCTTTGGTGACTTCCCAATTGTTGATACCGGAATTACGGGGTTTGCCGGTGTAGACGAGGACTCCGCGATCGAGGAGATCGTTGTGGTCCACCATGATTTCTTTGCGGACAATGCCGCCGCAGCCGAGTTCAATAGCGCTGACACGGCCGTACATGGCGGGGTAATAATCCTGACAGCCGGTGGGAACCTGGATGATCTGGGCTTCGACGTTTTGGGCGACTTCGCGGAGCTTTTCGATCGAGTAGCCGCGCCTGGTGAGCTTGTTGAGTGCGGAACCGATGGTGATCAGAAGGGAAGAGCTGCCGCTGATGCCTGCGCCGGCAGGGGCTTCGCTGCTGGTGGTGAGGTTCAAGCCCATTTCAGGACGGAACCAGCGCAGCGCGAGGGCAAGGAGCGGGAGTTTGTATTTTTTGGCGGCGACGAGGGCATCGATGTTTTCGAATTCTTCGCGGCCGCCGATGTCTGTTGCTTCGAGGACAATTTTTCTGTCGGCACGCGTTTCAATACGGGCGTGCGTATACAGGTTGACGGCGAAATTGACCGTCACTGCGTTGTCGTGATTCAAATAGAGGGGCCATATGTCGAGGGTTCCGCCA
>JANXLY010000380.1 GCA_025354885.1 Acidobacteriota bacterium | reverse complement strand
AGCGCGACCGCCCGGCGCCAAACAGGGCTGATTGGAGGTCTATCGAAGCTCAAACTGCTTACACAAACACCGCTTTCCGCTCGCCCACGTGCTTCATCCGCTGCGCGTCCTGTTCAAGCTGTGCGCGCTGTGCATAATTTGTCTGATACGGCTCCAGAATTTCTGAGTGACTCAACTTCTCTAACCGGGCCGAGAACTCCTTGCGCAACTCCGAAGGAATCATATCGGCACGATTCATAGTCAGCGCCTCCGCCTCGCTCCATCCATAAAGTCGCACCGCGCCCGGATTCCACGCCAGGATCTGCCCATCTATCCCCATCACCGTAATCGCATCGCTAGCATCCCGCACAACCACAGCCATTCGCAACAAGTTATTCGCCTTCTCTAACGCCTCTCTCGCCTGCACAATCGCAGTGATCTCTACAAAGCTCAACACCGCCCCTTCAATCATGTTCTCCAGAGTGCGGTAAGGCACCATGCGCATCGAATACCATTTCCCGTCGTTGTTATGAACTTCTACTTCTTTTGGAATCAAGGTGTCCAAAACCGACTGCAAATCACCCACCAGCCCCGTATAGCCCCCCCAGATTCGGGACGAGGTGTTGGATCGGCCGACCGGCATCGCTCGCAATCAGGTTGACGAAAGCACTGGCCGCCGGTGTAAATCGCAAGATTCGCAGTTGATGATCCAAAAATACAGTGCCAATTCCAGTACCAGATAGCAGGTTGTTCATGTCGTTGTTCAACCGGGACAGATCTGCCACCTTGGCCTGTAATTCAGTATTCACCGTTGCCAGTTCTTCGTTCACCGATTGCAGCTCCTCTTTCGATGTCTCCAGCTCCTCGTTGGTAGACTGCAGCTCTTCGTTCACCGACTGCATCTCCTCGTTGGAAGATTTGAGTTCTTCGATCGACGTCTCCAGTTCCTCATTGGAGGCCTGCAAATACTCTTCTTTTGCCCGCAATTGCGCTTCGAGCGCCACTACTAATTCCAATTCATCGCTCTTGGCAAGGGAACCCTTTTCTGCTCCCGCAACATCTGACCCCTTTGGCAACTTTACCTGCGTAACCGGCAAACTCGCTGCCCTTTCGAAAATCGCCAGCAACAGGGAATTCTCACCTGTCTCACCAGGCCGTACCGGAAATGGTCGTATCGTCAGGTTGACAAAAGTGTAATCCCCATTGGTCTTGACTCTCAATCCCGCTCGGATCACCATCGCCTTACTAGTCCAGGCTATTTGCAGCGCTGTACTTAGATCCGGACGCAATCCATCCCGCGCCATCTTCAGAATGTTACCCACCCCGCCTTCACCCGGCTGCGGTTCCAGATACAAACCCATTCTTCCATGCAGATAAAGAATGTCTCCCTGCGCATTCACCAGCACCCCGGCAGCTCCACTGTGTTCGAGTAATCCCGCTTCGGTCATCCGCTGCAGGGACATTTTTTCATTCTGATTCAATTTTCCTCCACCCAGCGGCACAAACACTTCGATTGCAGACCTCGGTGGCAACATGCTTCCTGCACCTGCCCGCATTATTGCCTGCCCGCTACCTTTGCGCTGATACAGCTTTGCCTGCCGGTCCACCACCGTAAAAAGCTCGCCAAACTCGCCGATCGTCTCTGAACTTCCCAGTAGCAGAAACCCGCCCGGATTGAGCGCGTAATGAAATAGTGGAATCAGTCGCTTCTGCAATTCCGCATTCAGGTAAATAAGGAGATTCCGGCAACTGATCAAATCCAGCCTCGAAAACGGCGGATCCTTGATCAGGTCCTGCTCTGAAAAAATGAGCATGTCCCTGATGTTCTTGTGAATGCGATAAGCATTGCCATTTTCCAAAGAAGTGAAGTAACGTGCCAACCTTTCCGCACTGCAGTTAGCGGCAATGCTGGCAGGAAACAGTCCAGCCCGGGCGGAGGCAATCGCATTTTTATCGATATCCGTCGCAAAAATCTGAACGCCAAAACTCTGCTTCAATTCCGCCTGCTTTTCAGCCACCAGAATCGCCAGTGAATACGCCTCTTCGCCCGTTGAGCACCCCGCCGACCACACTCGGATTGTAGCCCCATCCCGCTTGTCTTCAAACAGCTTCGGGATCACTTGTTCCTCAAGCACCTTAAAAATCTTTGGATCGCGAAAGAAATTCGTCACCCCAATCAACAGATCGCGGAACAGCTCTTCTGCCTCCATCGGCGTCCGCCGCAGGTACTCGACATAGTGTTCGATGGATTCGAGCTGGTGAATCGCCTGTCGCCGTTCAATCCTCCGCTGGATGGTGCTCGGCTTGTACATTCGAAAAATCATGGCCGATCTGCGCCCGAAGCAGCACAAAAATCTTATTCATCGAGTTCTCGGTCCTGGGCGTCAATGCCTTTGCCAGACCCATCGGCTTTTCAAAAGCATGCGCCGCATACGCAATCAGTTTCCCCGCCATCTCGGCAGGATCCAGCTCAAAATCCACCAGTCCGGTGGCAATGGCGCTCCTCGGCATTCCATCAAACTCGGTCGATACTGGATGCTGCACCATCGCCATTCCGCCAGCGCCCTTGATCGCCCGCAG
>JANXLY010000283.1 GCA_025354885.1 Acidobacteriota bacterium | reverse complement strand
CGCTACAGGATTGTTGTTTGGCCTGCATTTCTCACGCTACATTCAACCACTTTTTGCAGTTCATCTTTTGAACGCCGGACTGCTGTTCTGGATTGCGCGTCGCAAGGGCGCAGGTGAATTTGGCGCTTGTGCTGCTTGTGTGTTTTTTCTATTTCATGCGGCGCTGCTCGAAGCGTGGTGGAAGCCGATGTACATATTCGATCTGCTTGCCGCGAGCTTCTGCCTGGCCAGTTGGCTGCTCTTCTCATCGCGTTACTGGCTTGGGGCACTGATCCCGTTCTGGCTTGCCTACAAGTCTAAAGAGGTTGCTTTGTTTTTCCCGGTGGTACTGGCGCTCGACCATTGGAAACGTGCGATTCCGTTCTTCCTGATCAGTACCAATTTTGGAATGCAGGCGCTTTTGGTCAACTCGAAAAGAGACACGGTTTATACGTTGCGTTTTACCCCGCAAGCGGTGTTTGCGACTGTTCCTTTCTATTTCAAACAGGCAGTGTTGAATAAAGTGGGAGCCTTGTTGCTGGCACCCCTTCTGTATCTTTGGAAGTCGAAGGAATTGGCAAAGGGTCTGCTGGGAAGTGTGGCGTTGATGATTCCCTTGCTGTTCCTGCCGGCGCGATTATTTAGCGTCTACCTATATGTTCCAATGCTACCGATGGTGATTGCTCTCGCTTTCCTTTTTGAACGCGCACCGCGCGTCCTGCTGGGTGTTGGATTGATTTTTTTTCTCGGGCTCGATTATCAGGTGCTGCGAGAGAAGCGCAAGACAGAACTGGCTCTGGGTCAGGAATCCAAGGCTTATGTGGAACAGCTCGGGCAGGCGCATCAAGTTTCTCCGTTGGCAGCAACCGCATACTACGAGAACGCTCCAGTTGGATTGCAACTGCATGGCATGCGAGGGGCGCTGCGATTGATTGCGAAAGATCCAGGGGCACGAGTGCTGGATCCAGAGAAGGAGGAGGCGCGGCTTGAGGCAAAGGATCATGCATTGCCAACGCTCTCCTGGTATCGGCCAAGTCATCGGCTCACCATCCTGCCGCACCAATATGGAGAAGCGAGGTTGAGTTTTATTGACTTTGGAATCCCTGCTTCTGCGTGGCAATTGAAGAGTGGTTGGTATGAGCGGGAGGGAAGTTTTCGGTGGGCATCACCAGAAGCGAAGATCATGCTGAACGCTTCAGCAGAGGCGAGTGAACTGCGAGTCCGCTTTAACATCGGCAGCACCATCGTTGCAGCCGTTCAGAAGTTGGACGTGAAGTTCCTGATTGAAGGAATTGAGGTTGGCGCGAGCAGCTTTTCGGCACCAGGAACGCCGATCGTCACATACTCCTTGAACAAGCACTTTTCAGGCCCAGTGGAGTTGACGATACTTTCAAGCCCCGGTTACTTTGCACCGGGCGATGATCGGAAATTCGGAGTCGCCTTAATGTCAATTGGACTGTATCGCTAATTAGGGCGCCATGTTCGCTAAGCTCAGACTCATGCGCTTTTTGATTTTGATTCTGCTTGCCTGGAGTTTGCACGCGGAAACCGTTTTGCTCAATGGCAAGAAAATCTACTATGAAGTCTCTGGTGCGGGGCCAAAGTCTTTGATCCTGATTCACGGCTGGGCCTGCGATCACAGCTTCTTTGAAGGCCAATGGAAGGAGCTGTCCAAAGACCACCGCGTCATTGCGCTTGATCTTCCGGGACACGGCCAGTCTGAGTTGGCAGTTCCACTCACCATGGAAAACTTCGCTCGGGTTGTTGAGCTGGTTCGCAAGATTACCCAGGCAAGTAAGCCGGTTCTGATTGGACATTCGCTGGGAGCAGCAGTGGCAAGAGAACATGCCAGACGATTCCCGAAGGTGGCAAGTGCTTTGATTTTTCTCGATGGTTCCATTTTCCAATTACCTCCGGTCGAAGCGGATCGAGAGCGGTGGTCGGAGACAATCACAGCGCTGGCAAAGAGTTTTGGACCTGCCAATGAGAAGCAAGTGAGGGAACGGAATATCAGCGTCTTCTTATCGAATATGTATGATGAATCGACGACGCGCGAGTTTCGGATGATGGTCCTGCGCAAGATTCTGGCAACGTCCCCAGAAACTGCGCAAGGGGCGATGCAGAGCATGGCTGATTTGAAGCTTTGGAAGGAGGACGTAATGCAGATTCCAGTACTGGCACTGAGAGCAGGACAGCGGCCTCCTCCGAATGAAGGGGCTTATCTCAAGAGTCTCTTCCCCCAGTTACAATACAAGTTCCTGCCTGGAGTGAGCCACTTTCTCATGCTTGAAAAGCCAGCAGAAGTAAATGCCGAGATTCGAACATTTCTGAAAGGAATCAGTTTCTAATGTCCATTTTGATTCGATGGATTGCGAGCGCGGTTGCGCTATACATCGTTACCCAAATCGTGCCTGGTGTTCAGGTAAACGGTATTCAATCGACGCTGATTGCTGCGCTAGCCATTGGACTGGTGAACGCTACACTCGGCACTTTGCTGAAACTGATGACCTTGCCAATCGGGTGTTTGACGCTGGGCATCTCCGGCCTGGTCATCAATGGTTTGATGTTTTGGCTAGCCGGAAATTTCGTAAGCGGATTTCATGTAACAGGATTTCTCCCGGCATTTCTCGGCTCGATTGTCATGTCGCTTGTCGGCGGTGCAATCGACTTTCTGCTCAGCCAGTTTATCCTAAAAACGGCGGATTGACTGTCGCGGGAATAGCATTGCGGGGATAAGTCTTTCATACTGAGAGGCATGGCGAAACTCAAGAGCGCGGAAGTGGATCACCCTGCGGGTGAGCCGAACGGGGCAGTGGAAGCAGAG
>JANXLY010000233.1 GCA_025354885.1 Acidobacteriota bacterium | reverse complement strand
GTCCATCATCCGCGCCACGGCATTGCTGCCGCCGCCGCCAACTCCGATCACCTTGATCCTGGTATTTAGAGAAAAGTCATCCTCTAGTGCAAACTTCATGCCGGTTTCATTCAGTAGTGGATTCAGCATCATATACTCCTTAACGCAGCACCAGGTTTAATAGCCGCGGCGTTCTGCGTTTGCCGTCACGGCGTAATTTCATGCGGCCCGCATACATCGCGAGGCCACTTACAGTGGTCCAATCCGGGCTGAGCAATTCATCGGGCAGATTGTTGATGGCTTCGGGTAGGCCGTTGCGCGAAGGACAGTTCAGTTCGCGCTCGGCGATATCGAGCATTCCAGGCAGCTTTGCGCCACCACCAGTCAGCACGACACCTTCCTGCAGGTTACCGTCCATTCCAAGGCGGGCGATCTCTTTGCGGACTTCCTGAAAGAGTTGCTCGGCTCTCGCTTCGAGGATCTCAACGATCTGCCAACGCGAGATTTCGCGCGGCTCGCGTCCCTCTGCGCCGGGCACTTCGATCAAAGTGTTGCCACTCAATAACCCCAACAACGCGCAGCCAAACTCCTCTTTGAGTAACTGCGCATCTTCACGGCTGCTGGTCAGATAATAGGCGAGGTCCTTGGTGAAGTGGTCTCCGCCGATGGCGACGCTGAAGCTGCCGACCAGCGCTTCACCCTCATACAGCGCGACGTCGGTAGTGTGCGCACCGATGTCGATGAGTCCGATGCCGTGCTCGCGCTCGTCTTCGGTGGTTGCTCCATAGGCAGCCGCGATCGGTTCAAAGACCGATTCTTCCAGTGCCAGATGGGCTTCGTTCACCGAGGCCTGTATGACGTTGTGTTCCTGCTCGCTAGCCGTGACGAGGTGTACATGGGCCTCAAGACGTGAAGCCGACATGCCCTTCGGGTTCTGGATATTGGCACGGCCATCAATAACGAAGTCCTGCGGGCAAACCTGCAGAATCATACGGTCGTGCTCGAGCTTTACCTCTGCCGCCTGCTTGATGACATAGCTCATGTCACCTGCATCGATCTGACGCGGCCGTCCAAACTCGTAAACGCCGCGCGAAGTCATGCCATCGATGCCGCCTCCACCGAGGCCGACCACGACACCGCTGACAGAAATCAATGCCTGACACTCGGCCATCTGCACGGCCCAGCGGATGTTCTCGCTAATGGACTTCTGGTCACTAACGCGACCTTTATGCCAGCCCTTGGATTCAAAGTGACCGTGACCGCGGAATTCGAGGCCGCCATCAACGACTTCAGTAATGAGGCAGCGCGTCCAGGCGCTACCCACGTCGAGCCCAACTGCATAGGTTGTCTTCTCAGCCACGCTTGCTCCTCGCTTTCTTCTCTTCGACTACCGGGGCCGGTTCGGGCTTGCGCTCTTCGGCCGCTGTGACCTGCTCTTCCAGCCGTAAGTCAAAGGTAATTGCATTTGGCAGTCTCTCCATCAATTGATCGGCCATTGCCAGAAAATTTTCATAGCGCAACTTGAAGTTTCGATTGCCAAGGATCAGCGTGACCGCTCGCCCACGGAACGGTTGTACGAGGCGCAAATTCTCGCTGTCGGAGGCATCAATTTCTCCGACTTCCTTGAGGTGATCGCCCAAGTCCTTCAGCAAGCGTTCCACGCGGTGCATGCGAAAGCGGCGCGCTTCGTATTCGACTTCAGGGCCAACGCCAGCTACGACGGGAAGGCTGAAGGTAGCGGATGGAGGCGCCTCCATTAAGGCGCCGTCACTATCAATCACTGTCGTCTCGGCCCCGCCCCCGCGCTTAACGAAGGCAACCGGGTGGCGCTCGGTGATCTGGACGCTTACTT
Source organism: Acidobacteriota bacterium (assembly GCA_025354885.1). GTDB lineage: Bacteria > Acidobacteriota > Terriglobia > Bryobacterales > Bryobacteraceae > Bryobacter. The sequence continues at coordinate 3,070 of JANXLY010000233.1, read as the reverse complement.
TATTGGGCCAGAGTCTTGAGACCGAAGCCTGTTTGATCCATGGTTTGGTCATCAATTCCGTGCGCCGCTGGTCTAGAGGCAAGAGGAAGACGCTGCGGCCAAGGTCTTCTTCGAAGACCTTGAGGACCATCTCCTTACTCGAATAGTGGAGGCCGTCAACCTGCAGACTGGGAGGCGGATCGCCATATTCCGGAGCGCGCTCGAGAGCAAAGCGCGGATCGCGCTTGAAGTAGCGCTCGACTTGTCCTTCGAGCAATACGCCGCCACCAATGACGACAATCAGCGCGCAGGCAATCACCATGCGGCTGAGGATTTTCGCGAAGTCCATCGAGGGAGTTGGAGTTTGTTTCTTCACTTGCCTAGTTCCGTCAAAATCATGTCTCCGGCCTGGGATACGCTTCCCGCGCCGAGAGTGAGAATCATTTCTCCTGCCTTTGCTTTTGAGGCGAGCGCCGTTGCAGCGGCCTCAAGGCTGGGGGCAAATTGAACATCGCGTTGCCCGGAGGCAAGCATTTTTTCGATCAAGGTTGGGCTGTTGACCCCTTCGATCGGTGTTTCACTGGCGGCGTAGATATCAAGAACTGTGACGCTGTCGGCGTCAAAGAAGCTGCGGGCGAAGTCGTCCATCAGGATCTGAGTACGTGTGTAGCGATGAGGCTGGAAGAGGACGTGGATCTTCGCAAACTGCCGCTGGCGTGCAGCGTTCAGCGTTGCGCGAACTTCAGTCGGGTGGTGCCCATAGTCGTCGATGACCGTAACTCCAGCCACTTCGCCCTTGAACTGGAAGCGCCGATCGACACCGCGAAATGCAGCGAGGCCCTCGGCAATGCGAATGGGTTCGAGGCCGAGTTCGAGCGCGACGGCAATGGCTGCTGTTGCGTTCAGGACATTGTGGGCACCGGTTACGTGCACTTCAAAACGGCCAAGATTTTCATCGCGCCGATAGATGTCAAAAGCAGTTGAAGCCTTGCCCATTTCGACATTGCGAATCATGAGGTCTGCCTGCGGAGTGGTGCCGTAGGTGACTACGCGGCGGCGAATGTCAGGCATAATGCGCTGGACGTTTTCGTCGTCGATACAAAGTATCGAAGTGCCGTAAAAAGGGACCCGGTTGACAAAATCGGTAAAGCTGGAGATGACGCGCTCGAAAGTCTTGTAGTAGTCGAGGTGTTCGCGATCGATGTTGGTGACTACGGCGATGATGGGGGCAAGTTTCAGAAAGCTGCCGTCGCTCTCATCGCTCTCAACAACCAGCAGGTCGCTTTGGCCGACTCGCGCGTTGGACCCGCCCATCGTGCTGACGCGGCCTCCGACGACGACGGTTGGATCGAGGCCACCGTGCGAAAGGATTGTAGCGGCCATGGAAGTGGTTGTCGTTTTCCCGTGGCTGCCTCCGATGGCGATGCCGTACTTCAGCCGCATTAACTCGGCGAGCAATTCGCCGCGCGGAATGACCGGGACCTTGCGACGGCGCGCCTCGACGATCTCGGCGTTCGATTCATTGACTGCAGAGGTGACGACGAGAGCAGTAACATCTGACGTTATGTTTGAAGCGTTGTGACCAACCGAAATTGTGGCACCCAAGTCCACCAGGCGCTGAGTGATGGGGCTCAGTTTCAAGTCCGATCCGGAGACACGGTGGCCGAGGGTGAGCAGTACTTCAGCGATGCCGCTCATGCCGATGCCGCCGATGCCAACGAAATGGAAGTGTTGTTTACGAAAAAACATTTTTGGTCAATATTGTTTTAATCTGATTCTCTCTATTGTCAACTATTCCGAGCCGCAATTTCTTCAAGAATGTCGGCGGCACGCGCAGCAGCTCCGGGCTTACGCATCTCTCGTGACTTTACTGTCATCGAGATCAGGGTGGATGGACTGGAAATCAAGTGGTTCAGGATCTCGAAAAGTTTAGGGCCGGTCAATTCAGCATCGCGAAGCATCAGGCCGGCACCGGCTTCGACAACAGCCTGAGCATTCTTTGCCTGATGATCGTCTGCGGCAAAAGGGAAGGGAACCAGGAGTGCGGCGCGACCGGCGGCTGCGAGTTCGCTGACAGTACCAGCACCTGCACGACTCACAACGAAATCTGCGGCGGCGAAAGCAGCAGGCATGTCATCGATGAAAGCACTCACTGAGCCAGTGATGCCGGTGAGCGCAAAGTCGCGTCGAAGGGATTCCTCTTCGCGCTTGCCGCACTGGTGGATGAGCTTGATTTGGAGTCCACTCTGTTGGATGAACGGCCAGGCTTCGCGCAGTGCGCGATTGAGGGTTTGTGAACCTTGACTGCCACCGGTGATGAGGACGGTGAGCTGGGCTTCGAGGGGTTTCGGTTCGATAGCGAAGAACTCCTCGCGCACTGGGAGACCGGTGATTTCGACCGACTCTTGCGGAAAGTAAGATGCGGCCTGTGGGAAGGAGAGCAAAGCCTTGTGAGCTGAGCGGCCCATCCAGCGATTGACCAAGCCGGGCATGGCGTTAGGTTCCATTAAGACGAGAGGGAGATTGCGCAATCGACTTGCGAGGACTGGGGGCGCGGCGGCATAACCGCCGAGGCTGAAGCAGGCGATTGGTTTGTTTTTGGAAATGGAGGCAAGGCAGCGGCCGATGCTGATGGGGAGCTGGTAGACGAGCCTGGCCTTCTGCATCAGGCGCATCCCCTGAAAGCCAGCGATGTCGATGTACTCGATCGGGAAATTTCGTTGGGGCACAAGCTTTGCCTCAAAGCCATTTTGTGTGCCGATGAAGTAGGGGAAGTGGCCGCGATCGCGCAGTTGTTCGGCCACTGCAAGCAGTGGCATGACATGACCGGCTGTTCCTCCACCTGCCATCAGGAAGCACTTTCCAGCCACTGGGCATCCTCGCTGACACTCATCAAAATACCGAGCGAAATTAGAGAGCTCATGAGCGAGCTGCCGCCGTAGCTGATGAGCGGAAGCGGGATTCCTTTGGCGGGGCCCATATCGAGTACAACGCTGATGTTGATGAGCGCCTGAACGAGCATGGAGATGCTGATGCCGAGAGCGAGGAATCGGCCGAAGTCCTCTTTGGCAAGCCAGAAGAGGCGGAAGCC
>JANXLY010000130.1 GCA_025354885.1 Acidobacteriota bacterium | reverse complement strand
CACCCGGGCAACTTCCGCCGGTGGACCGACTTGCTGCATCGACGTGAAGAAACGTCGAATCTCGTCCCAATAGCCGAGGATCTTTTTCTGGTCTTCGACGCTTCCGATGAGCGGGTCAAGAATCGCAAAATTGGAGGCTTTCTCAATGGGATAGAGATCTATAACGCGAGGCCGCGTTCTAACCCGAGGTGAAGCATCGGCTCGAACCTGTTGGAAGGTCTGAGAATACGTTGTAGGTGCGCTGTTGAATTCACTGAGGCCAGCTGTCAGCGAAGGCCTGCCAGATACTTCAGGCTCAAGCGGACCTGTGGGACCGCATCCACCGCTTCCTCTTCCAGATAGAGGTGCCTGACGCCATAGGCTTCGGCAGCCAGCAGTGACGCACGGACGTCCACCAGACCTGTGCCGAGGGGAACGCTATCATCTTCCCTAACATCGGCGGGCGATCCGCCCAAAACCGTACCCTTTCGAATGTCCTTGACATGCATGAGGGGAAAGCGGCCTGGATATCGCCGTAGCAGCTGAACCGGATCCTGATAACCGTAGACAATCCAAAAGATATCCATCTCAAAGTTGACGAATGCGGGATGAGTGAGTTTGGCTAGCGTGTCGAACTGCGTGCCGTCAGGCGAGCGATCAAATTCTGTGCCATGAGTGTGGTAGCACAGTCGAAGTCCCAACGCCGCCAGTCGCTCACCCCAACGATTCAGATTCGCCGCCGCCGCTGCACAATCTCTGGCCACCAGATGCTTCGCGCTGTGCGGAATTGTAGAGCAGACAATGTAGCCGGCCCCAAGGATCTTGGCAGCCGCCGCCACTCCTTCCAGGTCCTTGCCCAGTGCGTCGTATCCGGCTGTATACGAGCTTGCCTTTAGGCCGACCCCATCGAGCAGCCGGCGAAACTCTGCAGGGCTGCGCCCATAGAGCTCTCCTGTTTCCACTTCTCGAAAACCGAGTTCGCCGATCAGTGCCAGGGTCGTCGGCAAGTTCTTCTCAGCCAGATAGCGCAGGCTGTAGATGTTAATCCCCACCGGGGCTCGAAATGCGCCCCAGGCTGCTTTCGGCAGCGCTCCGGCGGCTGCCAGCAAGAGTCGTCGAGAGAGGATCATGCCTCTACTTTACAGCGGCCCCCAGCATTTGCTCAAACTGATCCTTTGCTGCCTTCTCCTTGGTGCTGGCGGGTAGGTGATTCCGGTAAGTATTCCCTGAAGCTCGCGTTCATCGCATCGCGCCTCTGCCGATCGAAAGTCGTGCCTGCGCTCGACCGAACAGACCCATGGCCACAACCCAGCGAGCCTCCTTGTCGCAATCGCGCCAACAAACCCGAAGCGCCGCTGCATCACGGCGGAGTCAATTTGTCCTGCAGAATACGGATGCGACGCATCAGCCCAAACGGCGGGTGTTTCGCATCCTTGAACTGATCCTTAAAAGCGGCCAGCGCCAACTCGGCGGAATTCAGTGCATCCACAATCTGATCCATATCATTGAGCAGCTCGGCTTTTTGCCCCAGGACAGCGATGTCGTCCGGCGTCGCTGCAAGCCACTGGTTCAGCATCTCCAAAGCCGCTTCACGATTCCCGGTCAATTCCTCATAACGTGATCGCAGTCTGGCCTTCAGCGATCCCTGCTCGCGAGATAACTCAACCGGTTCATCGGCGACCTTAAGCTGTAGCAGGCGGCTCGCGCCCGCCACGGGATGATTTGCCCGCATCGTGTAGTCGCCCACGCTAAGCGCAGAAGTCGCTTCCGTACTCAGCACCCACACCCCGTCGGCGCTTCGTTCCGCAGCAACAATCACGCTTTCTTCCGTGGTAGCGGCAAGTTGCAGCGGCCAAGTCACCGCCGCCTTTTCGTCTCGAATTGCGAAACGCACCGGAGACGGCCATTGCACCGGCACCGCTTCGCCGTCCTCGTAAAGCGCCCGCACCTCAATCAAGAGTGGCCAACCCCGGTACACCACCGTCTCGGAACTCCCATTGGCAGAAAGGGAAAGGCTAACTCTACCTTCCTGCCCCGCCAGCCCGGCGGCAAGTAGAATTATCAAAAATAGCGATTTAACGAACGGGGGGAGATATGGCATCATTCACCAGAATTTGATCGATACAAGCGCCACGGCCTCTGGCCGCATCGCCATAACGGATTTGCGGTTCACGGCTAGCATTTACTCCGGTGCCTTCTGCGAAACGGCATAGTAGGGCACCAGGCCTTTCTGTAACGCTGTATCGCCAGCCAGCCGAACCAGACTGCTCGTAAGCTTGAGACGAGTCATATCGCATGACGCAGTTCTCAACCCCGGAATGCTGTCCCTGTTTCTGGCCCAGCCAAATTTCTCGACTCTTACTGATTCTAGTCTTCAGGTCGGCCACCACATTTGCCGTCACATTCAAGGAAGGCTCCCGGTAGACTTCGATCTGTTGTCCACCTTCCAGCACGGTATCATCAGGCCCAAGTTCCCACACTACCTGCTTGTCGCCCTCACCGTGGTGGTAGACATTCACCGTGTGAAACAACTCATGAGCAACACTCGCAGAAGCGTAACTAACCGATTGGCTTTGTGTTGGACGGGACGCGATGGCTATGGGCAGCCCCACAAAATCAAAGTCCTTCGGAGTCGACGGATGCAAGCTTGTAGTCGAGACCGCTTCGGCATAACCATTGGAATTGTTGTTCTTCAGGATGACTCCGTGCTGGTTCACGCGATGCGGCCCGGCGCTCACGTTCTTGTTGATCACGCGCTCGGAGCTGAGCTCGGTCTGAAGAAGGTTCTTGTGAACCTTTAGACCCGATAGCCGTTGAAATAGCGCAAGGCCTCCGTCGCCAATCGAGCCCACCAGGTTGATTGCGAAATAATCCTTCTTCTTCGGATTTCCTTCAATCTTCACCTGGCTTTCATAGAATCCGCGGTACTCCTCGTAGAGCGTCAGCCCGTCGCCCGCGTTGCTGTCCCCAATGGGGTCGGTTTCATCATCCGAATTGTCGCTACCGCTCACGCCATTTTCGCTTTTCCAGCTATCGGCGATCACAGAGTTAGCTGTGCGTTTTGGCAATCGGATTTCAGTCTGCTCAGGTCTGCCTCTGAGATAACCCACAAGACTTGTTCCGTCCGCCAAAAGAGCTGTCACCTTCAGTCTGCTCCAGCCGCCCCAGTCGAAGGAATCAATTTTCACAGTGCTTGTTGTAGCTAACGGTATCTTGGGAAGGCTCTCCGCCCTCTGGCGTTTCACTGCATCTGCGATCAGGAATCCGGCGTCCGCAGCGATCCTTAGATCGTAATCTTGATCAGAGGCGTCACGCGGCCAGTTCAGCGCGATCCCAGGCTCCCGCGATGTCTCTAGCAATTCAAAAATAAACTTCGTCGCCCCCTGCGTCGAGGGCTTTCCGCTCTTAGTCTGCAGTGTGGCCGTGACGCTGATGGAATTACCCGGATTGCCGCTCAGATCGGCTTTCGGACGGAAATTGTCATAATCCGTGGGGTCGACAACCAACTCGAGCGGATCCACATTGAGCGGCTGAAATGTCCAGCTGATGTCGGCCAGCAGTTTGGGCAGAGTACCGCCGAAGAGCACATTAAACAGCGGGATCGGCACGCCCATTTCGTACTGGCCGCTTCCAGTCAGGTTCAGTCCCATCGGCGGTAATGCAAAAGCAACGTTGCGATCAAGCCCCGAAGTGAACCAGTTTTCCGGTCTGTCATTGGAAATGACGGACGTCGTACCACCGCAAACAGTCGTTAACGTCACTCGTGCTTGAATGGAACTTCCCAAGTTCTGGAATCTGTAGTTATTACCAGGTCCAACGTAGAGGAAAAATTCAGGATTCAATGGTAGTCCCTCTCCTAGGATGTTCGTGGTGAGCGTGCAGCCATCGCTGCCCTTGTTGACATTCTTGTGCCTCACTGCAACAGCGCCGCCGGTGAACTTGCCGCGCCAGAATTGCCCACCGGGGTTAAACTCTTCCAGCCGAAATTGAAGATCGGCGGACCAGGAAAAACTGTAATCGTCCACCCCAGCCAATCCACTGAGCTTGCCGACATAGTCCGCCTTAAGCTTGAGATTGCCTTGCCAGCCATTTACGGCTAGAAACTCGGAAACACGCTGGGCGTAACAGGGCTCCACTGAACTCAACAACACTACCAGCGCAAACGTCGATTTGGTGGACAGGAGACCTCCTTCGCGAACTTGAAATTCCAGTGCGCAGTCCGATAATAGTATTTTTTCTATCCGCGGTATCGTTATTCATTGGGCGATCCGGCTAAAGCCAGACACACAGCGACAATTCCGAAATAAGCGCACTCCCGTCTGGCCGATGCGAACTTTATCGTTGAACTAAGCCGCGTAGCGGCAGGCGCGCCATCAGCGCGCGGAACAGTTGCGTGACTCCGGCGAGAAGTAAGGGTCAAATTGAAGACGGCTGCTGCAAGCGGCCGACTTCAACAACAGGAGCTTTATCCTATGACCCC
>JANXLY010000125.1 GCA_025354885.1 Acidobacteriota bacterium | reverse complement strand
CACCCTTAAAGGGCAGCGAGAGAATGCGTCCCAGTCCGGGGCGATCAAGGACCAGAGTGTTTGTCGGGAGTCGAGGAACAACATCGCCCAGCTCTTTCAGATAGCCATCAAGAAAGGCCTGGATCCGTAGGTCCGCTGGGCAAAGATAGTCCTTCAACAGCCGAACTTTGTTTTCATAATTGCGAAGGAGCGGCCGGGCGATTTCAACGAAGTCGTCGTCACCAGAATCAAGGTGTTGGCCCATGACCGCCAGTTTTAAGCTTAAGTACCGCAGTAATTCTGCAGATTCGGGGGAAGAGTACATGACGATTACCTCTCTCGTTTTTTAGAAGCCAAGCATTTTCAATAGGGGGTTGCAGACGAGACGGGGGTCGCAGACTATTCTCAGTTTAGCGAAGACCGTCTGGAGCCTGACACTCTAGCCCAAATCCCGCATATGATCCTCCCAGGAACAGCCCCAACGAGCACGAGGAAGAATTCACGGTAAGGATACAATGCTGTCATGCCTGACGACGACAAGCTCCAAAATCCCTCCAGACGCGGCGTTCTCGCAACGGCTTCCCTGGTCTCCCTTTCCTCAATCGCTGCAGCAGCGCCGCCGCCCCCAAAGGCATTCCCAGACCACCACTTTCGCACCATCGAGGCAATTGCAGACCGCCTGATCCCTGCCGACGAAAACGGCCCCGGAGCCCTCGAAAGCGGCGTCCCCACTTACATCAATAACTCCTTCGCCAGCGCTCTCGCCGACGAGAAGCCGGCCTTCCTCGCTGGTCTCGCAGCCGTCGACGCTTTCGCCCGCACCAGCCATGGCGCACCCTTCGCTGACCTGGACCCCATCAAGAAGGACAGCGTCCTAACCGCGCTCGAAAACAACGAGGCCCCGGGCTTTACGCCTGACTCTCGCACCTACTTCAACCGCATCCGCCAACTCACGCTCGAAGGCATGTTCGGCGACCCCTTCTACGGCGGCAACAAGAACTTCGCCGGTTGGGATCTGATCCGATACCCCGGCCCTCGCATGGCCGTCTCTGCCGAAGACCAAAAGCTAGGCAAAGCAATCAAACCCCTTCGCACTTCTGCCCTCGGAGCAAATCATGGCCATTAAGCTAAAGCCCGTCGACGTACTCGTGATCGGACTCGGCGCAGCAGGCGGGGTAGCCGTCCTCCCACTCGCAAAAGCCGGCCTGAAAGTCGCCGCTCTCGAAGCCGGCACCTGGCTCGACCCGCGCAGTTTCCGTCCCGACGAAATTAACAACAACATTCGCGGTTGGCCCTCCTCAGTTCAAAAGGCCAATCTCGAAATTCCAACGGTCCGTCGTTCAGCCGATTCCCCCATCTTGCCGCGAGCCAAAGTCCACGCCATGATGAATGCCGTTGGTGGCTCAACCATGCATTACTGGGCACAAAGCTGGAGGCTCAACCCCTGGGATTTCAAGCCCCACACCAACGCCCGCAATCGCTACGGCGTGAACTCCATACCCAAGGGCTCAACCCTCGAAGACTGGCCCCTCAACTACAACGATCTCGAACCCTATTACGATCTCGTCGAACACGAAATAGGTGTCTCCGGCAACGCCGGAAACATCCAGGGAAAAATCGACCCGAACGGCAACGTCTACGAAGGTCCGCGACGCCGCGACTATCCAATGCCCGCCCTACGCGCCACCGGCCTCTCAGACCTGATGGCCGACGCCGCAAAGAAGCTTGGATGGAAGTCTTTCCGCCCGCCCGCCGCCATCAACTCACAGGAATACAAAGGCCGCCCGGGCTGCGTCTACCACGGCTATTGCAGCCGAGGCGGTTGCCACATTCAGGCCAAGAATTCAACCGCGGTCACCACCATTCCCGAAGCCCTCAAAACGAAGAACCTCACCATCTTTGATCGTGCCCAGGCAACCCGCATTGAGGCCGGCCCCGATGGCCGAGTCACCGGTGTTCACTATGTCCGCGACGGCAAGTCTTACTTCCAGCCCGCCAGCGTAGTCCTCGTCGGTTCCTACACTTATGAGAACGTTCGCCTCTTATTACTCTCAAAATCTAAACCCTATCCCAACGGCCTCTCCAACAACCACGGCCAAGTCGGGAAACATTACTTCGGCCACTGGGTCAGTTACTCGAATGGCGGCGTACTCGGCCTCTTCCCTTTCGACTTGAACGTCTGGTACGGCACTCCCGCACAAGGCATAACGGTCGACGATTGGGCTGATGACAACTACGACCATACAGGACTCGGCTTCATCGGCGGCTCCAACCTGAACGTCATCAACGAAATGCACCCCATCCAGGCCGCCAGCATGGACACTTTCGGCACTGCGCCAAACTGGGGTGCCAAATGGAAAGCCTTCGTCCACCAGAACGCCAGCCGCTGGACTGCCGCCCACGTGCAAACTTCCACCTTTCCCTACGCAGACACTTACCTTGATCTCGATCCAACCGTTCGAGATCCCCTCGGAGATCCGGTCTGCCGCATCACCGCAGGCTCGCAAGAAAATGAAATGCGCGCCATTGAATTCGCCCAAAACAAGATGGAGCAGTGGTATCTCGCCGCCGGCGCAATCAAGGTAGTCAAGCGTCCAATGCTCCCTCCCGGCGTCTCAACCCACGCCTATGGCGGAACCAGGATGGGCGACAACAAAGAGACGAATGTCGTGAACGGCTGGGGCTTTTCACACGAGGCACCAAACCTCGGCATCCTCGGCGCATCGGTCATGGGAACCAGCGGAGCCCGCAACCCTACTCTCACCGTCCAGGCTCTTTCCTGGCGTAGCGCAGAACACCTCGTCAAAAACTGGAAGACAATCTCCAGCTAAGCCGCTACTGCGCAGCAACCAACGCCAGCGCCTCACGAATCAGTATCTCGCCCGTCTGCTCCCCCAGCGACACCCGCGACACATACGAATACGCTGAAAAGCTCTGATAATCCACCTGCGTCAAAATATACCCGAACGCATCGTTCGTCAACCCAAACAGAAATTTGTGCTCGCCCTTCATCTTGCGCTTCAGGTAAAAGCCGATATTCGGCAGCGCCTCGCCTGGAATCGTCAGGATCTGCGCATTCCCCAGACTCACCACATTCAACCGCGAACGAATGCTCCGGTCCTCCCCATGCGGATAACCGAGAGGGGAATGCTGCACTACCGCCCACATATCTTCTGACTCCACCGGAAACTTCACCATCACAGAACTGCATTTCAGAACCGGTTCCCGTTGCCAAGCCGCTGCATCCACAATCCGCATCGCCTCTCGTCCCAATAACGAACCGATCCGCTCACACTCAGCCCAGGTCCTGTGGTCTTTCCATTTCGCTCGCAACGCATCTCGCGGCCCAGCCTCAAGGTCGCGATTATCCGCAGTCACCATGCCACCCTGCGCTCCGTTCATAAATAACGCAATCCCGCCTCGATCCCCTTCCACCCTCTCGCAAAGAGGCCCCACCAGATCAGGACTCAAAATCCCCTGCGCACTCCCCATCACCTCCGGATGAATCGCATAGTTCACCAGCGTTGCAATTCCTTTTCCCGCAACGCTTCTCAGCTCAAATACACTCACCCGTCGGTCATAAAGATCGGGAGCATAGTAGTTGTAAGCAATCTTCCCCTTCGCTTCCCCAGACCCCACCCGCAATTCCGCCACTTCCAGCCGATCCATCGCCTCATTGAGCGCAGCCCCAATCTGCTCCACAACCAGCTTCATATAAGCGAGAGACCCTGTATGCCCTCCCTTCCCGTCCGGCATCGCATAACAGTCTGGTGCGGAATGCGTATGTGTCGCACCAATCAGAATATTCTCCGCCGGAATACGCGGCACAAGTTTGCGAGCCCTGTCCCCCAGTACAGAGGGAAAACCGAGCAAATCCACGCTCACAATTCCCAGCACTACGCCGCCAACCCGCACTACAATCGCCCGCGCCGTCAATTCACCTTGTTTCGACTTCACCGGAGACGGCGTCCCCATCCCGCCACTCAGCGGCAATAGAGGATCGGGAGTGATCAGGCGCTTCGCAGCGCCCCCTTCCAGCTTCCCCCCACTTTGTCCGCTAACAACCAGCGGCGCAATGCTTGCCCCCAAAAAACTCCGGCGCTGCATCATTGTCCCAATTCCTTCAACAACCAGTCCGCCTGGTAGATTTTCCGCAGTGCCTCCACAATCCCCTGGCTCGCGACATGGACGCTCCGCGCCTGTTCCTCTGTGTAGAGATACCGGTTCGGTAGACCTTCGATGTTGCCGTCAAACAGAATACCGATCACCTCGCCCTTCGTGTTCACCGTCGGACTCCCGCTGTTTCCCCCATGCGTATCCGCAGTCGTTACGTAGTTGAAAGGCACTTTCAAATTAAGAAACTTCTTCCGCTCCAACCACTTCGCCGGTAAAACTAATGGATCAACTCCGGTTGCGTGTCGGTACATCCCTGCAAAATCTGTCTTCCAGTCCACTGCTTTACCCTTTGCATCCTTGTAACCCACCACTGGCCCAAAACTCACACGCATAGTAAATGTAGCGTCCGGATATACATTTCCACCGAGTGAATATTGAGCTTGGGCAATTTTTGCCGTTTCAATAGATTGACGAGATTGTACTTGGTCTTCATACATCTTGCGGTACTTACGCGCTTCCGGCTCCAGAAGTCTTACAATTCGCAACAGCCCATCAGATTCCGATCCCGCTACTGCAGCAGAAGCAGCAGGCCTCTTCCGATCCTCAATATTCATCAACTTGGTTGCTGCCACAGCCTCCTTTGCAACCTGCGCCGGAGTCTTACCACCAAGCACCTCAATCATTACTTGATTTTTATCACCTAAAACCTTCACACTAAAACGCAAATACTCTGCCAGAATAGCTTCTTCCAGACTCGCCGTAATCGGAGCCGCGCTGTACATTTCCTCCTCAAGACTCGCCAGATTTGCCTCCGAGAACTCCCTCAGCCGCTCTCCATTCGGCTTCTGCTTCTCCACAGCGTAGCGATACACCTGCCGCGCGATCGGCAAAAGGGTTCCATACTGCCCAGGCATATTCTCGAAAACCATCATGCTGCTATAAAAACCAGCGTAGTCTCGGGAAATCTTCTCAAGCTCGTCCCACGCCCCTCCGTATAGTTTCTGCTTCTCCGCATCTTTGGCAATCGCAGCACGCAAAGCCTTCTCCTCCGCCTTCTTCTTCTCCATAAACTTGGGGTCTTTCAAGCCACTGAGAAAACCACTAATAGCCTTATAACTGTTTTGACTACCAAATATTTCCTCAAGTGCCACACGAGCCGCTTCAGGGCTCTGCTTTGAGTACTCCTGCAACGCCTTGATAAACCCGTCATGCCGATCCAGATTCAGCTTCAAGCTCAAATCCCGTTGCAACTCCAACTCCGCATAGGTCGACAATCGACCAGTCGAACCAGGATTCCCAGACACAAAAGTCAACTCCCCCTTTTTCACTCCTTGCTTCGACCATGGCAAATACTGCAAGGGCTTCAGCGCCTTACCGTCCTCATAAACCCGGAAGAACGCAATATCCAGATCCCATCGCGGATAGACGAAGTTGTCGGGGTCTCCACCAAAGAAAGCAATATCCTTTTCTGGCGCAAAAACGAGTCGAATGTCGGTGTACTTCTGGTACTCGTAAAGGTGGTATTGCCCTCCACTGAATAAGGTCACAACATCGCAACGGTGCCCCGTCCGATCCGCACATTCTTTCTCGATGGCACTCATTGCCGACCGCCGCTTCGCTCCAGCCTCTGCCGGACTCGCCCCAGCGGGCACAACGCCCTTCACCTTTTCACTCACATTTTCAATCTTAAGTAATACATTCAATTCAAGATCAGGGCACGGCTTCTCTGTAGCTCTGCTGGCTGCCGTAAAGCCCTCCTTCATGTAATCATGCTCTTTGGTCGACAGTTTCTGGATGCAGTCCGCCCCCACATGATGATTCGTGAACACGAGACCGTCCCCGGAAACAAAGCTCCCCGATCCGCCATTGTTAAAGCGCACGCTCCCCAGTTGCAGCTTCTTCAAAAACGTGTCGTCAGCGTCAAACCCGTACTTCGCTTTCACCGCCGCACGCGGGAATTCGTTCAGTAGCCAGATGCCGTTGTCAGCCTGAAGCAGTCCGTTTGCAGCAATCAACAAGCCCCAAAAAGTACTCTTTTTCATTGCTTTTCACTCACCTTTCACCTGACTCTTTTGCAAGTCCATTCCTATCAATAGCTTACCTTGCGGAAATAAGCTCCGCAGCTTTGATTCTTTCGAAGCCTATGCCATACTGATAGCAAAGTTTAGCCTGATGTCACAAAAACTTGTGGACGACGCGGTCGTTCGCTACCACAAAATTCTCGAATCCGAACCCCATTCCAACCTCGAATGGACCGACGCTCTTACAGAGCGCATGCGTGCCCATGGAATGGTCGTTGGAACGCGTCTGGCCTCTCCGTTCCTGCGGCCACACTTTCTTTCGAAGAAACAGTATGAGCAGCTTTCTAAAGCCGGAGAATCCCTCCTCTCTGCCATCGAGCGCATTGAATCTTTGGCGCTAAGCTCGCCAAGCCTCCTCCAGCGCATGGAACTGTTGCCCGCCGAGCGCATGCTAGCCTCCATCAACCCCGGCTACAGTTTTCTCCACGTCGCCTCCCTGCTGAACACCAACCTCAACAACGGCAACCTGCAGTTCCGCAACTTTCAGGCATCCTCCGCCACCGGACTCGCTTACGGCGAACTGCTCGCCGACATGTTCTTCGATGCTCCCCCCGTCAAAGAATTCCGCAAGAAATATCAGATCACCAAATTCGGTGGCACAAAGTATCTACTGTCCGCAATTTTGAAGGCCTACAAGGCTTATGGCGGGAAAAAACAGCCCAATATTGCTGTTCTCGAATTCAAACAGCCTTTCCAGACCATTGACAGTGCTGAATACACCGTTCTCGTCGAACTCCTCCGCAAGCACGGCTATCCGGCAGAACTCGTCAACCCGGAGCAACTCGATTACCGCAATGGCGTCCTGTCGAAGGGCGATTACCAGATCGACCTCCTGTATCGCGCCTCTTCTCTGCAGGAATTTCTTCTGCGTTTCGATCTCAACCACCCCCTGGTCAATGCCTACCGCGATGGCAAGGTTTGCATGGTCAATTCCTTCCGTGCCGAACTCGCCCAAAAACGCACCATGTTCAGCCTCCTTACCGACGACCAGGTCACTGCCAAGTTCCCCATCGCGGAACGCCGCGCAATTGCGAGCTCAATCCCCTGGACCCGTATTGTGACTCAGGCCAAGACCCAACGCGCCGGTGAAACCATTGATCTTCCGGAATACATTTCCGCCAACAAAGACTCGCTAGTTCTTGTTCCCAACGATTCCACTGGGGCTCTCCCCATTTACGACGGTTTAGCGACAGAGAAACCAGCCTGGGATCGCGCCTTGAAACAGGCACTCCGGGAGCGCTATGTCGTTCAGGAGCGCATGCAACCCGTAACCGCCATGTTCCCGGTTCTCTTCTATGGCTCCATGGAAATGCGTGAAATGCAGGTCGACGTTCACCCTCACATGTTTCTTGGTGAAGTGAAGTCCTGCACCACACATTTGGGCGCAGCCAACAGCGCCTTCTCCACGATCGAAGGCGTCACGCCTACATTCTTGCTCAGCGGCAAGTAGCCGCACTTACTCGCAGAATTCCTTTAGCAACGGCGCAAGATTCGCAAATCGCCGCTCCAGTTCCGGGAGTAGTCTCTTTGCCGGCCCAAGATCCCCTTCCATCCCCGCACTTTCGATCTCCTGCGTCAAACCGATTAGAGAACTTCCTCCTATATTTGCTGCCGACCCACGAATCAAGTGCGCTATCCGTGTGCTCTTTTCTACATCTTGTCTTCCTACCGACTCAGCCAGCGCCAGCAATTGCTGCGGCGTGTCTTCGAGAAAAACCTGAATCACACGCTTGGCCAGATTTTCGCCCTCTAAAGTGGACCCCATTGTCAAGACCATTTTTGGCTTTCAATAAGCTAATCTGCGACGGGTCTGAATTAAGAGTTGGGGCGGCCTCGGCCTGGAAGCCGTCCCTTGTCATTCCAGCCCTTGAAGCGGCGCTCGGGTCGCATCGCTGCGGAGCCCTGTCTTCCGTTCGAGTCTTTCCAGTGTAGGGCCAACCATTCCGGCCCGAAAGCGATAAATCCCAGGGG
>JANXLY010000107.1 GCA_025354885.1 Acidobacteriota bacterium | reverse complement strand
CCATTCCCGATCAACCTCCGCTCCCACCAAGGCCGGAACAGGAATACGTACCAGGCGTCCAAACCCCCAATGGCGTCGTCGCCCTCGACAGACTTCCACAAAATGCAAAAACGAACCCACCGGCCACCAAACCTCGCACTGCCGAAGACGCCGATTCCTACTTCCGCAACTTCGCCGAACGCATGTTGAACAAATACGGTGACGGTTCTGCAGAGCTCGCCGCCCAGCGGCTGGCGAAAGAAGCGGAAAAACTGAAAAACGAAGCCAACAAACTCTAGAAAACACCCCGCTCGGGTCAAGGACAAACCACGCCGGGCAAGCTCTTTCACAACAGAATATCCCCATCACCAACGGCTCGCTACACCTGCGTCCATCCGGTTGCTGAACCTTCGAGGCAGTAAAATCCCGTCTTGAGATTCAAAGCTGATTTCAGCCTAACCCAAACAAAATAAACCGGATGGACGGATCTTGAGCTCTACGAAATTGTGAATCGCAATACCAGACCGAAAAGAACCGTAATCTCTTTCCTCCTATTCTTGACGCAGGTAAACAACCGCAGTACACTGAATCAGGACACTTTCAGTCCGCGATCTAAATGCTAAAGCTCACCAAAAAAGCCGACTACAGCCTGATTGCCCTCCGCCATCTCGCTCTAACTGGCGAAAAGGCAGCCAGCGCCAAGGAAATCGGCGATACCTACCAGATCCCTCTGCCCATCCTCTCCAAGGTTTTGCAGAAGCTCTCCAAGGCCGGTTTCTTGACCAGCGTCCAGGGCACCAATGGTGGTTACAAGCTCGCCCGCGACCCCCATCTTTTAAGTGTTCTCGAAGTGATCCGGGCCGTCGATGGCCCCGTGATCCTGACCTCCTGCTTTACTCACAACAAGTGCGACCAATCCGGAAGCTGTACCGTCAAAGAACCGCTCCGAAAAGTACATGAGGCAATCCTTCGACTCCTCGAGTGCATCTCAATAAGTGCCCTTACCAAAGACGACCCGCTGCCTCCGGCACCTCCAAGCGGAAGTGGCTCAGGCCTCGGATCACCATCGATCCTCAATATTTTGCCCAGTTAGATTCCAATCCTATGAAATTACCGATTTACTTAGACAATCACGCAACCACAATGTGCGATCCCCGCGTCGTCGAAGCGATGCTGCCCTACTTCAGCGAAAGCTTTGGCAATGCTGCCAGCCGCAATCACAGCTTTGGCTGGATTGCCGAAGAAGGTGTTGAACTCGCCCGCAAACAAATCGCCGACCTCATCGGTGCCAACACCAAAGAGATCGTCTTCACCAGCGGTGCCACCGAATCGAACAATCTCGCCATCAAGGGCGTTGTCGAGATGTACGCCGAACGCGGCAACCACATCATCACTGCCGCCACCGAACACAAGGCCATTCTCGATACCTGCAAGCACCTTGAAAAGCAGGGCGTTCGCGTAACCTATTTGCCCCTCCAGGGCTCCGGGCTGGTAGACCTCGAAATGCTCCGCGATGCGATCACCGACAAGACGATCCTCGTCAGCATCATGTACGCCAACAACGAAATCGGCGTCATCCAGAACGTCTCTGAAATCGGTCGCATCTGCAAAGAGAAGAGCGTCCTCTTCCACACCGATGGTGTCCAGGCCGTTGGCAAGATTCCCGTCAATGTCATCAAGGACAACATCGACATCATGAGCATGACCGCTCACAAGATGTACGGCCCCAAGGGTGTTGGCGCTCTCTATGTTCGTCGGCGTAACCCGCGTGTTCAGATCTCTGCCCAGATGGACGGCGGCGGTCACGAGCGCGGCATGCGTTCCGGTACCCTCAACGTCCCTGGCATCGTCGGTTTCGGCAAAGCAGCCGAACTCTGCGGTCAGCTCATGGAGTCCGAGATGGAAAAGCACCGAATCATGCGCGATCGCCTGAAGGTCAAGCTCGAAACTGCCCTCGAAGAAACCTACATCAACGGCACGATGGATCAGCGCCTGCCTCACAACCTCAACATGAGCTTTGCTTACGTTGAAGGCGAAAGCCTTCTGATGGGCATCAACGACATCGCGGTATCGAGCGGTTCCGCTTGTACCTCTGCCACCCTTGAGCCAAGCTATGTGCTCAAGGCTCTCGGCCTTGGCGACGATCTCGCCCACACCTCCATCCGCTTCGGCATTGGTCGCTTCAACACAGACGAAGAGATCGATTACGTAGCCAACAAAATGATCGAAGTCGTCAACAAGCTTCGCGAACTGTCCCCCCTTTGGGAGATGTTCAAGGACGGCGTTGATCTGTCCAAAGTCGAATGGACTGCGCACTAACTCTACGGGATTCACAGGAGAAAACGAAATGGCATATTCAGAAAAAGTAGTAGATCATTACTCGAACCCCCGCAACGTCGGTTCGATGGATAAGAACGACCCCAACGTCGGCACCGGCATGGTCGGAGCTCCCGAATGTGGCGACGTGATGAAGCTCCAGATCAAGGTCGATCCGGTCTCGGGCATCATCGAAGACGCAAAGTTCAAGACCTTCGGCTGTGGCTCGGCCATTGCCAGTTCCAGCCTCGCAACCGAATGGCTCAAGGGCAAGACTGTCGATCAGGCCATGGAGATCAAGAACACCGAGATCGTGACAGAACTCGCTCTGCCTCCCGTCAAGGTTCACTGCTCCGTCCTCGCCGAAGATGCCATCAAGGCCGCGATCAACGACTATAAGAAGAAAGCTGTTGCCACCCCGTCCCTGGTATGACCGAAACCGCCGAACTGAAAATTGACGTTACTCCCAAGGCCGTCGACAAGATCCGCCAAGCCTTCGCCAAACAGGGCGTCAGCGGTGGATTGCGCCTCGGCGTGCTCGGGGGGGGGTGTTCCGGACTCAGCTACCAGTTCAAGTTCGATACCAAGCCGCGCGCAACCGATCATGTCTTCGACTACGACGACGTCAAGGTCTTCATCGACCCGAAAAGCATGATCTTCCTGAAAGGAATGACGCTCGATTACAAAGAGAGCCTCATGCAAAGCGGCTTTGAATTCATCAACCCCAACGCTCACAAGAGCTGTGGCTGTGGCACTTCGTTCTCCTCCTGATCACCTCCGAATCTATGGACTACTATCGTGTTCTGGGTCTCGGCCCGCAGTTGCAGCTCAATCTGAATGAGCTGCAACAACTGTTTTATGCCCGTAGTCGTGAGTTGCACCCTGATCGTTTTGCCCGCGCTGAGGTCAGCATCCGGGATGCTGCGCTCAATGAAAGTTCACTCCTCAACGACGCCTATCGCACACTCCGCGACCCACTCTCGCGAGCCGAGTATTTCCTCAAGCAAAAGGGCTTCGATATCGGACTACAGGGCACCAAAGACGTGCCTCCAGAATTGCTCGAAGAAGTCTTCGATCTGAATATGGCTCTCGAAGAGCTGAAGAGTGGCGACGAATCCGCTCGTCCACAACTCGCTAAGGCCCGCGATCATTTTTCTGCTCTGCTCGTGCAGTCCGATCTCGAGCTTGGTCAATTTTTTGTCGCCCACGACGCAAGTCCGGGCGAGCAGCTGCTGAAACAAATTCGCGGTCTTTTGAACCGCCGTCGATACATTCAAAATCTCCTCAGGGACGTCAATGGGTACCTTTCAAATTGACTTCGGCGAAGCTGCTTCGCCGGATCGCATCATAGGCATAGACCTTGGCACAACCAACAGTCTCGCCGCCTTCATGGATCTCACTGGTCCAGAAATCATTCCGGCTCCGGACAACACCCGCATTGTGCCGAGCGTAATCTCGCTGCTAGAAGACGGCAGCTATCTTGCCGGCAATGCTGCCAAGGCCCGACTCGCCTCGCACCGCGATGCAACGCTCTATTCGACCAAGCGCTTCATGGATCAGGCCGCCACGCCGCTTAAGATTGGCGATACCTTCATCACCCCGCCCGAAGCCGGTGCCCGCATCCTGCTCGAGCTCAAGCGCAACGCGGAAGCCTTCTTTGGCGAGCCAGTCACCAAGGCCGTTGTCACCGTCCCCGCTTACTTTAACGACGCGCAGCGTCAGGCGACCAAAGACGCAGGCAGAATCGCTGGCCTTGAGGTCCTTCGCCTCGTCAACGAACCAACAGCTGCCGCCCTCGCATACGGCCTCGATAAACGCAAGTCCGGCATCATCGCCGTCTACGATCTTGGCGGCGGCACCTTCGACATCTCGATCCTCAAACTCCAGGACGGCATCTTTGAAGTACTCGCCACCAACGGCGACACACACCTTGGCGGCGATGATATCGATCAGCTCCTGATCCAGATCGCCCTCGAAGACATTGCCGCCGAATGGGGCGCACCGATCGACCATGACACTGCCGCAGTCGAGACGCTCCGCCAGGCCGTCATCAAAGCAAAAGAGCAACTCAGCTTCTCGCTCACAACGAAGATTGATCTTCAGTACAAAGGCAAGAGTTACCAACGCGAGGTCACCCGCGAGTTGCTCGAGCGCCTCATCCTCCCTCTTGTCGAGCGCACTCTCGGCCCCTGCCGCCTCTGCCTGCAGGATGCTAAAGTCGGCGCAGAGCAAATCAACGAAGTTGTTCTGGTCGGCGGCTCAACCCGCATTCCCATGGTTCGCAAGGCCGTCGAGCACCTCTTCCGCTCCAAGCCCCACACCGAACTCAACCCCGACGAAGTCGTCGCCCTCGGTGCTGCAATCCAGGCCGGTATCCTTTCTGGCGAAGTAAAAGACACGCTTCTGCTCGATGTCACTCCGCTGTCGCTAGGCCTCGAGACCATGGGCGGTGTGGTCACCAAACTCATCCACCGCAATTCCACGATTCCGGCGAGCGAAACCGAACAGTTCACCACCGCCGTCGATGGTCAGACCAACGTTCTCATCCACGTTCTTCAGGGTGAACGCGAGCTTGTAAAAGACTGCCGCTCGCTCGCCCGATTCGAGCTCACTGGCATCGAACCCGTCCCTGCCGGTCTTGCCCGCATCGAAGTCAAGTTCCTCATTGATGCCAATGGAATCTTGAACGTCTCCGCCAAAGATACCCGCACCGGCAAAGAACAGAGCATCGAGGTCAAGCCCTCTTATGGCCTCACCGAAGAACAGGTCGAGGCGATGATCCTCGAATCGATCACTAATGCCGAAAACGACATCCGGGAACGTCAGGTCCGCGAGTCGCGAGTTGAGGCTGACCGCATTCTTGGTGCCATCGAAAACGCCAAGCAAAGCGACGCCTGGTATGAACTGCCCGAAGAAGACAAGCAGGCAATCCATGCCGCCCACAACGAGTTGCTCCTCGCCTATCATGGGGACAACTACCACCTCATCCAGGCCCACATGGAAAAGCTAGATAAGGCCAGCCTCAAGCTCGCCGAAAACATGATGAACACCGCCGTTCGCGGCGCCCTCAAGGGAACCAAAATATGACCATCAAGCTCACCTGGGACAAAGCCGAAGACATCGGCATCGAACTCTTCGCGGCCCACCCGGACACCGACCCCTTGAAGGTCCGCTTCACCGACTTGCACAAGATGGTGGTCGAGCTAACTGGCTTTGCTGACGATCCGCTAAAGTCGAATGAAGCGAAGTTAGAAGCCATCCAGATGGCATGGCATGAAGAGTACGAAGAGTTCAAGGAGAACCAGGCATAGACCTCCAATTCCTATTCGCTGTCCTGAACATCATCGTCAGCGATATCGTTCTGGCTGGTGACAACGCGGTTGTGATCGCGATGGCTGTCCGGTCATTGCCGCCCAAGGAGCGCCGTCTTGGCAGCATGCTCGGCGCGGGGCTGGCTGTTGGCCTTAGAATCGTTCTTACCTTTTTCGTTGCACGGATTTTGAACCTGCCTTATCTGCACTTAATCGGTGGCGTCCTCATCCTCTGGATCGCTGTCAAGGTGCTGATGGACGCCGAACCAGAAGAGCCGGGCAATCATCGTCAGGCCGGTGGGCTTATGCAGGCAATGTGGCTCATCCTCGTCGCCGACATCACCATGTCGCTCGATAACGTGCTTGCTGTCGCCGCCGCTTCGCACGGCAACATCTGGCTTCTGATCTTTGGCCTCGGCCTCAGCATTCCGTTGGTCGTTGGAGCCAGTGGCGTTCTCTCATCCTTAATGGACCGTTACCCGATCATTGCCTATTTGGGCTCTGCCGTGCTGGGACGAGTCGGTGCAGAAATGATCCTCACCGAACCGATGGTGCACGAAGCACTGAGCCTCAGTCGCTACACCGAATGGGGCATTCAGGCGATTGCCGCAATCAGCGTGGTGTTGATCGCAAAGTTCCTGATGAAGCGCCGAGCCGCTCAAGCACGCGCCTAGCCGCCTCAACACCGCGATACTGCGCCTCTTCAAAAATCGAGATGCCGCTTAGATCCGAGTTGGCATAGTACAAGCCGTCGTGTCCACTCAGCATCTTCTGTCTACCTGCAGACTGCAGGAATCCCGGCGTAGGCCTTGCCATGGCGTGCCCGTTGCGAAACACATCAATGCGCGAAACACAGTCGGCAATATCTGGATGCGCCTTGGCCAAATCTGCCAGTGCCGTATCGCGCCAATACTCCCAGGGCTGCTCAAGCAACATCCGCCTTGCCGCATCGGGCGTCCTCTCTGCCACTGCGTAATACCAGGTCCAGACGCTCTGTTCGCGGTGCATCGCGACACTCTGGTGGGTTGCAACCACATAGCCAAGTGAAGGCGACCCGTAAATCACGTTGTCCCAGGCCATCTCTGCTGTGTGCGCCGCTTTCGGTATCCGGTCCAGTGTCAGGTTGGCTGTCACCCAGGGCGAGTAGCTGAATCCTTCTGCACGCGGCGCGCCCTCAACAATGTGGCTGGCCAGAAAACTTGGGGCGGCCCAGATCACGGATTGCGCGAGGTACGACGCCTTCGATGTCAGCACCCTCCAAGCCCCGTTCTGCCGCTGCACTTTGTAGACGGGTTCGCCCGTGCGAACATATTGACCTACCTTGGCCTTCAGCTGTTTGAGCAGCCAGCCATTTCCCTCAGGCCAGGTAAATGGTCCCTTGTCGTCATGGTCGCGAGCCGCAAAGTAATGCAACCCCGCCCAGGCGCTCGTATCCTTCAGCGCCATCCCGTAATCGTCCCGCGTCGAGTAGTCGAGATACCACATCAACTCCGGCGCATCAAAGCCATTCGCCTGGAGCCACGCTGGAAACCCCAGCGCCTCCAGATTCGGATCAATTTGCCCCAGCGCATGCGGGATCGCGAAGCGCCCAGTCGCATGCAGTTCCCCGATCTTGGCGTCAAAGCGTCTGAACTGTTCACGGCCCTTACTCGTCAAAGCAACTTCAGGCTCAAGGCCGTATTGCCAGCGCCCATGAATAAAGAGCCGCTCCTGCGGGCTATGACAGAGATGCCGCTCGTTCAACTCACCATTGACCATCAAGCCGACTTCTTCAAAAAGCTCGCGCACGAGCGGCGATTTGCGGTTCGGGATCGGCACATAATGTGCCCCCCACGGATAAGCCGAAACGGCGCTCTCGCCGTAACGCGAATTACCGCCTGCCTGATCTTCCATTTCAAGCAGGACAAAGTCCCGATAGCCGCGCTTGTCCAGCCACCAAGCAGCCGAAAGTCCCGCCATCCCCGAGCCGACAATCACCAGCGGAACTTTACGCTCTTCTTTCGCCGCCGGGAAAGCTGCATGGTCGCGCAGCTTGTGTCCGAGCGGGAAAGCATCCATCACATAGCTGCCAACAATTGCCGGCTTGGCTTTGCGGCCCAGTTGCAGAAAAGGAGCGGCGATCACGTCTCGTCTCGTCATCGGGTCCAGTGATAGGTGGCTGCCGCTGCTGCCACGCACAGTATTGCTGATGCGACCACATAGCTTCCAGCAATCCCGTAACGCCCCTGCTCGAGCAGCGTCACAACTTCAATTGAAAAAGTTGAAAAAGTGGTGAAGCCACCACAAAATCCAGTGATCCACAGGAATCGCTGATCGCCGGTGAGCCGATGTGTCAGAAAGCCGATCACCGCTCCACCTATGAGGTTTACAACAAAGGTCTGCCAGGGGAAGGGAATCGGCAGAGACGTGGACAACGCATAACGCGCCACTCCTCCTACTGCCGCCCCGAGACTGATCCATGCGTACTTCATCAGCGTATGAGTGGGGTCACTGTCAACTTGCGAAACTCAACAATGCCATGGTCGCCCTGCACTGCGATTGGCCCTGGCATCGACTCGTTCGGGTCAAAACACATGGCAGTCGGGCCTTCAATTTCCTTGTGATCGACGGTGACCTTTCCGTTCAGCTTGACAGTGACAATGCGGCCCACAAGCCGCACATCCAGTGTCTGCCACTCTCCAGCCGGATTCGCCGCTTGGACCGCCGGAGGAATGCGCGAGTAGATGCCGCCTTGGGAGTGTCCATCGATCGGCTTGCCGAAGGTATCCTCAATCTGTACTTCGTAGCGCCCACGAAGGCCAATGCCCGAATTGGATCCAGCTTCATAGCGATATTCCGCATGAAGTTCAAAATTCCAAAAAGTCTCCGTCGTACGGATGTCGCTTGCCTTCGGCGCGTTCTTCATCATGCCGTTAGTGAGTGTCCATTCGAGAGAACGACCAGGGAATGTGGTCTGCCAGCCGCTAAGGTCGAGGATGTCCACTGGTTGGCCCGGCTTCCAGCGCTCGTCATCTTTGTCGCGGATCTCTGGAGCTCGCTCGCCGCGAAACGTAAGGGCTGGCTTGCCATCAATGCTCTGCTTGCCGATGAGCATGCCCTTCTCGATCAGCGCTGTGTAGACGAGCTTTTTCCCGGCACGCTCAAAGGTCCAGCGCAATTCCTTGTGGTCGACACTGATCTCGGGGATCTTGTCCATCTGCCCGCCTGGGGCCCCCACAAAGCGGCCTGCGATTTTGGAAGATCCGGCGCCAGAAACTTCAAGCCACCAGGATCGACCGCGGGCTTCATTCGGAACAGTGATGTTCCAACGCCCGTTGAAATCTTTATCCGCAGCAAAACACAAGCTGACACTGAACGCAAAAAGTAAAAACTTAGTCACGTTCGTTATTATCTAGGATCGACGCGGCTAAAGTGCGGTCGAGTGTCGTTTGAGGATTTTAGGGAGGTTGACCGAGAACGCGCTGCGCGGCACGACACTGTCGCATCCGGCATCTACAGCCTCCTGTCGTCTCTCTCCGTCCACGTGTGAAATGAAGCCGAGCAAGCTCAGCTTCTTGATCTCGTCATCAGCTTTGAACGAACGGATCAGACTGATCACATCGAGCTTGTTGTGGTTGAGGTCGATCAACACGAGCAGTGGCTGAGTTTTTGCCTTTGTGAGGGCATCCGCGAGAGTCTTGGCGTATTCGACTGTGATCGAGTTCTGCCTGGCCGCTGCGTCGATCTTTACTGCGAACATCAAGTCGTCGACGACTGCGAGAACCTTGCGAGATTGTGGTGATGACATATTTAGTGAATTCAGCTGGAAAACTTGGAAGGAAGAAATTCGACCCGCGTGGTCAAATCTCTCTTAGATTCTCGCACTACTCAGACGCTTCTCTGAGAGCAGGTCACCCGGAGTAGCGGTAGAAGGCATCTAGAGTCCATAGCCACAGCCCGTGGATAAGCAGGCTGAGCCGCAAAGCAGCCCCCAAGCCACAAGCGAAGCAGCAGACGCTAGAGCCCTGGACTTTGCAAATTCGAGCTCGAAGCCATGGGTGAATCTTGCTAACCTGCTCGTCATTCGATCCACAGTATCTAGGCCCTGTATCAACATTTCAGTACTGTCCGTCCGGGGTGGATCAACGCGCAAAGCGATACTCGCAGGCATTCTTTGCCAATCGCGTCCGAAGTTCAAGCGTCCTGCCAGAGAAGCGAGATAGCTCGCAACTGAAATTGGGCGAAAGACTTCGGAGCGATGAGTGGGGAACTGGCGCTGCAACGGTCGATCCAGAGAAATGGATTAGCCCGCGAGATCAATTTCTCGCGGGCTCTCCTTTCTATCGTGAATTCTAAAACGCAAGACGCAGTGCGAACTGAATCTGGCGAGCGGGATTGTTGTTGGTGGAAGTGATGGTGCCAAAGCCTCCCGAAGAACGATTCGAATTCGGGCTATCAAAATTCGTCTTGTTCAAAAGGTTAAACGCCTCGCTGCGGAACTCGAGCTTGAAGCGCTCGGTCAGCGCGAATTCTTTATGCAGGCCGAAGTTCATCACGTCCACACGGGGTCCGCGAACGATGTTGCGGCCGGCGTTGCCGAAAGGTTGACTGCGGTCGGTCGGGATCGAGACGTTAGCAAGGTTCAGCCAATTGTTCTCTGTTCGTGAAGAAGCTGAAGTGACGGGGTCGCCACTGATATTTGGACGGTAATTCGGAGCGCCAGAGACCTGGAAGGCGGATGCCGGGCTATAGGTGAGATTTACGGTTGTGCCGCTCTGAGCAAAGTTGATCGCCGTCATGCGCCAGCCGCCCAGAGCAAGGTCGGTTACTTTGTTCCAGGACGAGCCAAACTTGCGGCCACGGCCAAAAGGCAATTCATACAGAAGCGTCGTTACGTTGTTGAACGGCTGGTCATAACCACCGAGCCCTTTTTCGTTGCGAAGGTCGCGGTAGTTGACTCGCGAGTTGTCGCCATTTCCTGTCTCAAGATGCCCGGAGGCGTTGTCGATCGCCTTGGACCATGTGAATGAATTCAGCAGGTAGAGGCCGCGGCTAAAGCGCTTTTCCAACTTGGCCTGGAAGGCGTGATAATTGAGAAAGCCGCCATTGAAGGCAACCTGAATGAAGCCAAAGTTCTGAAGCGGACGGCGCGCCTGAAGGCTGAGATTTTCGGCAGGAAAAGCATTGGGGCGAGCTTGGTTGTAATCGCCGAGAATCATCAATCCTACGCCACGCGTACCGACATAACCCAAGTCAAGGACCAGATCCTTGCCGAGTTCTCGCTGAGCTGAAAAGTGCCAGCTCTGTGTGTAGCTCGTTGGAATGTCAGACGGGATGTGATTGACGCGGACAGCGAGGATGTTGATGTTGGCCGGATTCAGAAAGTTGTTCGGATATCCGGAATCGGTAGTACGGAAGCAGGTGAGCGGGTTAGCGTCAAGACTCGAACAGACCGGTGTGCCGGCACCGCTCCCGCTGAAGGGAGTCCGTTGGTCGATGATGGGGTTAAACACATTCGGCAAGTTGTAAGCGAGTAGATTTTCACCACCCATGCGGTTGAAGTGAATATAGCTGATGCCATAGCCTGCGCGGATTACTGTCTTGGGCAGAACGCTCCAGGCAAGGCCAAGACGCGGCGCAAAGTTGTTCTTGTCAGGATGGACAAGCGATCGGTCGTAGAGCGATCCGGCCTTTGCCGTCAGAAGTGAAGTCGATCCCGGAACATAGTTCGAGATGCGGTTCTGAGCCTCGTACTGAGGGGTTGCGAATTCATACCGAAGACCAAGGTTGAGCGTGAGCTTCCGGCTGATCTTCCAGTCGTCCTGCAGATAGAAGAAGTGCATCTGCTGGCGGTAGTTCATGATCACGGCATTATTGAGTTGATACTGACTGCGTGCACCGAAAAGGAAGTCAGCCATGAATTGGCTATCGTTCGTAGCCGTCCCGGCAACCTGGCTGAATCTACCGGAGTAGGAATCGCTACCCATCTTGGGGTTGAAGTCGTCGATGTCGGTTTCGATCTTCTGGTATTCGTATCCAGCCTTGAGGCTGTGCTTGCCAAAGAGCTTGGTGTAGTTGAACTTGGGATTCCAGACAAAAGGGTTCTGGAATTGGGGATTGGAACTCTGCACGCCGAAGGCAGTAAAGCCGCTGACTCCTTGTGTGTAAACGCCGCCAGTAAAGCGCGGGTCCGTAGGAGCGTTGGGAATATTGAGCTTTGCGACAAGCGGAGTGGTTCCAACAAAAATAGGTGACTTGCCTCCCTCGCTACGGCTGATACCCATGCGGAACTCAAGAATGGAAGTGGGCGAAAGGGTATAGGTCGATCCGAAAGCAATCTGTTGATTGAGAACGCGGACATTGCCGTTGTTGTTGCCACCAGAAGGGCCAGGGATGGCACCGGGCTCGAATTGATTCAGCAGGCGGTGGGAGTAGCGAACGAAGGCGTTCAGCTTCGAGGAAATGTAGTGATCGTAACGAATGTCGCCTTTATCCGAATTCTGCAGAAAGCTTGGCAGCGATTGATAGTTGTTAGCTGTGCGTGCAATGTTTGGGGCCGGGAGATCGGCAATTACTGCGGATGCAAAACGGCCAATGCGCGACGCGGGGATCACTCCGTCGCCATAGATAGCCCCCGTGATTGGGTCAAGGATGGGAATCCCCATGCGCCCAGTGCGAACATCGAGCGATGGGAGCGTTGCAAAATTTACTGTTTTTTGCGTACGCCGGAAGCCTTCATAGTTGGCAAAGAAAAACATCTTATCCTTGACGATGGGCCCACCAAAGGTTGCTCCGAACTGATTCTGAATGAGGATTGGTTTGCCGGTCACCGGCTTAAAGAAGCCGACAGCGTTGAGTTGTGTGTTGCGCAAATATTCATAAGCTGTACCGTGATACTGATTGGTACCCGAGCGGATTGTGGCGTTGATGACGGCACCGCCAGCGCGGCCATACTCTGCTGAGTAGTTGTTGGTTTCAAGACGGAATTCCTGCACAGCGTCGGGAGAAAGTTGAACGACCTGATTGGAGAAGCCCTGGTTCGATGTTCCATAGGCATTGTTGTCAACGCCATCGACGACGAAATTGTTCTGCGAACTGCGCATACCGTTTACATTGAAGCTGGCATCGCGAGAAGTGGAGATCCCCGAACGGCGCACACCGGGGGCAAGTAACGCGAGGTCTGCATAAGCGCGGCCATTGAGGGGGAGGTTTACAATCTGCTGCGCGCCGATAACAGTGCCGCGCGAACTGGTTTCGGTCTCAAGCTGGGCTACGGTCGTGTCGACTGTGATCGTTTCGCTCGTTGTACCGATCTGCAAAGTCATATCAACACGCTGCTTGGCACCGACGGTGACACGAAAGGCTTGCGATTTGCCAATTTTGAAGCCGGAGGCTTCTGCCGTTAATTGATACTCGCCGAGCCGTACAGTTGGAAATTCAAAGGATCCAAGATCGTTGGTGGCGGCGTTCAGTCGAACGCCCGTGGCTAGCGAATCGAGGCGAACTTGCGCCCCTTTGATGGCGAGGCCCTGAGGATCGCGGACCGTTCCAAGGACAACAGCAGAGTCGAATTGGGCGAGAGCGCTTGCTGCGCTCAGGACAAGGAGCAGGCTAAGACTTTTAGGTTTTTGAAGCATGGTGCTTCCCTTACCCTAGCAAGTCTGAATGTCAAATTGATAACTTGAGCTTATTGGAAAAGGTCTTTCACTTTGCCGAAGAAGCCGCCCTTATCCGACTCTTCGCCTGCGGCAGGCAGGCTATCGCGCAACTGCTCGAAGATCTTGCGCTGGTCCCGCGAGAGCTTCGTCGGGACGTGCACTTCGACATGGATAAAGAGGTCTCCACGGCCGGAAGCATTGACGCGAGGTACGCCCCGGTTTTTCAAACGAAGCTGCGTCCCTGGTTGGGTCCCTTCCGGGATCTTGACTGGCTCCACTCCCTCAAAGGTGGGAATTTCGACTTCCGTCCCAAGCGTAGCCTGAACGAGATTAACAGGCACAGTGCAGTGCAAGTCGTAATCCTGACGATCAAAAACCGGATGGTCTTTGACGCTGAGGACAACGTAAAGGTCGCCGCCGGGTCCGCCATTGGGGCTAGCCTGTCCTTCTCCGTTGAGGCGAAGCTGCGTGCCGGTATCGACCCCGGCCGGTATATTGACCTTTAGCTTCTTCTCACTCCGCAATCGGCCTTCACCCTTGCATTGCGTGCATGGTCTGCGAATGATCTGACCGCGGCCGCCACAGGTGGAACAAGTGCGCTTGATGGTCATAAAGCCCTGCTGGAAAAGCTGCTCGCCACGTCCACGACAAATGGAACAAGTTGTCAGCCCATCTTCCTTTTCTGCCCCCGTGCCGACACAGCGCGGGCAATGGTCGAGCTTCGGAATCTGAATGTCGACCGATGTGCCGCGGACGGCATCCTCAAAGTCGATTTCGAGATCGTAACGAAGATCTTCGCCGCGACGCTGTCGGCTGCCGCCCTTGCGTCCACCGCCACCACCGCCACCGAAGAAGTCTCCAAAAAAATCACCGAAAATATCGTTGAGATCTGTAAACTGATTGGAGTCGAAGCCTGCCCCGCCACTCGCCATTCCAGACAGGCCCTGATGGCCAAAGCGATCATAGGCTGCACGCTTCTGGGCGTCGCTGAGAATTCCGTAAGCCTCAGCTGCTTCCTTGAATTGCTCCTCTGCCTTGGCGTTGCCGGGGTTGCGGTCTGGGTGATACTTCATGGCAAGTTTGCGATAGGCAGATTTGAGAACCTGCTCATCTGCACCACGGTCAACACCCAGAATTTCGTAAAAATCGCGTTTCGTCACCGACATCCCCTACTTCTTGACCGCCACGCGCACCATGGAGGGCCGAAGAAGTTTGCCGCGAAAGTTGTAGCCCTTCTGGAACTCGGCAAGGATGCTCTGATCTTCGGCTTCGTCGGTTTCCACCATATCGATTCCGTGGTGGAGATTGGGGTCGAACACTTTGCCCGAAGTTTCGATTGCTTCGAGGCCCATCCTGGCAAGGACCTCCTGCAGACGGGCGTGAATCAATTCAACACCCTTGGCGTAATTGGAATCTGTAGTCTGCACCTGAACAGCGCGTTCAAAATCGTCAAATACGGGTAACAGCGTTTTAACTGATTCGGCCGTTGCGAGTTCCACAGT
Source organism: Acidobacteriota bacterium (assembly GCA_025354885.1). Classification (GTDB taxonomy): domain Bacteria; phylum Acidobacteriota; class Terriglobia; order Bryobacterales; family Bryobacteraceae; genus Bryobacter. The sequence goes on along the minus strand of JANXLY010000107.1, from coordinate 2,806 downwards.
TTCCTGACGTTCGCGCTCAGAGCGGCGACGGAAATTTTCAAATTCGGCCTGGCGGGTTTGAGCGAGACGCAGCAGATCCTGCTTTTCTGATTCAAGACGAATCAGTTCCTGTTCTAGGAACTCAATGCGCGCGGCCGGATCGAGAGAAGTTTCACTCGTGGTGCTTGCGTTTTCTGAATTGGCAGCGTCGAAAGTCGACTCCGTCATGTTGCATTCCTCTGTTGTAATTCTTTTGAAGTTTAAGCGAGCCTTTGAGAGGCATCGCGATATCAGGTTGTAGATTCTGCTAAAGCTTGGCCCACTTCCATGACCGCAGCAATTGTGCGTGGATAATTCAATCTTAGCGGTCCGAGGACCGCAACGCGAGCCGACATGCCGCCCGCGAGCGGGACATGCACGCCGATCAGGGTAAATCCACTCAGTGCGGGATGCGCATCGCCAAGACCGACCTGGATCGCCGGTGTCTGGTCTGAGGCTTGCAGGAATTGGTCGAGAATCTGCAGAATCTGCTGTTTCTGCTCGAGCGCCTGAAACAGCTCACGCATCTTTTCCTTCGTGAGATGAAGATCAAGGCCAATTAGATAGGCCGCGCCATCCATAAATACACGAGGTCCTTCCGAGCCTTGAAACAAACCGCGGGCATAAAAGAGCTCTACTCGCCTGAGCAGCGCGTGATACTGACTCCGCTCGTCCTTCAATCGTTCGGCCAGAGCGAGCCTTGCATCATTCAAAGTCCACCCTGAAAACTCGCAATTGATATAGTTGCGAATCTCGGCCAGGTCTTCCGAACGCAAGTCCTGGTCAATAGAGACCACCTGATTGCGGACGGAACGGTCTGAGGTGATGACGACCATGAGATATTGCCGCGCGGCCAGCGGCAGCAGCTCCACCTGATGAAGCTGTTGGGAAGCGGAAGGCAGGGATGCTGTAATCGCGATGTTGTGCGTGATTTCCGTGAGAACGTGAGACCCCTCCTCTACACGCTCGGAAATAGAGTGCAAGGATTTCAGCTTTTGCTGGAGTTTGGAGACTTCAAAAGGATTGACCTTTACCTGGCCCAACGATGAAACATAAGACTTGATAGCAAGCGGGGTAGGAATTCGACCCGCCGAAGCGTGTGTCTGAGTGAGAAGCCCCAGTTCGGACAACTCAGCCATTGCATTACGTACTGTGGCAGAAGAAAGAGATGCACCAGTAAAACGGCGCTGAGCAATCGCAGAAGAGGAGACAGCTTCTCCAGAATCCAGATAAGCTTCGACAATAGCGTGCAGGATCTGGCGTTTCTTGCCCGTTGTAGGCAGCGAAGATGCGAACGAAGTGTCCATGTAGAGTCTTCTGCCTAAGATTTTACAGCAAGCGAAGGCCTCTGGGGTGGTCAATCTGTACGGTTCTGAAACTTTTCCGAAACAATATTCTCCTAATAAATCAGCAAGTTAAGTCCAGATTCCCGAAACGAGCTTGCATTCGCGAGCCTTGGGTTGCTATAACTATATTCATGCAATGCAGTGCGCGCAAGTGCGGCACGGAAGCAAAGCAGAGCAAGAAGCGAAAAAAACCTCTTGCAAAACTTAGTCAACTCCGGTAGACTAACAAATGGCCGCCAACAAAGGCAAACGAACGACAGAGTGGTAAGGAAGGCGACAGTCCCAAAGACGACAGCTTCTGAGAACACAGACACAAGTTCGTACGGCCATCGGGATAGTGTCAGAGTAGCGAATCTGCTCTGAGTTCCTTAAAGAAGTTGCCTTTGGCAAGTTATTTCGATTTTATACAATTTTTAGGTTGACCCGGAGACGAGCGTCTTTGTGTGGTCGCCTGAACGGCTTTCGAGGCCGCCACTGCAGTATCAATGCTAACGGGTTAAACTGTGGGCGTGATGCGAGTGGGCAGATCTTTGACAATCTGGTTGGACGCAAGTCTAAAAGAAAAGAAGATAGTTATTTTCGTCAAGTATTGAGTTCAAGTAGTTGCGACCGAGCCCGTTAAACGGCTCAATCCAAAACAACAATCCGAGATTAAACGAGAGTTTGATCCCGGCTCAGAATCAACGCTGGCGGCGCGCCTAACACATGCAAGTCGAGCGAGAAAGGGAGCAATCCCAAGTAAAGCGGCGTACGGGTGAGTAACACGTAGGTATCCACCTCTTTGTGGGGAATAACTCGGGGAAACCTGAGCTAATACCGCATAAGTCCGAGAGGAGAAAGCAGCAATGCGCTGAGAGAGGAGCCTGCGGCCGATTAGCTAGATGGCGGGGTAATGGCCCACCATGGCGACGATCGGTAGCCGGCCTGAGAGGGCACACGGCCACACTGGCACTGAAACACGGGCCAGACTCCTACGGGAGGCAGCAGTGGGGAATCTTGCACAATGGAGGAAACTCTGATGCAGCGACGCCGCGTGGACGACGAAGCACTTCGGTGTGTAAAGTCCTTTCGACCGGAACGATAATGACGGTACCGGTGGAAGAAGCTGCGGCTAACTACGTGCCAGCAGCCGCGGTAATACGTAGGCAGCAAGCGTTGTTCGGAATTACTGGGCGTAAAGAGTTCGTAGGCGGTGTGCCAAGTTTAGTGTGAAATCTCCCGGCTCAACTGGGAGGGTGCGCTGAATACTGGCATGCTAGAGTATAGGAGAGGTAAGCGGAATTCCTGGTGTAGCGGTGAAATGCGTAGATATCAGGAGGAACACCTGTGGTGTAGACGGCTTACTGGACTATAACTGACGCTGAGGAACGAAAGCGTGGGTAGCAAACAGGATTAGATACCCTGGTAGTCCACGCCCTAAACGATGCATACTTGGTGTGAGC
>JANXLY010000062.1 GCA_025354885.1 Acidobacteriota bacterium | reverse complement strand
CGCTCGGTCCGGGACCGCTTGGTTCCGAAGAATGTCCTCAAGGCGATCTGAGAATCTTGTGGAAATTCCCGGCAGGGTTCTGCAAAACGATCAACAAATCCCTTGACGAGACAACTCAGATGTCTAACGGTCGCGGTTCGGTATCGCGAAGGCAGATGAATCAGCTGCCGGCATACGAACGCATTCAAGTGTTCATGGGACTAGCTTCACGAAGCGGCCACTGTCGGTGACGATGTAGAGGGCTCCTTCAGGGCCCTGGACTACGTCGCGGATGCGTTCGTGGAGTTCGGTGAGGAGACGCTCTTCGCCGACTACACGGTCTCCGTTGAGTGAGAGGCGCACGAGATGAGTGCTGCCCAGGCCACCGATGAAGAGGCTGTTCTTCCAGGCCGGGAAGAGCGAGCCGGTGTAGAAAGTCATGCCGCCCGGGGCGATGACCGGGTCCCAGTAATAGACCGGTTGTTCCATACCTTCTTTGGCGGTGATGCCGCCAGTGATCGTGCCGCCACCGTACTCGATGCCGTAAGCGATGGTGGGCCAGCCGTAGTCTTTGCCTTTGCGCGGGATGTTCAATTCATCACCACCACGAGTGCCATGCTCGATGGTCCAGAGTTCACCAGTTGTTGGATGGAGGGCAGCGCCCTGGATGTTGCGGTGACCATAGGACCAGATCTCGGGCCTTGCGCCAGCCTTGCCTACGAAGGGGTTGTCCTTGGGGATTGAGCCATCGGAGTTGATTCGTACGACCTTGCCGAGGAGGCCGTCGAGACGCTGGGCCTGCATGCGGCCTTCGGTGATGGAGCGGTCTCCGGTGGTGATGAAGAGGGTGCCGTCGCGGGCGAAGACGAGGCGGCTGCCGAAGTGGAGGGTGGATTTGAGGGAGGGCGACTGGTGGAATATCACCTGCACGTTTTCAACGCGCGGGGCGGTTCCCTCGATCAGTTTGCCTCGGGCGACGGCGGTGTTGTTGGTGCCGTCGTCGTTGGCTTCTGCGTAGCTCCAGTAGATGAGTTGATTTGACGAGAATTTTGGATCTAGAGCGAGGCCGAGGAGGCCACCCTGGCTGTGGGCATCGGCCTTGGGGAGACCGGAGACGGGTTCGGATAATTTGCCATCGGGGGTAATGATGCGGAGACGGCCCGGCTTCTCTGTGACGAGTATTTTGCCTGAGGGGAGGAAAGCGATGCCCCAGGGTTGTTTGAGGCCCTCGGCTACGGTGACGATGTCGAAAGCGACATTGAGTTTTTGCCCGGCGATGCGGGTTTGACCGATGAAAGCAGGCTTCTGATTTGCGCCGTTGGGTGGACGATTTTCAACACTGGCGGCTTGGGCGGAGAGGCCGGTAGGGGTCAGACATAAAAATGTGATTTGAAATATCCACTTGTTTTGCATGATCGCGGGATGGTTGCCTTTGGTGAGTCGAGGCGGACCACTGGGAAGGGTGGATCGACTCTGTATTTCAACATAGCGCGAAGAGCTCGGCGGACTGGAGAGCGCGACACAGCACTTTGAAGCATCAAGATCCATCATGATATTTTAAGAACAGAGTCAGGAGCAGCGGCACCATGCCCCGAGTCAGAGAAAAATTCGCAATGCAGGTCGATTCAGAAATCCTGTCGACTATCCGAAGCTTCGCGCAAAGCGAGGGGCGACAGATTCAGGCCCTAGTGGATGAGGCGCTGGCCGATCTGATCGAAAGGCGGAAGCATAATCGGCTGCGTCCGCAGGTGATGGCTGCCTATCTCGCCAGCCACGAAAAGTACGGCGAACTCTACAAAAAACTCGCGAAGTGACTGAGTATCTTAGGCTGGCAGAAGTCCTCGCTATGCAGGAGGATCAGATCGAGCGCTACGGCGGATCACATGGGGTGCGCGACCAAGGTTTGCTGGAATCGGCGCTCTAGCAATCTCATGGAAGAAGCTGGGGCTCTCTGGGAGAGCGTTGCTCAGCATCATGCTTTCATCTATGGCAACAAGCGAGCAGCTTTCGCCGCGACTTACACGATTCTTTCCATCAACGGAACAGCATTGACTGCTGATCCCGAGGAGGCATTTTTGTTTATCTCGGGGTTGTATGAACGACGAGAGTTCCGCTTTGAGAAACTCGTGCCCTGGCTGCGCAGCCATGTCAAACAAAATCCATGATGAAGCAGTAGCGCTGAGGGATCGAGACGGGAAAGATCCGACGTTGGACGGAGCAGAAACCGGGGCTCAGGCTGGCTTGACTCTTTAGGAGTCGACGCGCTCGGGCTCGCCCTCATCCTCGTCTTCGGGTTCGATGAAATCCTCGCGGTTGTTTCTCTTTTCTTCTTCGATGCGCAGCTTCTGCGCTTCGCGCTCTTCAATACCGTCGCTCATGAATCCTCCATGCCTTAGTTTAGGGGAAAGTTCAGGTTGGCGGAATCCCGACTGCAAATCAGGAACAGGGGCCTGGGCCGTTTGCTTTGCCGGAGGCGTTCACGGAAAAGCAAAAAATAGTTTTTCCCGGTTTTGCTGAGTCTTTTCGTAGTTATTGAATGGAATGGGGGAGATCTGGGTTGCTGCGTCTGCTAGCTGTATGGTCGTGACGATCCCAATTTTTTATGAAGGCAGGGCCGGGTGTTCCGGCGTTGCGGCGGTAGAAATCCTGGCAGATCCGAGGCCTGTTGCACTCAGCGCGGCGACTTCGAATCAAGGCCTAAATGATGGTGATTTGGTGGAATGGCTGAAGGCATTTCTCGGTGCGCTCGAGGCGTTTATCGCCGATGAGCCCTTGCTGCGAGTGAAGTTATCGGTGTTGCTCGCAGACTGGGGACAGGGATGACGCGGCAACTGATGCAGGAACAAATGCGGGCGTCTGCGGAGCGGATGGATGCAGTGCGCTTTGTGCAGTCGCGGTTTGGGTTTGAACCCGATGCGCAGCAGAGTAAAGTGTTGCGTTGTGGAGCGTCGAGGCTGCTGCTGTGCTGTTCGCGTCAGTGGGGAAAATCGAGCACGGCAGCGGCGCTTGCGGCGCATCGGGCGATGACAACGCGGGAGTCGCTGGTATTGTGTGTGTCGCCAACATTGCGGCAGAGCGCGGAGTTTGTAAGGAAGGTGTGCGGGTTTTTGCAGGCGGCAGATGAGAAGTTTAGTGGCGGCAGGCTGGCAGTGTATTTGCCGAATGGGTCTCGGGTGATGGCACTGCCAGGGCAGGAGGCGAATGTAAGAGGGTTTAGTGCGCCGTCGCTGATCGTGATCGATGAGGCAGCACGGGTAGCCGATAGTCTGTATCAGGCGATGCGGCCGATGCTGGTTGTGGGTCGGGGGGATCTGGCGTTGCTATCGACGCCGTTTGGGGAGCGGGGATTTTTCTGGAAGGAATGGGTGTCTGGTGGAGAGAGGTGGACACGGATTGAAGTGAGGGCGACGGATTGCGCGCGGATTTCGGCGGAGGTGCTGGAGGAGGAGCGTGAGAGCCAGAGCGCGGAGTGGTTTGCACAGGAGTATTTTTGTTCGTTTGTGGGGCTGGAGAATCAGGCATTCCAGACGGAGTGGCTGGAGGCAGCCCGGCAGGAAGGCCTGGGGGTGGCAGGGTTGTCGTTTGAATTGAAGGGGAGGATTAGATGATGAGGCCCGGGATGGTGAATCTGCGCTCGTTTCACATCGGCGTAGACCTGGGGCAGAGGGTGGACCATACGGCGTTTGTGGTGGTGGAACAGCGGGTGGTTGTAAGTGCGCAGAGGGATCTGGCGAGTTATGAATATTTACGGGAACGTAAGTTGTATGTGCGGATGGTGGAGCGGGTGAGGCTGGGTCAGGGATTTGACGAAGTGGTGGGGGAGGTGGAGAGGCTGACGCAATCGCCGGAATTGAGTGGGGGAACGGTGACGACGACGGTGGATGCGACTGGGCTAGGGATTGTGGTGAGTGAGGATTTAAGGCGGAGGCGGCTGCGGGGAGAATTGTATCCGGTGGTGATTACGAGTGGACTGGAAGGGAAGTACCGCGACGGGTTTTATCCGACGCCGAGGACTGAGTTGCTGATCGGGGTGCAGAGGGCGTTTGAGCAGCAGAGGCTGGGGGTGTGTGGAGATGTGGTGGGTTGGGGACGGCTTGAGGCGGAACTGAAGGGGATGCGGAAGGTGCAGACGGCGCGGGGACCGCGATTTGAGACGCTGGGCCAGCAAGATGATCTGGTGTTTGCGTTGGCGCTGGCATTGTTTGGAGTGAGGATGAGGACGCTGCCGGTGGTGGGGGAGGCGGTGCGGCGACGCGTGGAATCGAATCTATTGCGATAGGGGATCGAGCTTCAGTCACCCGGTTCGCATAATGTGTTTGCAATGATATATGCTCATTGCATCCTGGAGGTTGAACTTGAGACCTGTCCTGCTCACGCTTCTCCTTGCGGCCGTCAGTCTGGCGCAAGACAAGAACCCGCACACGAGCGCTGACGATGTTGACGCTGGAGCCCGCATTTTCCGTTCCCATTGCGCTGATTGCCACGGCCTGAGTGGTCAGGGCGGCAAGGGGCCGGATCTCACGACGGGGCAGTTCTATCACGGCAGCTCTGATGCGGCGCTGCTTTACAACATCTCCGAAGGCATCAGCGGCACGGCGATGCCCAGTCAGTTTTTCTCTGTCGATCAGGTTTGGCAAATCGTTGCCTATGTGCGCACACTGAGCGTGAAGGGTTCGGCAAAAGCTCCGCCGGGGAACGCTTTGCAGGGGGCGCAGTTGTTCCGCTCCAAGGGTTGCGTGAACTGCCATCTCGTTCGCGGCGAAGGCGGGGTGAAAGGCCCTGAGCTTTCATTCATCGGTTCGCAACGACCTGTGGCTCAAATCCGCAAGTCGATCGAAGACCCCAATGCGGAAGTGGATCGGGCCTTCTGGATGGCAGACATCATTCTCGAAGACGGCACGCCCTACAAGGGATTTCTGCTCAATGAAGACACTTACTATGCCCAGATGCTGCACCCTGTGAAGGGCCTGGTGACGCTGCCGAAACGCAACTTCCGCAAATTCGAAATCCAGAAGACTTCCTCCATGCCGTCCTATCAGGGCAAGTTGCAGGAAGAAGAGATGCAGAACCTGGTGGCCTATCTGTGGTCACTGCAGAGAGCCCGGAGGACAGAATGAAATATACATGGCTATTGATGATTAGTGGCGCACTCGGTTTTGCGCAGGTCAACTGGCCCACTTACTCTGGTACTTACAATGGCTGGCGGCATAGTCAACTGGAGCAAATCAACCGGAGCAATGTCGACAAGCTCAAAGTGGCCTGGGTTTATCAGATGCCGATTCTGGAGCGTCTGGAAACTACGCCTATTGTGATTGATGGCGTGATGTACATTACCGAGCCTCCGTCGAATGTGGTTGCGCTTGATGCGGAGACGGGGCGCCCTTACTGGCGTTATCAACGAAGTTTGCCGGGCAAGATCAATGTCTGCTGCGGGGCGGTGAATCGCGGAGTGGCAGTGTCTGGAGACCGTGTGTTTCTTGGCACCGTGGATGCGCATCTGGTGGCGTTGCATGCGAAGACGGGCGCGGTGTTGTGGGATGTCGCAGTTGCGGATCCCAAGACCGGCCATAGCCTGACCGGTGCGCCGTTAATTGTGAAGGACATGGTGATCACCGGTGTGGCGGGCGGCGAGTATGGTGTGCGGGGATTTCTTGATGCCTATGACATGAGGACGGGCAAGCTGCGCTGGCGTTTCTGGACGATCCCAGAGCCGGGGCAGCCTGGGAGCCAGACCTGGAGCGGTGATGCGTGGAAGCATGGCGGCGGGCCTACTTGGGTAACCGGTGCGTTTGATCCCGAACAGAATCTGATTATCTGGGGCACGGGCAACCCTTCGCCCGACTGGAACGGGGATGTGCGGCCTGGTGACAATCTGTACAGTGATTCGGCAATTGCGCTGGATGCGGATACGGGGAAACTGAAGTGGCATTATCAGTTTGTGCCTCATGATACGCATGACTGGGATGCAGTGCAGGTTCCGGTTCTCGTGGATGGCGACTGGCAGGGCAAGCCCCGGAAGATGGTGTATTGGGCGCATCGAAACGGATTCTTCTATGTTCTTGATCGAACAAATGGCGAGTTTCTTCTGGGCAAAGCATTTGCGACGCAGACCTGGAATAACGGCTTTACCAAGGAGGGGCGTCCGATTCGCAAACCGAATATCGATCCGTCTCCCGAGGGCACTTATGTGTGGCCCGGGGTGCAGGGGGCGACAAACTGGTATTCGCCATCTTACAGCCCGCAGACGGGGTACTTTTATTTGACTGCCTGGGAGAACAAGGGCCTGTACCGGAAGGGTGACGTCGAGTATGTTCCGGGTAACCGATTTATCGGTAGTGTGCCGGAGATTGATCTTCCGGATGAGCCAGGCTGGGGGGCGATTCGTGCATTGAACCCGAAGACGGGGGAACGGATCTGGGAACACAAGATGCATACGAAGCCGTGGTCGGGAGTGTTGACGACGGCAGGGCATCTTCTTTTCGGTAGCACTGGTGGCTGGATTGGCCGCGAAAAGACCGCGATGGAGAGTTATTTCTTTTCGCTCGATGCCGAGACCGGGAAAGAGCTTTGGCATATCAACCTGGGTGGCACGATGAGTTCGAATCCGATGACTTATAGCGTGAAGGGCAAGCAGATGGTGGTGATGCCTGCTGGCTCCGGAGTGTTTGCGTTTTCGCTGCCTTGAGATTTGAAGGCTGCTTCTTTTGGCGTATTGCTCCACCCGATGCGAATCAATTCGACCTCGCCTTCTCGTCCACTTGAGAAGCCGTGTGGCTGGCGTTTTCTATTATTCGGAAAGCTGGGATGAGCAATCGCGACCACATTGGCGTGGTGTGGCACGGCATAGTTCCCCTCGAAGGCAGCCTCGAAAACGATTGGGGCATTGTCGATGTCCTTGAGGTGGAGCTGTCGCCGGGACCAGGGGGCGAGATTTGCGGAAAGCCTGGCAAGGAATGGAGGCACATACAAGCCAAGCGTCACGATGAGCCTTGGCCGCTGGGTTGCGATCTGGGTCGCAAGGAATTGAGAGCACGCCTGGCTGAAAGGACCATCGCTTCTACCACGGTATTTCAGGCTGTTCGCGCCCTGGCACAGGCCCATATAAGCGTTGGTGAAGAAGCACTTTTCGAGCGGGAGTTCTGCATCGTGCAGTAGTTTTATGAGGGGCCCCCAAGTGCCTGTTTTCAACGCTTCTTTGCCCTGTTTCAGTGATGTCTCGAAACTAAGTTCAGAATCGAAGTTGTGGCCGAGGATCATGGCGCCACCAAAGGGAAAGGCTAGGGAGGATGGGTTACGATCTTCGAGGTAAAGTCCGGACCCACCCGGGAAGAATGCGGTGCCCGCTATTCTCTTCTCTGGAATTGGAATGACGCCGACGGGATATTGGGTAGCCGGAATCAGTTGGCTCATTTTGGAAAAAAAGTCTGGGCTGACGGCGGAGTCGATCATTGCGATTTCTTGCGTTTCATTGAAGTATAGCAGTCGTCCAATGCGCTTGCCTGCAGACTGGCCTAACGGGTGAGCCTGGACTGGATGATTTGCCATATCTGGAGTTCCGGGGGGTAGTGGGGGTAGGTGTCGCGGCGGACATGCCATTCGTGGAAATTACGGATGGCAGTGAGGAATTCCGCTTCGGTTGCGTAGGTGATGTGATTGGGATAGTCACCTTCGTCGTGGCGGACAAATTTGTGTCCGTTGTGGTAGATGCGGGTTGTGCCTTCTTTGTTGTTGTCTGAGAACATGTAGCCGGCGCGGATGTCGGCGAGAATTTCCTGCTGCAGCGTAGCGACAGGGATGGGGTCTTCTATTCTGGCAGCAGCTTCTTGTTCCGCAGCAAGAGTGGAGAGGATTTCCTGCTCGAGGAGGACGGGCGAAGCCTGGGACCAAGGGATCTCTTCGGTGGGGACCTTCAGCTTGGTGCACCAATAGTTGAAAGTGGCGATTGATTTTTCGAGGAATTCTTTTTCCGTAAACCAATTGCGGGAGCCTTTGAAGGCGGTGTGAAGCGAGTAGAGGTGCTGTGTGGGGAAGACGGCTTCGAGGCGAAGGGTGATGAAGATCTCGCCCATGGGTCCAGCATTGGGGCAGATATAGGTAAGGGAGTCGGGGGAGTTGGGGTCGCGTTTGAAGAGGTTCGCAGTCAATTTCTCTATGGCAAACTTGACGGAGAGAGGTGAGCCTGAGTGCCAGAAATAAGTGGAGCGGGTTGTGGTCCATTCGCCGGTGAGGCCGGAGGGCTCATTGAACTTTGTCCTGGGATTGATGGGCATATTGAAAGGATAAGCGTTGCATAGCAGAAGAATCGATCAGAGGAAGATGAGGCCATTATTGGTATTGCAGTTGGTGGTGGGGGGGCTCGTCAGTATGGGGTGTTCGCTGATGGTGAAGGAAGGGCCAGGTGCGCCGATTGGCGCTTCTGCGCGGGCTGGCAACTATGTCGCGACGATGATACAGACGCAGGAAGCGAGGCTTCCTTCCATACCTCCGTGACCTGAGGATGACCGATTCCGGATCAGTCTGGTACTGCACTCGGTGGACGGGCGTGAGAAGCACATGATCCCGATTGCAGATGGGCGGCGAAGTGGGGATTACATTCATGCTGCCCGATTTCTTGGCGACGACGGACAGAGGATCTGGTTCCATGCGCATGAGCCACTTGCCTATGACTATCGTGCGCACAAACTGATCCGGCAGCCTGAGCTTTCGCGATGGGCTGAGCCTCCGCAGCGGGGATTGTTTCCGCGGACCGAGGCGAAGGATTTTCAAGAGCCTGCGGAGCGAATGCGAGCTCAGTATTTACGGGCGCGGCTTGTGCTGGGAGAGGCGTCGGGGAAGCCGTTGCGGCTATCGGAGCCGAACGGAATGCTGATGACGTACTGGTCAAAGCCCGGCAACGAAGGAAGCGTGGCAGTGGCGAGGTTGAAGGAAAATGACGAAGTGGTGTGGAAGTTGGACACGGGACTGGGGAATCTCGACCAGATCCTGCCGGATGCGAAAGTAATTGCATTGATAGGAAGGCCGACACCCAAGAGTGAGACCGACGTGCCTGCGCCGATGCTGGTGTTCATTGATACGAAGACGGGAGCGGTGACCCGTCACAGGTTGTGGAACGGGCGTTAGGTTAAGGCTTTGGCTGGATGTCAGATGGGCGAAGAGCGCGGAAGCGGAGCATCTCGAGGGTGCGCACAATTTCGATGTCTCCGGGCTTGAATTCGCGGGCTTGGCGGAGGGCGCGTTCGGCGTTTTCGAGGTCGCCGGAGCGGGCGTAGGTGAGGCCGAGGTTTTTGAGAAGATCGGCGCGAGTGCGGCAGTCCGCACAGACGGTGACCGCTTCGTTGAGACGTTCGAGTGCGCGTGGCCAATCGTGCGAGGCAGCGGCACTGAGACCGAAGTTGCCGAGAGATTCAGCCTCTTCGGCAAGCTGCCGCGATTGCTTGAGGGCAGCCAGGCTTTGGCGGTATCTGGCTGCCTGTTCGGGATTTGTGGCCTGGAGATTTCTGGATAGGGCGTAGAGAGCTTCATTGTGTTCCGGATTGAGTTGAACGAGTTTTTCCCAAGCCTGGATGGCGCGAGGGCGGTCGTCGAATTGAACACATGCCTGGCCGAGGAGGAAGAGCGCGTCCTGATCGTTGGGCTTGCGAGTGAGGAGACGGTCGAGGAGGACTGCGGATTCGCGGGGACGGTCGAGGCTTTTGTGCGTGAGGGCGAGGAGGTAAAGAGCGGGATCGGATTGGGGGTCGAGCTGGAGGGCGAGTTCCAGATGCTTTTGAGCAATATCGTAATGACGAAGGTCGAAGTGGGCGCGAGCAAAGTTGTATTGAGCGACTGCGTTTTGCGGGTCGAGACGAACGGCTTCAGAGAAAGAGGATGCCGCAGCGGGAAGATCAAATTGATCCGCCTGGGCGATGCCGAGATTGAGGCGAGCCTGAGCGGAGAGCGGTTCAACTTCGACAACTTTGGCGAAGAGAGCGAGGGTTTCTTTCCAGCGATTGATGCGGGCGGCAACCATGCCGAGTGAAGTCATGACGCGGGGGTTTGCGGGCAGCAGACGGAGGGCCTGGGCGATGTCTCGATAGGCATCTGCAAAGCGCTGCTGGCTGGCGCGCATCAAGCCGAGATTCAGGAAGGCGAAGCCTGAACTGGGGTCGAGTTCAGTGCTCGTGCGGAATTGCTGCTCGGCTTCTGTGAATCTGGATTGCTGACCAAGGAGGACACCGAGATCGGAATGGGCGACAGCGAACTGGGGATCGAGCTCGATGGCGTGGCGGAGAGCGGCTTCGGCGGCGGCGACTTGGCCCGCATTGAAGAGCAGGAGGCCAGAGCGGTGATGAGCAGGGGCGAAGCTAGGGCCCAACGCGAGAGCACGATCTAGAGAGTTTCGTTCGGCATCACGGTCATTGAGACGAGCATAAGCCAAGGCAAGATTGTAGTGAGTTCTGGCGTTGTTGGTGTCGAGCTTGAGGGCTTCTTTGTAAGTGGCGATCGCGCGCTTGGGGTCGCCGTTGAGGAGTGCCGTGCTGGCGCGATCGGCGGTGGTGCTTGCGACTTCAGAAGAGGCGGCTTTTTGCTTGAGCTGCTGGACGGCGGCGAGTTCGGCAGCGGCGAGGGTGGGCAGGTTCAAGTTGCGGTAAACGGTAGCGAGCTGGAAGTGGACGTCGGAGGATTGCGGGTTGAGTGAACGGGCGTTTTCGAGATGAGTGCGGGCGGTGGCATAGTCGCCAAGGCGGGCGAGTACGAAGCCTAGCTGATAGCTGACATCGGTATGTCGAGGATTGAGATTGACCGCTTCTTCGAGAGCGGCTTTGGCTTCAGGAAGCCGGTTGAGGTTGCGGAGTGTGAGGCCGGTGAGATAGGCACGTTCCATTGGCTCGGGGCCGCGGTAGGCAGACAGGACAGGCAGTGCGCGTTCATACTCCCGATGAGCTACCAGCGCGCGGGCCAAGGCGAGGCGGGCATCGGCGCTGGCGGGATTGAGGCGGAGGGCTTCAGTGAAGGAGGCGGCAGCATCTTCAAAACGATCCAAGCCGGCCAGGGCGCGGCCGAGGTTGAAATGAAGAGCGTCGTTCAAGGGCTGGATCTTGCGGGCGCGCTGGAGGATGTTGACGGCTTTGAGGAAATTGCGAGATTCGATACAGGCGTAAGCGAGAGCGAGATAGTGACCGAGTTCCTGGGGCTCCAGACTGAGGGCCTGCTCCAGATACACGGTGGCGGCGGTGAATTGAGAATCGAGAATCAGGGCCCGAGAAATGCCGCGCAGCGCGAGAGTGTTCTTAGGTTGAGCGGCAAGGACGGCGCGGAATTGCGTTTGGGCTTCAAGAAGTTGGTTGGCTTCGATGAGCAAATTGCCGAGAGAAAGGCGGGCAGAGAAGTGGCGCGGATCGAGGAGGATGGCTTGACGAAAAGCTGAGATGGCACAATCGTTCTGCTGACGGGAAAGGAAAAACCCGCCGAGCGCATTATGTGTGCTGGCGGCGGGCTTTGTTTTAAGTTGAAGTTCGAGATCTGCTGGCCCCTGGCAAACATTTTGGGCGAAGGCCAAAGGGGCCAGCAGAAGAATCCAGATGAGCATTAAAACACGAATCTACCACCAAGTTGAAGCTGTCGGGGCTGGTTGGCCGTACCGGTAACTTTGCCGAAGAGTGCGGCATTGGAGAGATTGGCGTTGGGAGAAGCGTAGACCGAGTGATTGATCACATTGAAGCCTTCGACGCGAAGTTCGAAGCGGCGACCTTCACCAAGGAATCGGAGGGGGAATTCACGAAAGACGGAGATATCGAAATTCTCCCAACCGTCGGAACGCATGCGGAAGCGGCCGGAGTTGCCAAAGGTGAATGGAGCAGGTGAGGCCACCTTGGTAGTGTCGAACCATTGGCCGGTCGTTGGATTGTCGAGTTTGGGATTGCCGAGGAAATTGAGACGGAGGTAGCTGGCGTTCCCAGTGTTGGCGAGGTCACCGTTGATCTGGAGATTGTAAGGCTGACCCGAACTCAGGCGAATGATGCCATTGGTTCTCCAACCGCCAAGAATGTAGTCGCCTACCTTGTTGTTGGTCTGGAAGCGCTTGCCTCTGCCGAAGGGCAGTTCGTAGACAAAGTTCATGGTGGCCACATGCGTGAGGTCGAAGCCCGAGACGCTGCGGTCATTGTTGAACTTATAAGGATCCTGCACGGAGCAGCCTTCGACGCCGTACCAGCCGGAGCAGGCGATGTCGATGGCCTTCGAATAGGTGTAGTTAATCATGTAGGCAAAGCCGCCTCTGAACTTCTTGTCCAGCAGGAACTGCATGCTGTGATAGTTGCCACGGCCCCAGCTGCGGTCATAATAAGTGGGCCGGATGTAGGGGAAGGGCGAACGTTCGCGGAAGTTGCCCGGGCCAGGAGTGGTTGCGACATTGTAGAAGCCACCGATGTCGAGGCGTCGGGAACCGGAGCCGACGTAATTGACTGTAACGACTGTGTCGGTGTTGATCTGATGCTGGACACCGAAATTCCACTGCATGGAGTAAGGATTCTTGGCGTGCGGATCCATGTACCACTGCACCTGATTGAAGGGTGTGGCTTCTGGAAGAGCACCTGAGGGGAAAGGGTTGCGACCTACGAAAGTGGGGGTAGGCTGTGCAGCGGTCGGGTTGTTGAGGTTCTCCTGCAACTGCTCGCCGACACTGGGCCACTGGGCCGAATAGTTCTGAGCGGTCTGCACAACGGCCGCGTAGTTGTCAAAGAAGATGCCGAACGAAGAACGGATGGCGGTGCGCTGACCAAGACGGTAAGCAAAGCCGACGCGGGGCTGCCAGTTGTCGTTGGTGTTGTGATAAATTTTGGCACCTTGGGCGAGTTCTACATTGACGGGAAGCTTGCCACCGGGAACGCAAGGAGCCTTCTTGAGCTCTTCGCAGGAGCCCGGCTGCTTTTGAATGAGGTAAACGCCACGCTGCATGTCATAAGCGCCGGTGAAGATGTTCTCGTTGCCTTCCTGTCCGAGTGGTGGAATGAAAGTTTTGTCGTAGCGGAAGCCCAAGTTTACGGTGAGCTTCGAAGAAAACTTCCACTGGTCCTGAATGAAATAAGCCATATGGCCGCCGCGACGAACTGTGGTCGAGCGATTGCGGAAGCCAGCGGCATCAGGAGTATCGAGCAGGAAGCTGGCGAGCTGACTACCGGTTGTACCTGGGTTCTGGGGGTTGGAGGTCTGGATCGGACGGTAGGTTGCACTGGCGTTTCGTGGGGAACCGAGGAAGTCCATATTGTTCCACTCGCCACCCATCTTGAGCTGATGATTGCCCTTGATTTTTGTGATGGATGCTTTGTACTGCCAGACATCGGAGGGGCGATTGAGGGAAATGCCTTCAGCTCCGCCGACCCAGCCATCAATGTTGAGCGCAGGCACGAGAGTCTGGCCGTCGAGAAAGCTGCAGCAGAAGGCAGGATTGTAACCGACATCTTTGACGAAGTTGGCGGGAAGACTGCGGAAGCGGGTGCCACTATTGTCCACGTTTTCGAGTCGGCCGAACTGGGCTTGCAAGATGGTGGAGGGGCTGAAGGTATGCACCCAGCTTGTACCAATGTTGATCGCGTTGAATTCGCGGAAGCTGGCAAGAATGGGACGGCCGCCGGAAGCGGTCTGGTCGAGCATGGACTTGCTCAAGCGAAAGAAGACGTTGTCCTTGGGGCCAAGGACCCGATCTACACGGAAGGAGTATTCGTCCTGATTCTGGCTGAAGGCTGAAGGATCGAGCGCATTGCGATCGGCTGTGATCGGAGCACCACCCACGGGGAAAGTGGTCTTGGCGTAGAGCAGATTGCCGGGGCTGATGCGGCTGGCTGGAATGCGATTGCCGGCAAATGGATCGCGGATGTAGCCGCTACCTGCGGGGTTGGCGCGAGAAGTGAAGGGATCGAAAATCTGGCGTGATTCGTCGCTCAGATCGCCAGTCAGGTTTGCGGCGGTGGGAACCCGGAACAGCGCGTTGTTGGCCCGGCGGAAGCGCCAGCCCTGGTAGGCACCATGGAAGAAGGTGGTATTGCGGCCGTTGAAAACTTTAGGGATCACGACCGGGCCACCGACGGCGGCACCGAACTGATTCTGACGGAAGGGAGTGACAGCGGGGAGGAAGGTGTTGCGTGCATCGAACTCGCTATTACGGACGTATTCCCAAGCGGAGCCGTGGAGTTGATTGGTGCCGTTCTGGGTTGCGACGTTGATGACGCCACCGAGTACGCCGCCGAACTCAGCCTGATCATTATGCGATTGCACTTTGAATTCAGCGATGGCGTCGACGATCGGGTTGACGGCTGGAGTAGAAAGCATGAGTCCCTGATTGGTGACACCGTCGAGAGTCCAGAAGTTCGAGCGGTTGGTTTGACCGTTGATGGCAGGGAAGATGAAAGCGCCGATGCCGGGATGAGCGAAGCCTGAGCCGGTATTTTGGGAGACGCTGACTGGCGCGACTCCAGGAGTAAGGGAGAGCAACTGAGTGAAGTTGCGACCATTGAGCGGCAGATCGACAACCTGTTGTCGTGCGACGACGGCACCGATTTCAGCAGTGGATGCCTGCACTTCGGCACCAACAGCCTCCACGTTCACTGACTGTTCGACTGAGCCGACTTCCATGACAATGTCGATGGTGGCGGTCTGATTGACGGCGAGGGTGAATTGACTGAGCTTATTGGTCCGGAAGCCGGGTTTAGAGACTTCAAGTGTGTACTGCCCTGGAAGTATGTTTAGAAATACGTAGGATCCGGATTCATTGCTTGGCGTGCGGGATTCAATGGAGGTGGCAGGATTGCGGAGTACCAGAGAAGCTCCGGGGACAATACTACCCGAAGAATCGCGTAAGGTGCCGTTGACGGTGGCAGTAGAGCTTTGCGAGAATGCCGCAAATGCGCCAAGCAGACTAAGAGCGAGAACGAGCCAGGTACTTCTAATCATTTATTTCATACTCTCCCAAACATGGACGTTGATGAGGAGGCGGAGCACAATTGCCGTGGCCCCCAAATATCGTAAATCAAGTTTATATTATTTAAAACTTCACTTCAACCGAAAAGTTTGAAATAATTCGTTGCAATAAGATAAGAAGAGTGTCCATGAAGTTGCTGCTACTGAGTTTCGTCCTTTTGTCGCAAGATTTGGATGTTGCACTCAGGAGCAGAGACGCACGCAGAAAAACAGTGCTGGACCAGGTGGAAGATGTGGAAGAGCGGAAGGCTTTTCAGCGGCTTTATCGCGAATCAGATCCCGTTTCGAGACGGACGCAGGTAAGTGCATTTCTGAAGAGGTTTCCGGACTCCTGGTTGCTGGCGCAAGTTTATGAAGCAGGGGCAAAGGGAAGTTTTGATCTGGCCGACTATCCGACGGGTTTGTACTATGCGCGGGAGTCGTTGCGGCTATACCCGGAGAATGCGCTGCTAACAGGAACACTGGCGGCTGTATTGGCCAACCGGGGGGAAAAGGCGGCGGCCCGAGAGCGGGCTCAGGAGACCGTGGAATACCTGCAACGCTTTCGGCCACCAGAAGGAATAGCAGAACGGGACTGGCGTGAGGTGCGAGCGCGGCTGAGCGGGGTGGCGCAACAGATATTGGGCGGCAATCCGGTGGCCGGAGTGAAGCGAAATCGAGATTCCCGCTCCGATTATTCGGGTAGCGAATCGTGTAAGCCTTGCCATGCGGCACAGTGGGAAAGCTGGAGCCAGACAGGCATGGCGAAGATGCTTCGCAAGATTGAGCCGCAAGGAGTAATAGGCGACTTTGCGCGACTGTCGAATTTTGGCGGTGAAGGAAATGCGTTGGCCAAGGGCGTAATTGAGGGCGGAAATTATTATGTGGATCTGCGACGGGAGAGTGGCTTGTGGGATCGCTTTCGAGTGGATTACACGATCGGGTCGAAGTGGCAGCAGGCTTATGGAACAAAGGCTGCGAATGGAGAGCTGCACGTGATTCCACTGCAGTACAACAAGCTGAAGGGAGAGTGGATCAATTATTGGAGGGTGATCGATCCGCCGGATTCTGCACGGACCGAAATGGGTAATTTTCACCGGATGCGTGAAGTGACCTCGTATCAGAAGAACTGCGCGCCGTGTCATACGAGCCAGTTGGAGACAAAGGGATTTTTGGAAGCGGGCGTGAATTGTGAGATGTGTCACGGGCCATCGGCTGCGCATGCAAAGGGAGCTGCTGCGCGGTGGAGTTTTAAGAAGATCAATCATCGCGGCTATGTGGAGGTGTGCGCACAGTGTCATGCACAGTCGGCGATCCGGGAAGAGCAGGGATTTCCACCGCGCTATCAGCGGCGGCCTTTTGCGGAGTTTTCGCGGAAAGCGTTTTATCGCGATGGGCGCTTTCGGGAAACGACATTTATTGTGGAGTCATTTGAGCGATCGGCGTGTTTTCAAAAGGGTGAGGCGCACTGCGGGAATTGCCATGATCCGCACCCGGCGAATCCGGGAAGCAATCCCACTTCGTTGAAGCACCAGGCGGATTCGAATCAGATGTGTTTGCAGTGCCACCCGGCGAAGTATGCTGCCGTTGGGCATACGCGACACGCGGGAGGAGAGGCGAGCTTGTGTGTGAACTGCCACATGCCGAAGATCATGAACAGTCTGCTTTTTATGGCTCGCAGCCACCAGATCGATGATCGACCGCGGGCAGAACCTACCTTGCGGTTTGGAAGGAAGGAGAGCCCGAATGCGTGCTTCACGTGTCATGCAGATCGGGACGGAGTTTGGCTGGAAAAGAATTTGCGCGGATGGCGGTCCGGGTTGCCGAAGGGATTAGAGTGAGATAGGAATGCTAATTATGCGCACTGCGTGGATGATGATGCTGTGGACGATGCTGGGGATGGCTGAAGTGGAATCGGCACTGAAGATCCTGGAGACGCAGTGTGTGTCGTGCCATGGGGCGGCGAAAGTGGGCGGTCTCGATTTGCGCAACCGGGAGGGGATGCTGCGTGGGGGAACGCGTGGGGCGGCTGTGGTGCCTGGGAAGGCCCTGGAGAGCCTGTTGATTCAGGCAGTGGAGCGGAAAGGTACACTTGCAATGCCTCCGGGCAAGAAGGCTTTAAGCGAGGTGGAAGTCGCGACTTTACGAAGCTGGATCGATGGAGGAGCGAAGTGGGGAGAGGCGGCCCTACAGGCGCAGCCGGCGTGGTGGTCCTTTCAGAAGCTGAAGCGGCCGGCAGTGCCGGCGGGAGCGTCGAATCCGATTGATGCGTTTGTGCTGGCGAAGTTGAAGGAGCAGAAGCTGGTAGCGGTGGGAAAGGCAGGGAGGCAGGCGCTGCTGAAGCGGGTGAGCATCGACATGCTGGGAATACCGCCCACGCCGGAAGAGTTGGAGGCATTTGAAGCCGACCACAGGCCGGATGCGTATGCGAAGGTTGTGGACCGGATGCTGGCTTCGCCGCGTTACGGAGAACGTTGGGGACGGCACTGGCTGGATGTGGTGCGCTATGCCGATACGGGTGGCTTTGAGACGGACATCTACTTTCCGAATGCCTGGCGCTACCGGGATTACGTGATCCAGAGTTTGAATGAAGACAAACCTTACGACCGCTTTGTAAAGGAGCAATTGGCTGGGGATGAGTTGTATCCAGATGACCTCGATCTCGATGGGGGATTCAAGATTCCAGAGAGCAAAATAAAGAACCTGAATGCGCAAATCGGGACAGGGATGTACACGATCGGGCCGGCGTATCACGAAGCAGCGTTGTTTGGAGGGCAAGTGCGTTATGAGTGGCTGACTGATGTGGTGGATACAACGGGCGAGGCATTCTTTGGATTGACGCTGGGCTGCGCGAGATGTCACAACCACAAATTTGATCCGATTACGCAGAAGGACTATCACGCGATGATGGCCGTGTTTGCGGGCAGCGAAGAGAAGGAAGTTCCGGTGGTGAGCCAGTTCTCGACCTTCGGATTCAAGTCAGGCTATCCGAGCTGGTTAAAAGTAGAAGAATTGAAAGGGGTGATCCAGCGGATCGACCAGGCGGCGAGAAAGCGTGTTGTGGATGCAGTACGACAGCGCTTTGGTGCGGAAGTGCTGGCTGCTTATGACACAGCAGTGGAGAAACGGACGGTCGCGCAGCGGGAGTTGGCTGCAAAGCTGGAAGCGGCGATGACAGGGGCGGGATTGCAGGAGAACGCCGAAGGAAAAGAAGCAGACATTCCGCTGACGGCCAAGGAAAGCAGGGAGCGGGAATCGTTGGTTGTGGAATTGGGCAAGGCGGCACTGAAAGCGAACCCCGTGGCGCAGACTGCGACGGTGTTGGGGCATGCTGCGGTGACGCCTGCGATCCACATGACGCACCGGGGAGACTGGCGAGCGAAGGGCGAAGCAGTCGGGCCGGCATTGCCGGTTGTGCTAGCCGGAGGCAAGACGATTGAAGATGATCCGGAGAAGAAGCTGGGGCGCAGAAAGGCGCTGGCGCTGTGGCTGACCGAGCCGGACCATCCGCTGACGGCGAGAGTGATGGTGAACCGGGTATGGCACTGGCACTTTGGGCGCGGGATCGTCGGGACGCCGAATGATTTTGGAAGGCAGGGCGAGGCACCGACACATCCTGAACTACTGGACTGGCTGTCGAGTGAATTTGTAGAGCAGGGGTGGAGTCTAAAGAAGCTGCACCGGATGATCTTGCTGTCAGAAACTTATCAGCGGTCTTCTGAAGCGCATGAAGGCAATGCAAAGATTGATGCCAACAATCGTTATTTGTGGCGGATGAATCGACAGCGGTTGGATGCCGAGACTTTACGGGATTCGGTGTTGGCGGTGAGTGGAGAATTGAATCTGAAGATGGGAGGCCGCGCTGTAATTCCGAAATTGAGCAAGGAGGAATACACGGTGATGTGGGCGCGCAACCAGT
Source organism: Acidobacteriota bacterium (assembly GCA_025354885.1). Taxonomy (GTDB): domain Bacteria; phylum Acidobacteriota; class Terriglobia; order Bryobacterales; family Bryobacteraceae; genus Bryobacter. The sequence continues at coordinate 6,788 of JANXLY010000062.1, read as the reverse complement.
GGCCCGAGGCGATGGACGAGCGGGAACATACACGACGGAGTGTTTATCTCTATGTGAAGCGGACTTTCCCAATGCCGATGCTATCGACGTTTGATACTCCAGACAGCTCGATGAGTTGTTCGAGGCGCGACAATACGACGGTAGCGCCACAGGCGCTGACGCTGATGAATGGCGATTTCATGGTGGGGCAGGCGAAGCAACTGGCAGCGAGTGCGCGCAAGGCGCATCCCGATGATGCTGCGAAACAACTGGAGATGGCGTGGCAGCGAGTGTTGGGCAGAATGCCGAAGGCGGCTGAACGAAAGAAAGCTGCGACGGTGAACCTCGAGCAGATCTGTCTTGCGCTACTGAATACGAACGAGTTTTTGTATCTCGACTAGGAGAAAGTTCATGTCAATGTATTGTCCGAAGACGATTGCAGCAGTTTCGAGACGGAATTTTCTCGAGAAGAGCGGGCTGGGGTTTGGCGCATTGGCGGCATCTTCTTTGTTGCCAGCGGCAAGCATTGCCGATCCTTTTGCGCGCAAGAAACCGCACTTTGAAGCCAAGGGCAAGAGCGTGATTTTTCTGTTCATGCACGGCGGCCCGAGCCACATCGATACCTTTGATCCAAAGCCGGAGTTGAACAGGCTGCACGGGCAAGCGATCCCGAAGAGTTTTGGCAAGGTGGACTTTCAGTTTTCTAACATGGACAAGACTCCGCTGATGGGGTCGCCGCTACAGTTCAAGAAACGCGGGCAATCGGGGATTGAGATCTCGGAGTTGTTTGAGAATTTATCGGCGCACGCAGATGACCTGGCGGTGATCCGGTCTTGCCATCATGACGGGTTCACGCACGTGACCGGGCAGACCTGGCTGAACACAGGCTGGGGGAGAGTGGGCCGGCCAAGTGTAGGGTCGTGGGTGGTTTATGGGCTTGGCAACGAGAGTGAGAATCTGCCTGCCTATGTAGTGATGCTGGATGGGGGAATCAAGGCGGGCTCGCCGGCCTATGGTTCAGGCTTTTTGCCAGCGGCTTATCAAGGCACAGTGTTGCGTAGCGAAGGACCGCCGATCCTGAACATCCGCAGGCCGGAAGGGATGTCGGATGGCGAGCAGCGGAAGATGCTGGATCTCTTGAAGGGATTGAACGAGGATCATCGGGAGGCTCGAAATGATGATTCGGATCTGGCGGCGCGGATGGCTTCCTATGAGCTGGCATTCAAGATGCAGATGTCTGTGCCGGAGGTGACGGATCTATCGAAGGAAAGTGACGTGACGCGGAAGATGTACGGGATCGATGATCCGATGTCGGCGGAGTTTGGCACGCAGTGTTTGATGGCTCGTCGCTTGGTGGAGAAGGGCGTCCGATTCGTGCAGTTATATTCGGGAGGCAAGAAGGGCGCTGAGGTGGGCTGGGATGGGCACAACGAGTGTGACCAGAACCACCGTTATATGGCCAGGAAGGTGGACAAGCCGATTGCCGGATTGCTGGCGGATCTGAAGTCCCGCGGGCTGCTCGAAAGTACAGTTGTGTTGTGGGGTGGGGACTTCGGGCGAACGCCGTTTACCGATGGCGCCGAGGGCGGTGGCGGCAATCGGAATGGACGCGATCACAATCCGTACGGCTTTACGGTTTGGATGGCAGGTGGTGGCATCCAGGGTGGCAAGGTGATTGGGGCGACCGATGAGATTGGATTGAAGGCGGTGGAAGACAAGGTAACGATGCACGATTTGCATGGGACCTTGCTGGGTCTGCTTGGAATGGATCACAAGAAGCTGACCTATCTCTTTCAGGGGCGGGAATTCCGGCTCACCGATGTTGGAGGAGAGAACAATCTGGTACAACGATTGACACATGCATAAATCGACGAGGCGATCGCTGTTTTCCCTGCTGGCTGCGGCAAGTGTTGCCGGGGGACAGGGCGTGGTGTCACGCGTAGCGCGGCCGTTGCAACGAGGCAAGCAGTCGGGGTTGCCTTTCCATGCGAAATTTGTCGATGTGGCAAAGCAGGCCGGGTTGCTGGAACCCTGCACCTATGGAGGGCGCGCGGCCAAGCAATACCTGCTTGAAGCGATTGGCTGCGGTGTTGCCTTCATCGACTATGACAACGATGGCTGGCTCGATATTTTTTTGCTGAACGGCACAACGCTTGAGGGATCGACTGCAAGCAACCGGCTCTACAAGAACAACCGTGACGGCACATTCAGCGATGTAACAGAAGCATCTGGCCTGAAGAAGACAGGCTGGGCCTCGGCGGTCTGCGCGGGCGATTACAACAACGACGGTTGGGATGACCTCTTTGTGACCTATTGGGGACAAAACGTTCTTTATCGCAACAATGGCCCGAATGCTAAAGGTGTTGTGACGTTTAGCGATGTCACCGCTGAGGCCGGCCTTATGGATAAAGTAAGGCGCTGGGGAGCTGGCTGTACGTTCATCGATTATGACCGCGATGGGCACCTCGACCTTTTCGTTTCCAACTACGTTGATTTCGACCCGAACAAGGTACCGAAACCGGGGCAGAATTCTTATTGCAACTGGAAGGGAGTGCCCGTGAATTGCGGCCCGCGTGGCTTGCCTGCTGGACATCATTCGCTTTATCACAACAATGGAGATGGCAGCTTTCGCGACGTGAGCGAAAAGTCGGGGATTGCCAAGGCCAGGGGCAGTTACGGAATGACGGCAGTGGCTGCGGACTTTGACAACGACGGCTGGCCGGATATCTATGTAGCTTGCGATTCCACATCGAGTTTTCTGTTTCGCAACAAGCACGATGGCAGCTTCGAGGAAGTGGGGCTGGAGCGTGGAGTCGCTCTCAATGAAGACGGTATGGAGCAGGCAGGCATGGGCCTTGGGATTGGCGACTTTGATCTGGACGGCAGCCTTGACATCCTCAAGACGCACTTCGCCGATGACTCAAATGTGCTGTACCTGAATGATGGCAAAGGCATGTTTGAAGATGTCACGGCGCGTAGTGGGCTGGCTGTGGAAACTCGATATATCAATTGGGGCGCGGGTATTGTAGACCTCGACAATGACGGATTGCCGGACCTGTTTTATGTGACTGGAAACGTCTATCCAGAGCTCGAAGCAAAGCTCCCGGCATATCCCTTTGCGACGCCACGCGTGCTGTTCCGGAATCTTGGAGGCGGCAAAGTTGAGGAGTTGTTTGAGCTGGCTGGCCCTGGGATTGGCGAAGCGCATTCGAGCCGTGGTTGCGCGTTCGGAGATTTTGACAATGATGGTGATCTCGATATTCTGATCTTGAATCTGCATGAGCCACCGTCGTTGTTGCGTAATGATTTGAGCGGGAACGCGCACTGGCTGAAGGTGAAGCTGGAGGGAGTGAAGTCGAACCGGAGTGCGATCGGTGGACGAGTGACGGCGTATTACGGCAGCAGGAAGCAGGCGCAGGAAGTGTTGAGCCAGTCGAGCTTTTATTCCGTCAATGATTTTCGTCTGCACTTCGGGCTGGGTGCTGCTATCGAAGCGGACCTCGATATCCGCTGGCCGAATGGAGGAGTGGAGAAGTTGCGCAAAGTAGCCTGCGATCAATTGGTGACGATTCGCGAGGGTGCGGGGATCGTGAAGGCGACGCCATTTGCGAGGAAGAAGTAAAGTGCGGGCGATCACGATTCTGTTGTGGGTGGGGATTGCGGCGGCCCAGGACTATGTGGGCTCGAAGGCATGTGCTGGGTGTCACAAGCAGATCCATGAGCATTGGGTTCGATCCTCGATGGGGCGCTCGATGAGTTTGGCGACGGAGCATTTGTCCAAGGTGAAGGAAGAAGTTAATGTTCACAGCGAAAAGCTGAAGCGGGACTTTACTGTGTTTGCCGAGAATGGCCAATTGAAGCAGCGCGAGGCGGGAGAGGGGTTTCGTAATGAACAGGCGCTCTCGTGGGCGATCGGCTCCGGCGGCAATGGATTGAGCTTTGTGGTGCAGCGTGGCGACCATTTGTTTCAGGCTCCGTTGTCGTTTTACTCGCGGGTGGGACATTGGGATCTTTCACCAGGATATGAGTTTGCCGACTACGGATTTAACAGGACGATTGCTGCCGGTTGTATTCAATGTCACAGCGGACGGCCACAACCCGTTGCACAAAGCAATGGCCAATACCAGAAGCCGCCGTTTGCGGAGTTGTCCATCGGATGCGAGAACTGCCATGGACCAGGGCGGAAACACATCGCGCAGCGTGGGGCCAAGAGTGCCATTGTGAATCCAGCGAAGTTGGCACCGGCGCGCGCCGATGAGATCTGTATGAACTGCCACCAGGGTGGCGATACGAGGATTCTGCAGCCCGGGAAGACGGAGAGCGATTACCGGCCTGGCATGGTCTTGAATGATGTGGTTGCGATCTTCAAGCTGCCACGAACCAAAGAGAACGCTCAGGATGCGGATTTGCTGGAGCATCATGAGTCGATGCGGATGAGCCAGTGTTTCGAGAAGAGCGGGGCGATGTCCTGCTTAAGCTGCCATAACCCGCATGCAGCCAAGATCGACTACCAGGCGAAATGCCTGAGCTGCCATGGCGGAAAGCTGGGGAGCGAACACCCCAGCAAGAGCGGAGACTGTATTAATTGCCACATGCCGAAGCGGGATGTGAAGGTGATTGCGCATTCCGCACTGACCAATCACCGGATTGTACGGCGACCGGGCCAGCCGCTACCGGAGCCGCGGGAGAGCGGGCTGGATCTCGTTCACATCAATCGCGTGGGCAGCGGGGAGTTACCCTTGCTGACGCGAATGCAAGCCTATGGACAGATGACGGATCGCCAGCCTGTCTACTATGAGCGGTTCCAATCTCTGCTGGACGAGGCAGCCACGAAGGAGGGACAGAATCCGCTGGTACTGGCTTCACTCGGGCGAAAGGCGTTACGGGCAAACCAGTTTGAGGAGGCGATTACGAAGCTGCAGTCGGCGATGGAGCGTGGATCTACTTCGTCAACAACTTTTGAGGATCTTGGCGAAGCACTTGGTCGTGCCGGTCGGCTGGAGGCATCCATTGAGGTGTTGAAAAGAGGGGTTGAGGCAGCTCCATTCACGCCCGTGCTCTACAAGGCTCTTGCGTTGCGATACATCCAGCTGAAGCGATTTGAAGAGGCCAAACAGATGTTAGCCAAGTATGTGGAGCTATTCCCTGAGGACGACTTTGTGCGGAAGTTGCTGACGCAAGTATCAGGGCCGCGTTGAACGCTGGAGGGCTTCGCGGGCAAGCAGGCTTTGTGGAAACACTTTGAGGAGCCGATTCAATACCTGCTGTCGCGCTGCTGGAGTCGCCTGGCATTCCGCTAGAAAAAAATAAGCGCTTTCTCGACCAGGATCGAGAGCAATCGATTGTTCGAGACTCTCAATGGCCCCTTGCAGGTTGGAATCCGCACGCTTCACAAGCGCGAGTTTCTCATGGAGTTCGGCGCCCTTTGGCCGTTGTTGCACGGCCGCTTCAAGCAGCTTGAGCGCATCTTTTTTCTGGTCTTTGAGAAAGAGCACCATGCCAAGGCTGGAGAGAACATCAGGATCGCGGGGCCATTGAGAGAAGACGGCGGCGAGCCGCCGGTAGCCCTCGTTGATAAGGGCTGGCGAGCCGTCACGCTCGCCGGCGAGGATGGAAGCGAGTCCAAGATTGCGCTCGCGCAGAGCGGGGTCTGAGACATCACGCCAGAGGCGCAGGCGGAGTGGCGTTTTTGTCGAAGGGACTGACGGCCGCCGCTGGATACGGTGATCGGTAAATGCGGTGTGGCCGCCATCAACGGCGTCGCGCTTGGGCATGTGGCAGGAGACGCACCGCTTGTAGTCCTGATGCGAAGCGGGCAGAGCGGTGGTGTGGCAACTGAGGCATTGTGCGTCGATGTTGATCGCTGGGCCATGAGGCTGGTGGCAACTGCCGCACCAGAGGCGACCCTGACTTTGACGGGCGCATTCGCTGAGAGCCAGTTGCTCTACATGACTGACGACGCGCAAATCGTCGCGAGGCCGATCATAGACGGCGATGGAATGCGATTGAGGACTGCCGGGTGGATTCGGGATGCGAGCTTCTCCGTTGAGGTGACATTGCTCGCAAATTGCATCGCGATCCGCCACGCTCAGGCGTACTGGATTCCTGATGTTATGGCGGGCGGGAGCTTGCAGATGTTGACGGGATGGCCCGTGGCACTGCTCACAACTGATAGGCTGCAGGGATTCGATCGGGCCGCTGGAGTGGCAGGAGAGGCAGTCCCCGGTCACGCGACGATTGAAGTCCGGGTGAGTCATTGCCTCGTAGCCGGGCGCGACATCCCACAGATCGAGGCGATTGTAACGTGCAACCGGAGATTCGAAAAGCCACTCACCCAGGCGAACGAGAAAGCCTGAGGCATGATTGCCGGATCCGATTTGATAAGAGAGCGGATAGGTGGCGGTAATTCCACTACGTTCTATCTGGTGCCGGGCCTGACCGTCGCGATTGAGAATCGCAAAACGAGTTTTGGATTTTTCGTGAGTGAAGGAAGTTTGAGGGCCTGGTTTGGGCGCGCCGATGGCGTTGCCCATAGGACTGCGAAGATAGGCCTCCGTTTGACTGGGGTGGCAAGGTTGACAAACCGAGGCGGCCCATAGTGAAGGGCCGACCATGTAGAGCAAGAGCGCTTTGTTCATGCCGAAAGACGATCATATCCTTTGCGGCGACTGTTGTTGCTCAGCGATTCTGTCAGGTTAACTGCTCAGCGATTTTGTCACCCCTTGGAATGGGGACTCTGTCCCCAAGCCCCTGGGATTTAACGCATTCGCGCCGGGATTTCCAAGAGGAAGACAGGGAAAGCCGAAGCG